>NZ_CP159404.1:0-207500 GCF_040500525.1 Azospirillum formosense | reverse complement strand
GCCAGCCGGAGATCAACTCGGGCATCGCCAGCACCACCGGCCCGTGGATCATGAAGGAGATGATCGGTCTGGCCCGCACCATCGACCTGACGCTGTCGGGCCGTCTGATGGACGCCGAGGAAAGCCACCGCATCGGCCTGATCAACCGCATCGTCCCGCAGGACCGCGTCATGGCCGAATCGCTGGCCCTGGCCGAGGAGCTGGCCGCCAAGCCGCCGGTCGCCATGCGGCTGGACAAGCAGCGCTTCCGCGAGATGACCGAGGCCGGCTTCCGCGACGCCCTGGCCGCCGGCGTGCGCATCCAGCGCGAGGCCTACGCGTCCGGCGAACCGGCCCGGATGATGGAGGAGTTCCTCGCCAAGCGCGCCGCGAAGCGCGCGTAACCCGGGCCCGGGCCCCAAGCGCGAGGCCCCAAGCACGATTTTCCTGGGCGCAACGATCCGCCCACCCGCGCCGCCACGGCGGCGCTCCTCCACCGGGGCAACAGAGACGCCCCGGCCGCAGAACAGGGAGTTTCACATGAGCAAGTCCTTCTTCTCCATGGACCGCCGCAGCCTGATGAAGGGAGCCGCCGGCGTCGCGCTGGGCGCCACCCTGCCCGCCGGGCTGCTCCGTCCGGCCTTCGCCGCCACGCAGATCACCGTCGCCGACCCGGGCGGCCCCTACAGCCCGGCTTTCCGCAAGGCCTTCTACGATCCGTTCGAGAAGGCGACCGGCATCAAGGTGGTCAACGTCGCCCGCGAGGCCGAACCGACCGCCCAGTTCAAGGCCATCGTGGAGACCAAGTCCTACACCTGGGACGTCTGCACCCTGACCCTGTCGGCCCGCGACATCCTGATGACGCAGAACCTGCTGGAGCCGCTGAACTTCACCGCGGCGGACGTGCCCGGCCTGATGCCGGAGTCGCTGACCACCCATTGGATGGGCACCGACGTCTATTCGACCATCCTCGGCTACCGCGCCGACAAGTTCGCCTCCAACGCGCCGCAGAGCTGGGCCGATTTCTGGAACGTCGAGAAGTTCCCGGGCCGCCGCTCGCTGCGCAAGAACCCGATCGACACGCTGGAGCAGGCGCTGCTCGCCGACGGCGTGCCGCTCGACAAGCTCTACCCGCTCGACGTCGATCGCGCCTTCAAGGCGCTCGACCGCATCAAGCCGCACGTCGCCGTGTGGTGGACGGGCGGCGCCCAGTCCAGCCAGCTCATCCAGAGCGGCGAGGTCGACATGATCGCCCTGTGGAACGCCCGCGCCCAGGCGGTGATCGATGGCGGCGCCCCGGTGAAGATCAACTGGAACCAGGGCCTCTACTCGATCGAGGGCTGGGGCATCCCGCGCGGCAACCCGCGCGCCGACGCCGCCCGCCAGTTCATCAAGTTCTGCGCCGACCCGACCCGTCAGGCCGTCTTCACCGAGGTGCTGGCTTACGGCCCGACCAACCTCGACGCCTACAAGAGCATCCCGAAGGAGCGCGCCCAGGCGCTGCCCACCTTCGAAGACAATCTGAAGGTGATGACCATCGCCAAGGAGGATTGGTGGGGCGCCAACCGGTCGAAGATGAACGAGCGCTTCAACGCCTGGATCCTCGGCTAAGCCCGCCTTCGGAAAGGAGACCCGCCGCCATGCTCTCACCGCTCGCACAGGCGCGGACAGCGCCGGTCCAGGCCGGGGCCGCCGCCACGCCGAAGCTGCTGGTCGACGGACTGACCAAACGGTACGGCGCCATCACGGCGCTGGAACCCACCCGCCTGGAAGTCCCGGCGGGCGAGTTCCTGACGCTGCTCGGCCCGTCGGGGTCCGGCAAGACCACGCTGCTGCAGATGATCTGCGGGCTGGTCGAGCCCAGCGGCGGGCGCATCCTGATCGATGGCCAGGACGAGACCCGGACCCCCGTGCACAAGCGGGACATCGGTCTCGTCTTCCAGCATTACGCCCTGTTCCCCCACCTGACGGTGGCGGAGAACATCGGCTTTCCCCTGCGCATGCGCGGCGTCGCCCCGGCGGACCTGGCGCGGCGCGTGAAGGAGGCGCTGGAGATGGTCCATCTGGGCCATCTCGCCGGGCGCTTCCCCAAGGAGCTGTCCGGCGGGCAGCAGCAGCGCGTCGCCCTGGCGCGCTGCTTCGTCTACCAGCCCTCGGTCATCCTGATGGACGAGCCGCTGGGAGCGCTCGACAAGAAGCTGCGCGAGCACATGCAGTACGAGATCAAGCGCCTGCACCGCGAGACCGGCGCGACGATCATCTACGTCACCCATGACCAGGAGGAAGCCCTGGCCATGTCGGACCGCATCTGCCTGATGAACCACGCCCGCATCGAGCAGCTCGGCACCCCGCACGACATCTACGCCCGCCCGAAGACCGCCTTCGCCGCCGACTTCATCGGCGTGTCGAACATCTTCCGCGGGCAGGTCCGTCGCGACGGCAGCGGGGCGCCCATGCTGGTCACCGGCAACGGCAGCTTCCGCCTGTCCGCCGACACGCCGGACAGCCAGGACGGCACGCTGGTCGTCCGGCCCGAACAGCTCGACATCGACGGCGACGGCGACAACGAGGTGCGGGGCGAGGTCGTGGACACCGTCTACGCCGGTTCCGAGACGCGTGTTCTGGTGTCGCTCGGCGGCGAGGAGACGATCACCGTCCGCCTGCGCCGCGGCACCGCCCCGCCGCGGCTGGGCGAGGTCGTCGCGGTGCGCTGGCGCGCCGACGCCGGGGTGCTGGTGTCATGAGCGCCGCCACCCTGAACCATGACGGCGCCTTCGCCGCGGCGCGGCGGCGGCTGCGCTTCGGACCGCTGTGGCTGGCCGCCCCCGGCCTCGCCTTTCTGGCCATCTTCTTCCTGTTCCCGGTGCTGCGGCTGCTCGGCCTCAGCGTCCAGGACCTGGAGACCTCGGCCTGGACCGGCGACCATTACGCCCGCATCGTCGCCACGGACGTCTATTTCCGCGTCCTGATGAGCACCTTCCGCATCGCCGGGCTGACCGCCCTGCTGTCGCTCCTGTTCGGCTATCCGCTGGCCTACTGGCTGGCGCAGCTGCCGGAGCGCCAGCGCGGGCTGGCGATCCTGGCGGTGATGGTGCCCTTCTGGACCAGCTATCTGGTCAAGACCTTCGCCTGGATGGTCATCCTCGGGCGCACCGGCGTCATCAACCAGATCCTCTCCGGCACCGGGATGTCGCCCCTGCCGCTGCTGCACAACGAGTTCGGCGTGATGGCAGGCATGGTCCACGCCATGCTGCCGCTGGCCGTGCTGACCATGCTGCCGGTGATGACCACCGTCGACCGCCGGCTGGTCCAGGCGGCGGAGACGCTGGGCGCGCCGCCGGCCAACGCCTTCTGGCTGGTCTATTTCCAGCTCTCGCTGCCCGGCGTCGCGGCGGCGGGCCTGCTGACCTTCATCTCCTCGCTGGGCTTCTTCATCGTGCCGGCTCTGCTCGGCGGGCCGCAGCAGACCATGCTGGCGCAGCTCATCATCTCGCAGATCCAGGAGATGCTGAACTGGGCCTTCGCGGGCGCGCTGGCCACCTTCATGCTGCTCGCGGCGCTGGTCACCTGCTGGGTCTACGACCGGCTGTTCGGCCTGTCCTCCCTGTCGGGCGAGACCTCCGGGCGGACCGGCGGCGGCCAGGGCCGCCTGCGCGGGGCCGGCATGGGCATCCTGTCGGCGCTCGCCAAGGCGTCGACGGCGCTGGGCGGACCGGTGGGGCGCCTGCTGGGGCCGAAGGTGATGGACCGTCTGCTGCCGCTCTATTCCGCGGCGGTGATCGTCTTCCTGGTCGCCCCGGCGCTGGTCGTCGTTCCCATCGCCTTCACCACCTCCCCCTTCCTCGACTTCCCGCCGCCGGGCTACGGGCTGGAGTGGTTCCGCGTCTACTTCACCTCCGACCTCTGGGTGTCGGCGACGATCCGCTCGTTCGCGGTGGCCTTCGCCACGGCGATCCTGGCGACGCTGGTGGCCGGCCTGGCCGCGCTGGCGCTGGCCCGCTCCTCCTCGCGCTGGCGGGGAGCGATCTTCGCCTTCTTCCTGGCGCCGATGATCGTGCCGCGCATCGTCATCGCGGTCGGGCTGTTCTACCTGTTCGCCCAGATCGGGCTGGTCGCCACCGACCTCGGCCTGATCATCGGCCACACGGTGCTGGCCCTGCCCTTCGCCTTCGTCGCCATCTCCGCGGTGGTCAAGGGGCACGACTGGCGGCTGGACCAGGCGGCGGCGACGCTGGGGGCGAACCGCTTCAAGACGCTGATGCTGGTCACCGTGCCGCTGATCCGCGGCGGTCTGGTGGCGGCCTTCCTGTTCGCCTTCATCACCTCCTTCGACGAGCTGACCGTGGCGATCTTCGTCAGCGGCGGCGTCAAGACCACGCTGCCCAAGCAGATGTGGGACGACATGATCCTGCAGTTGAACCCGACGTTGGCCGCCGTGTCCGTCGTGGTCTTCGCGATCGTGATGGCCCTGCTGCTGATGGCGGAGTGGCTGCGCCGTCCGGCGCGCTGATCCGCCCCCCTTCGGCCGCAACCAACCGACCAAACGCATTCGAGATACGCATCATGTCCGATTTCGAAGAAGGGTTCGTCCGCCTGTTCACGCAGGCGGCCCGGACCGGACGCGCCCGCCTGTTCGCCCGCTTCAACGGCGAGGCGCTGAGCTTCGCCACGCTCGACCGCCAGTCCGACGGCGTGGCGGCGGAGCTGCGGCGGCTGGGGCTGAAGCCCGGCGACCGCGTGGCGCTGATGCTGCGCAACAGCCCGCTGGTGCTCTCCACCCTGTTCGGCCTCGCCAAGGCGGGGCTGGTCTGGGTGCCGATCAACGCCCAGCAGCGCGGCGAGGGGCTGCGCTACATCCTGGAGCATTCGGAGCCCGGCGCCATCGTCGCCGAGGCCGAGTTCCTGCCGGTGATCGCCGAGACGGGCGCGGTTCCCGCCGGCACGCCGATGATCGTCCAGGGCGACCCGTCCGCCGCCCTGCGGCTGGAGTCCCTGCTGGAGTCCGGCTCCGCCTTCGAGGAGGCGCCGCCCGCCCCCGACGACACCTTCGCCATCATGTACACCTCGGGCACCACCGGGCGGCCCAAGGGCGTGCTGGTGTCGCACCGCATGATGCGGCTGGCCGGCGAGGCGGTGGCCCGCGTCTCCGCCGCCCGCGACGGTGACGTGCTGTTCGTGTGGGAGCCGCTGTACCACATCGGCGGCGCGCAGATGATCGTCATGCCGCTGATCCGCAGCGTGTCGCTCGCCATGGTCGACCGCTTCAGCGCCAGCCGCTTCTGGGATCAGGTGCGGGAATACGGGGCGACCCACATCCATTACCTGGGCGGCATCCTGCAGATCCTGCTCAAGCAGCCGGTCTCGCCGCGCGACCGCGACCACCCGGTGCGCATCGCCTGGGGCGGCGGCTGCCCCAAGGAGACCTGGACGCCCTTCGAGGAGCGGTTCGGGGTGCAGATCCGCGAATGCTACGGCATGACCGAGGCGTCGAGCATCACCACCTGCAACGACGAGGGCGTGGTCGGCGCGGTCGGCCGCCCGATGCCCTGGTTCACGGTGGAGCTGCTGGACGGCGCCGGCAAGCCGGTGCCGCGGGGCGAGCGGGGCGAGATCGTCGTCCGCACCGACCGCCCCGGCGCCATCTTCGCCGGCTATTTCCGCAACCCGGAGGCGACGGCCCGCGCGCTCAAGGACGGCGCCCTGCACACCGGCGACCTCGGCTCGCTCGACGAAAGCGGGACGCTGCTGTTCCACGGCCGGATGACCGACAGCGTGCGCTGCAAGGGCGAGAACGTCTCGGCCTGGGAGGTCGAGCATGTCGCGGCCACCCACCCCTCCGTCGAGGACTGCGCCATCATCGGAGTGGCCGCCGATGTCGGCGAGCAGGACATCAAGCTGTTCGTGAAAGCGAAGGCCGGGGCGACGCTGGACATCCCGTCGCTGTCCGGCTGGCTCGGAAAACAGCTCGCTCCCTATCAGAATCCGCGCTACATCGCGGTGGTCGAGGAGTTCGAGCGCACCCCCAGCCAGCGCATCATGAAGCACAAGCTGTCCCCAGCCTTAGACGGCTGCTGGGACCGGCTGGCCGGCTGACGGCGCGTCTCACCTCCCCCCGCGTGCCGCAAGGCTGCGGGGGAATTTTTTTGGACCCGGCTCCTGGCGCCCGCGCCGCCCCACCGATCGAGCCCGCCTTACTGGAAAGCCCTGGACATGCCGCTGCACCGCTGGTTCTCGAACCGCAAGTTATTGCACAAGATCCTTGTTCCCGTTCTTGTTCTGCTGATCGTCATCGCCAGCCTCGTCTGGACCGCCCGGAGCGCGATCTCCGATCTGACACGCTCAACCGCCCGCATCACCGAACTGGTCGCCGACCGGCTCGGCGCCACCATCGCCGTGCAGTCGGCGCTGGGCGACGCCATGGACACCGAGGCGAACGCCATCGTCGCCTCCTCCCGCGAGGCCATCGACGCCGCCAACGCGCAGCTCACCGCCAACATCGCCAAGGCGCTGTCGGCCATCGACACGCTGGCCGAGGCCTACGACGACCCGGCGGAGCGCGAGAGCATCCAGGCCATCAAGTCGATCGTCGGCGAGTATGAGCGCGTCGCCCAGACGACCGTGCAGCTGGCCCGCGGCTTCGACACCGACGGCGCCATCCGCGTGTCCATCGACGTCGGCCGCCCCGTCCGGCAGAAGCTGACCGCCGCGCTGGGCGAGCGGGTGGAGCAGAGCATGGCCGACACGCGCGAGGCCGAGAAGCGCGCCACCGCACTCTCCCAGCAGGTCATGACGCGGCTCTACACGGTCGCCGGCGCCGGCCTGCTGTTCGCCTTCGGCCTGCTGGGCTCCATCCTGCTGTTCTTCGTCGTGCGTCCGCTCAACCGCCTGACGTCGGAAATGACCTCGATCGCCGCCGGCGACCTGACCGTCGCCATCCAGGGCACCGGGCGCACGGACGAGGTCGGCCTGCTCGCGCGCGCGCTCCAGGTCTTCAAGAACAACGGGCTGGAGATGCGGCGCCTCCAGGAGGAGAGCGACGCGCAGAAGCGCCAGATGGAGGCCGACCGCCGGGCCGCCATGCTGGCCCTGGCCGACCAGTTCGACGCCAACGTGCAGGGCGTGGTCCACGCCGTTTCGCAGGCCGCCCGCCAGCTCCAGAGCAACGCGCAGACGATGACCGGCGCCGCCGAGACGACGACGGAGCAGGCCTCCTCAGTCGCCGTCGCGACGGAGCAGGCGTCGGCCAACGTCGCGACGGTCGCCGCCGCGTCGGAGCAGCTCGGCAGCTCCATCGGGGAGATCGGCCGTCAGGTCAACGGCGCCGCGACGGTCGCCCGCGACGCCGTGGCCGAAGGGGAACGGACCAACGCGCTGGTCGAGCGGCTGGCCACCGCCGCCCAGAAGATCGGCGACGTCGTCAACCTGATCCAGAACATCGCCAGCCAGACCAACCTGCTGGCGCTGAACGCCACCATCGAGGCCGCAAGGGCCGGCGAGGCCGGCAAGGGCTTCACCGTGGTCGCCCACGAGGTGAAGGCGCTGGCCACCCAGACCTCCCAGGCGACCGAGGAGATCGCCAGCCAGATCACCGAGATCCAGGCGATCACCGAAGGCACGGTGACGGCCATCCGCAACATCGCCCGGACCATCGCCGACGTGGACGCCATCGCCGGCGCCATCGCCGCCGCCGTCGAGGAGCAGACCGCCGCCACGCACGAGATCGGCCGCAACATCCAGCAGGCGGCCCAGGGCACCCGGCTGGTCTCCGGCAACATCGGCGGCGTCAGCCAGTCGGCCACCGACGTGCGCGAGGCCGCCGCGGAGGTGCTGGATGCGGCGAACAGCCTGTCGCGCGACTCCGACCTGCTGCGCGACGAGATCCAGGGCTTCATCGCCCGGGTCCGCGCCGGCTGATCCCATCAAGCGTAAGCCTGACTCATCAGGCTTACGCCCGTCCTCAATCGGCGGTCGCGGCCTTTGTCAGCAGAGCGTGCCCCCCGCGTGACCCCCGCGTGACCATTGTCGCGGCGCGCGGGGGCAGCGCCCCAAACGGCCGAATTCGTGGTAGCATGGCGCTCCACAGTCGGAAGCCTTTGGAACCCATGCCGAGCCTGTCCAGCGGCCTCAACGCCCTCATCGCCACGGTCCTGCGCAGCCACCCGTCGCTGCGGGTGCTGCCGGTCTCCCGCTACACCCGCGACCAGGCCGCCGCCTACGCCGCCGCCAACGGCCGGGCCATCGCCCACGCCGTCGACGAGCGGGGGCGGCAGTCGCTCCTGGTCGCCCTGGACGGGCTGGATTACGTCAGCGTCTGCGACCTCGACCACGACCTGACGGTTCCCGCCGAACAGCCGGTGTCGCTGATCGTGCCGGAACTGCGCGGCGGGCTGCTCGCCCGCTTCACCCCGCGCACCGCCGGGGACGTGTGCCGGATCGTCGAGGCCGTCTGCCCCTGATCCGCCCACGCCCCCGTCACGGCGCTCAGCCCGGCTGCATGCTGCCCGTCCGCTGGTAGCGCAGGTGCCAGGAGAAGGCCTCCTCCAGCAGATGCGGCGTGTGCCCGCCGCGCTGCAGCGCCCGGCGGTGATAGTCCAGCGCCAGCTCGCGGTAGCTGGGGTGGACGCAGTTGCGGATGATCGTCTCCGCCCGCTCGCGCGGGGCGAGGCCGCGCAGGTCGGCCAGACCGGTCTCGGTCACCAGCACGTCCACGTCATGCTCGTTGTGGTCGGTGTGGGTGACCATCGGCACGACGCTGGAGATCTTCCCGTCCTTGGCCAGCGACTTGGTGACGAAGATGGCGAGGTGGGCATTGCGGGCGAAATCGCCGGAGCCGCCGATGCCGTTCATCATCTGCGTGCCGTTGACGTGGGTCGAGTTCACGTTGCCGTAGATGTCGCACTCCAGCGCCGTGTTGATGCCGATCACGCCCAGCCGGCGGATCACCTCCGGGTGGTTGGAGATTTCCTGCGGGCGCAGCAGAAGCCGGCCCTTGTAGCTGCCGATCCTCGGCAGGACCTCGGCGTATTTCCCGGCGCTCAGCGTGATGGAGGAGCCCGAGGCGAAGGTCAGCTTGCCGGCGTCGAACAGGTCGAAGGTGCTGTCCTGCAGGACCTCGCTGTACATGGTCAGGTCGTGGAACGGGCTGTCGATCATGCCGTGCAGCACGGCGTTGGCGATCGTCCCGATGCCGGCCTGGAGCGGGTTCAGCGAGCGGCCCAGCCGGCCCTGCCGCACCTCGCGGTCGAGGAATTCGATCAGATGCCCGGCGATGTCCCTGGTCTCGCCGTCCGGCGGCAGGATGGTCGCGCTGCTGTCCTGCTTGCGGGTCACCACGATGGCGGCGATCTTCGACGGGTCGATGGGAATGCAGGGCAGGCCGGCGCGGCTTTCCGCGGTCACCACCGGGATCGGCTCGCGGAAGGGACGTCGCGTCGGGATGTAGACGTCGTGCATCCCCTCCAGGTCGAGCGGCTGGGTCAGGTTCAGCTCGACGATGACCTTCTCGGCCAGGATGGCGAAGGTCGCGGAGTTGCCGATGGAGGTGGTGGGGACGATCCCGCCCGTCTCCGTGATCGCGCAGGCCTCGATCACCGCCACGTCCACCGGCCCCATCTGGCGGGAGCGCAGAAGCTCGACCGTCTCCGACAGGTGCTGGTCGACGAACATCACCTCGCCGCGGTTGATCGCCTTGCGCAGCACCGGGTCGGCCTGGAACGGCAGGCGGCGGGCCAGCACCCCGGCCTCCGTCAGGATGCGGTCCACGTCGTTGCCGAGCGAGGCGCCGGTCATCAGGGTGACCTTCAGCTGCTCCGTCGCGGCGCGCTCGGCCAGCGCCAGCGGAACCGCCTTGGCGTCCCCGGCGCGGGTGAAGCCGCTCATGCCGATGGTCATGCCGTCGTGGATCAGCAGGGCCGCCTCTTCCGGCGTCACCACCTTCCCCCACAGGGACTTCAGGCGAATACGGTCGCGGTACATGGTTATCCTTTGCACGTTCTCGGGCGTTTGTTGCCGATGGAAACTGTTCGGCGGACGATTCACTCGTTTTATTATTGAGGTCCGTCATAGGCCCCGATTTCGCAGCGCTGCAATTGCCGGTCGGTCATATCAGGGTGACCTAATGGGCATGAATGGCCGCCTTGCACCGTCGCTCCTCAAACGCCCGGTTGTGCCGCGGCCCCGCCCTGGGGCATATGGATGGGCTTCCGCCGCGACCCGTGTCCGGCAAACGCGAATGCCTGCCAGGGAGTCTCCGCCGATGCGTTTCTCGTCCCTCACCGACCGCATCCGCGGCGACCGCGTCGCAGCCTGGGACATCCATTTCGCCGCCTGGACCGCCAAAGGGCGCGGCGAGGATGTGATCGTGCTGAGCGTCGGCGATCCCGATTTCGACACGCCCGCCCCGGTGCGCGACGCCGCCATCGCCGCCCTGCACGCCGGCGACACCCATTACACCCCGATCCCCGGCCGCCCGGAGCTGCGCGCCGCGCTGGCCCGCGACGTCGCCCGCCGCACCGGCCTGCCGGTCGAGCCGGAGAACGTCATCGTCTGCGCCGGGGCGCAGAACGGCCTGTTCAACGCCACCCTCTGCCTCGTCGAGGCGGGGGACGAGGTGCTGGTGCCGGAGCCGATGTACCTGACCTACGAGGCCTGCGTCCGCGCGTCGGGCGCCACGCTGGTGCCGGTGGCCCCGGACGCCGCCACGCTGCGGCTGGACCCGGCGGCGCTGGCCGCCGCGGTGACCCCGCGCACCCGCGCGATCTTCCTGGCGACCCCCGCCAACCCCACCGGCATCGTCATGTCGGCGGAGGAGCTGGAAGCCGTCGCCGACCTCGCCCGCCGCCACGACCTGTGGGTGGTCGCCGACGAGGTCTACGCCAGCCTGACCTTCGACCGGCCCCACCTCAGCATCGCCACCCTGCCCAGCATGGCGGAGCGCACGGTGACCATCAACAGCCTGTCCAAGTCGCACGCCATGACCGGCTGGCGCGCCGGCTGGGTGGTCGCCCCGGCGCCGCTGGTCGTCCATATGGGCACGCTGGCTCTGTGCATGCTCTACGGCCTGCCGGGATTCGTGCAGCAGGCGGCTCTGGTCGCCGTCGAGCAGGGCGACGAGGCGGTGGCGGCGATGCGCGAGGGCTACCGCCGCCGCCGCGACATCGCGCTGGAGGCGCTCGGCTCCGTTCCCGGCCTGCGCTGCCTGAAGCCGGAGGCCGGCATGTTCATGCTGGTGGACGTGCGCGGCACCGGTCTGCCGACCATGGAGTTCGCGTGGCGGCTGTTCCGCGAGACCGGTGTGTCGGTCCTCGACGCCGGCGCCTTCGGCCCGGCGGCGGCGGGCTGCGTCCGCCTGTCCTTCGCCGTCGGCGAGGCGGAGCTTGCGGAGGCTTGCCGCCGCATCGCCGCCTTCGTCAGGAGTCTGGTGCCGGGGGCCTGACCGGGGCGCCCGACCGTCCCGCCGCTCAGCCCCGCGGCAGGTAGCCGAGCTGGTGGGAGATCGCGTCCGCCGTCTCCACCACCTTGGTCCGCAGATGGTCGAGCGTGGCGGGCTGGTCCATCACGGCGCTGGGGCCGGACAGGTTGATGGCGGCGATGACCTCGCCCCGGTGGTCGCGGATGGCCGCCGCGATGGCGACGATCCCCGACACGAAGGAGGAGCGGTTCATCGTCCAGCCGCGCTTGCGGTCCTCCGCCACCTCCTGGATCAGCGAGGTCAGCGTGACCGCCGTGGTATCGCTGTAGCGGTCCAGCCGCACGCCGGTGTAGAGCTGCGCGATGGCCTCGTCGGTGAGGCCGCTCAGCAGCATCCGTCCCATCGCGGTGGCGTGGGCCGGCAGGCGGTAGCCGACCGCGATGTTGCTGGACAGCGTCATGTGCGAGTGCGCGCGGTAGACGTAGACGATCTCCGTCCCGTCGCGCACCGCCATGTGGGCGGAGATCTGCGTGCTGTCGCGCAGCCCGTCGATGTAGGGGATCGCCACCTCGATCCCGTCCAGCCCCGACAGGTAATGGTAGCCGAGCTGCATCGACCGCGGCGCCAGGCGGTAGGACTTGCCGTCCCCCGCCCGCCCGATGTAGCCGAGATGCTCCAGCGTGAAGACCAGCCGGTAGGCCGAGGCCCGCCCGATTCCCAGCGCCTTGGCGATGTCGGTCAGGGACAGGGTCCGGCGCTGCGGGGTGAACAGCTCCAGGATGGCCAGCCCGCGCTGCAGCGCCGGGGCGATGTAGGTGTTCGGATCGGTCTCGCTCATGTGTCCCGGCGCAACCCCTCGATGGCGCGCCGGTAGGCGGCACGGATGGCGTCCTCCCGGATGTGGCGGCCCTCGCGCACCACGGTCCGCCCCGCCGCGACCACGTCGCGCACGGCGTGCCCGTCACTGGCGAAGACATAGGCGTCCAGAAGGCTGTCGTCGGTGCGAGAAAGCAGTTTCGGGTTGTCGGCGTCAAGCACGACGAGGTCGGCGGGCTGGCCCACCTGAATCCCGCCGCCGGCCAGCGGCTGGCCCAGCGCCTGCGCGCCTCCGGCCACCGCCGCCCGGTACAGGCCGCCGCCGATGGACGGACCGTCCCCGGCGCGCAGCACGTTGCGCCGCCGCTGCACCAGCCGCTGGCCGTATTCCAGAACGCGCAGCTCCTCGGCCGCGGACACGCTGATGTGGCTGTCCGAGCCGACGCCGAACCGCCCGCCCCGCGCCAGGAAGGGGATGGCCGGGAACAGCCCGTCGCCCAGATTGGCCTCGGTCGTCGGGCAGAGACCGGCCACGGCGCCGCTCGCCGCTAGACCGTCGACTTCCGCCGGGGTCAGGTGGGTGGCGTGGACGAGGCACCAGCGCGGCCCGACCGCAGCGTTCTCCAGCAGCCATTCCACCGGGCGCTTGCCGCTCCAGGCGACGCAGTCGTCCACTTCCGCCGTCTGCTCGGCGATGTGGATGTGGATGGGCGCGCCGGGGTCGAGCGAGTCGAGGCCGGCCAGCGCGTCGCGCATCTCCTCCGGAGTCACCGCGCGCAGCGAATGCAGGGCGAGGCCGGCGCGGCGGCCCGCCCGCTCCGCGCCCATCGCCTTCCGCATGGCGGCGACGATGGACAGCAGCCCGTCCACGTCGTTGATGAAGCGCTTCTGCCCGTCGGACGGCGGCTTGCCGCCGAAGCCACTGTGGGCGTAGAGCACCGGCAGATGGGTCAGGCCGATCCCCGCCGTGTCGGCGGCGGCCAGGATGCGGCGCGACATCTCCGCCCGGTCGGCGTAGGGGTTGCCGTCGGCGTCGTGGTGGAGGTAGTGGAATTCCGCCACCGCCGTGTAGCCCTGCTTCGCCATCTCCATGTAGAGCAGCGCCGCGACGGCCTCCGCCGCCTCGGGCGTCATCCGGCGGACGAAGCCGTACATGGCGTCGCGCCACGTCCAGAAGCTGTCCTCCGACGCGCCGGCGTATTCGGTCAGCCCGGCCATGGCCCGCTGGAAGGCGTGGCTGTGCAGGTTGGGCATGCCGGGGATCACCGGCCCGGCGGCCCGGAGCAGGCCGTCCGAGGACGCGTCCTGCTCCACGGCCGTCAGCGTGCCCCGCGCGTCGAAGCGCAGCGCCACGTTCGAGGCCCAGCCCTCGGGCAGCAGCGCCCGTTCGCAGAAAAGCCCGTTCATGCCGTCCATCGCCGCCCCCATCACGCCTGTTCCTCAGCCCAATCGGCCATCGCTCCGATGAAGCGCCGGAGATGCGGGCGGATCCGCGCGGCGCGCGCCTCGTCGAAGGCGAAGGGCGCATCCTCCTCCATGTAGGTCACCTGCGCCATCTCGAGCTGCACGGCGTGCCAGCCCTCGGACGGACGGCCGAAATGACGGGTGATGTGGCCGCCCTTGAAGCGCCCGTTGAGGACATGGGTGAAGCCGTCGGCCCCGGCGTCCGCCCCGACCGCGACCAGCCGGTCGCCCAGCACGGGGGCGGCGCTGCGCCCGTCGTTGGTGCCGATGTTCAGGTCGGGCAGCCGCCCCTCGAACAGCCGCGGCACGACGGAGCGGATGGAATGGGCGTCGAACAGCACCGCCCGCCCGAACCGGTCGCGCAGCCGGGTCATCTCGGCGGTGATGGCGTCGTGGTAGGGCGCCCAGTAGCGGGCGACCCGCTCCGCCACCTCCGCCGCGTCCGGTTCGGCGCCCGGCTGGTACAGCGGCGCCCCGTCGAACAGGGTGGTCGGGCACAGGCCCGTGGTGGCGCCGCTGTAGAGCGGCGTGTCGTTGCTGGGGCGGTTGAGGTCGATGACGTAGCGCGAGAAGCGCGCCTGGATCACCCCGACTCCGAGTTCCTCCAGGAAGTCGTAGAGCCGCGGCAGGTGCCAGTCGGTGTCGGGCAGGCCCTGGGCCTCCGGCACCAGCCGGCCGATGAATCCGTCCGGCAGCGCCGTGCCGACATGGGGCAGGCTGACCAGCACCGGACGGCGCGCGGCGCGAAACCCGAAGACGTCCATATCCTCTCTCCCGTGCGACAAATGTTTTGTCAGCAAAACTCTTCGCATCCCTGTTTTGTCGCCCCGGCGTCCGCGGCCTTTGCGGCGCGCAACCGCAACACCAGCGTTGCCATAGGGCGTCCGTCATGCTCCAGTATGACAAACGGCGTTGACGCGGTCGTTTTCCCTGGGCAACATATGTTTTATAGGCAAAACACGGCGCTGCCAAGCCGGTCGCTGCGCGCGGGATTTTTCCCGGTCTTCGAATCTGGCAACGCAGGCGCATCGAACAGGGAAGTTTCGACCCATGAAGTCCTTTGGTAAGTTTCTTGCCGCCGCCTCCTTCGCCGCCGCCGCGGTCGTCACCGTGGTCGGCGCCGGCTCCGTCCCGGCCCGCGCCGAGGACGCGGTGATCGCCTCGATCAAGCAGAACGGCACCTTCCGCGTCGGCGTGGACGCCACCTTCGCGCCCTTCGAATTCTCGCAGGACGGCAAGAAGACCGGCTTCGACATCGAGCTGGTCGAGGCCATCGCCAAGGAGCTGGGCGCCACCAAGGGCGTCGAGTGGGTGGACATCGACTTCAAGGGCCTGATCCCCGGCCTGATGGCCAACCGCTTCGACATGATCGCCTCGGCCATGTACATCACCGAGGAGCGCCGCAAGGTCGTCGCCTTCTCCGACACCTACTATCCGGGCGGCCTCGTCATCATGGTCAAGGCGAACAACACCGCCGTGAAGGGCCCGGCCGACCTCGAGGGCAAGACCGCCGCCGTGCAGATCGGCACCAAGTCGGTCGTCCATCTGAAGGAGCATTTCCCGAAGACGAAGATCGTTGAGGTCGAGACCAACGCTGAGATGTTCGGGCAGGTCGAGACCGGCCGCACCGACGTCGCGGTGACCGGCAAGCCCGCCGCCAAGCTCTACGCCCAGACGCATCCGACCGTGAAGGTGCTGGACGACCAGCTCACCACCGAGGATTACGGCTTCGCCATGCGCAAGGAGAACACCGAGCTGGTGACCAAGGTGAACGCCGCCATCACCAAGCTGAAGGCCGACGGCACCTACCAGAAGCTGATCGACAAGTGGTTCGAAGCCAAGAAGTGATCGATATTTTTGTGAACGGAGGACCCCTCCCGTGACGCTCGACTTCGCCCCCGTCTGGGGAGGGTTGCCGGAGCTGCTGAAGGGCACCGTGGTCACCATCGAGGTGACCGCGGCGGCCTTCCTGCTCAG
Organism: Azospirillum formosense; assembly: GCF_040500525.1. Lineage (NCBI taxonomy): Bacteria > Pseudomonadati > Pseudomonadota > Alphaproteobacteria > Rhodospirillales > Azospirillaceae > Azospirillum > Azospirillum formosense. The sequence continues at coordinate 191,854 of NZ_CP159404.1, read as the reverse complement.
CGCCGTGCTCGGCCTGCTCGTCGGCATCATCCGCCTCAACCCGGCGCGGCGCGTGCTGTATGGCATCGCGTCGGCCTATGTGGCCTTCATCCGCGGCACGCCGCTTCTGGTGCAGCTGTTCCTGCTGTTCTTCGGCCTGCCGCAGTTCGGCATCCTGCTGCCGGCGTGGCTGTGCGGCGTGATCGGGCTCGGCATCTACAGCGGCTCCTACGTGTCGGAGGTGGTGCGCGGCGCCATCCAGTCGATCGACCGCGGCCAGATGGAGGCCGCCCGCTCGCTCGGCATGTCCTACCGCGAGGCGATGTGGGAGGTGGTGCTGCCCCAGGCCTTCCGCCGCATGCTGCCGCCGCTGGGCAACGAGACCATCGCGCTGATCAAGAACTCGGCCCTGGTGTCGCTTCTGACCATCGACGACGTGATGCGCGAGGGCCAGCGGATCATCTCCACCAGCTTCCGCGCGCTGGAGGTCTACATCGCCGTGGCGCTGATCTATTTCATCCTGACCAACGCGGCCACCTGGATCCTGCGCCAGATCGAGAAGCGCATGACCGTGGAAAGAGGGTAAGCCGGTGATCGAGATCCGCAACGTCTACAAGAGCTTCGGCAGCACCGAGGTGCTGAAGGACGTCAGCCTGACCGTGCCGCCGTCGCGCACCACCGTGGTCATCGGGCCGTCGGGTTCGGGCAAGAGCACGCTGCTGCGCTGCTGCAACTGCCTGGAGACCGCCGACCGCGGCGAGATCCGCATCAACCACCGGACCATCATCGCCGACGGCAAGCCGCTGCCCGACAAGGAGCTGAACGCGCTGCGCGCCGAGACCGGCATGGTCTTCCAGTCCTTCAACCTGTTCCCGCACATGACCACGGTGGAGAACGTCATGCGCGCCCCCGTCGTGGTGCGCGGCATGGCCAAGGCCGAGGCGCGGGAACTGGCGATGGAGCTGCTGCGCAAGGTGGGGCTGGGCGACAAGGCCGACGTCTACCCGTCCACCCTGTCGGGCGGGCAGAAGCAGCGCGCCGCCATCGCCCGTGCGCTCGCCATGAAGCCGAAGGTGATGCTGTTCGACGAGCCGACCTCCGCCCTCGACCCCGAACTGGTCGGCGAGGTGCTCCAGGTCATGAAGACGCTGGCCGAGGAGGGCATGACCATGATGGTGGTGACCCACGAGATGGGCTTCGCCCGCGAGGTCGCCGACACCGTGGTGGTCATGGCCGACGGGCGCATCGTCGAGTCCGGCCCGCCGGAGCAGATCTTCACCAACCCGACCCAGGAGCGCACCCGCGGCTTCCTGCGCGCCCTGGTGGACGGCCATCTCGCCGGCGCCCGCCCGCAGCCGGTCGCGGACGACCCGCTGGACGCCCTGCCCGGCAACCACTGACCTTCCCGCAATCTTGCCCCACACCACCCATTGGCCTCCGGCCTCGCCTGTGACGGTGCTGGCCGCGCTGATCCTCGGCGTCTGCGTCATCCAGGTCGCCAACGGCATCCTGCAGATCCTGCTGCCGCTCCGCCTCGCCGAGGCGGCGGCCCCGCCGCTGGTCGTCGGGGCGGTGGCCTCGGCCTACTCGGTCGGCTTCGTGCTGGGCTGCTGGGCCGCCCCCTGGATGATCCGCCGGGTGGGCGGGGTGTGGTCCTTCGCCGCCTTCGGGTTGCTCGCCGCCGCCGCCACGCTGCTGCTGAACCTGCTGCCCGACGCCCAGGCCTGGGTGGGGCTGCGGCTGCTGATGGGGGTGTCCTACGTCGGGATGCTCACCGTCGCGGAAAGCGGTCTGGCCACCCTGTCGCCGCCGGGATCGCGGGGCAGCGTCTTCTCCCTCTACATGATCGCCTGCAAGGTGGCGGTGATCGGCGGCCAGATGCTGCTCGCCAGCCCGAACCTGTCGGCCCTGTGGCTGACCGTGCTGGCGGCGGGATGCTACGGCCTGTCGCTGGTGCCGGTGGCGGCGGTCCGCCCGCCGGCCAGCGCCGCGCCGAAGGGGCCAGCGCCCTCGCCCTGGCAGTATGTGCGGCGGGCGCCGGTGGCCTTCGCCGGCTGCCTGATGGTCGGGCTGTGCAACACGGCGGTCACCGGCATCGGCCCGGCCTGGCTCGCCGGGCTGGCCCTGCCCGCCGCGGGGGTCGCCCTGATCATGTCGGGCATCCAGGTGGGCAGCGTGGTGCTGCAATGGCCGATCGGCCGCTTCTCCGACCGGCACGACCGGAGGCTGGTCATCTTCGCGGTCTCCGCCGTGGCGACGGTCGCCGCCTTCCTGATCGCCGCCTTCGCCAACCCGCCCGGCGGGACGGCGCCGCAGACCGTCCTGCTCGGCCTGTTCACCCTATGGGGCAGCGCCGCCCTGTCGCTCTACGCGATCTGCGTGGCCCACGCCAACGACCATGTGACGGTGGAGGAGACGGTCCCTTTGGCCAGCGCGCTCCTGCTCGCCTGGGCGTTGGGTGCGGCGCTCGGGCCGCTGCTGGCGACGGCGGCCATGGAGTGGTTCGGGCATGACGCGCTGTTCGTCTATGTCGGGGTGGTGTCGGGCGGGCTGACCCTGTTCGCCGGCCTGCGCCGTCTCATCAGCGGCCCCTTCCGGGCGGAGCCGTAGGGCTTGGCCGGGGGCTGCCCGGCGGGCTATTGTGGCCCGCCCGGCAGCCCCCTCCCCCACGCTCCATGCCCAGCACCTCCGACACCCCGACCGACGAGCAGTTCCGGGCGATCCAGGCCATCGACGCCTGGTACGCCGACCCCGCGGCCCCCCAGATGTTCTGGCTGGCCGGCGAGGCCGGGACCGGCAAGACCAAGACCACCGTCTTCGCCCTGGACCATCTCCAGGACCGCCGCAACCTGGAAAATTTCGTGGTCGGCGCACCCACCGGCAAGGCGGCGCAGGTGCTCCGCCGCAAGGGCATCGACCGGGCGGCGACGCTGCATTCCCTGATCTACGCGCCGCGCCAGGATGACGACACCGGCGAGTTGTTCTTCGCCCGCAAGTCGGAGGGCAAGTTCGCCGAGGCCGACCTGATCGTCTGCGACGAGGGCTCGATGGTCGGGGACGACGTGGCGGGCGACCTGCTGCGCTCCGGCAAGAAGATCCTGATGATCGCCGACGACTACCAGCTTCCCCCGGTGACCGGCCAGGGCACCCTGACCAGGGGCGAGCCGGATTTCCGGCTGGTCGAGCCGCACCGCACGGCGCGGGAGAGCCCGGTGATCCGTCTGGCCCATCTGCTGCGTCGGCAGGAGCTGCCGCGCCGCTTCGGCACCGCCGGGAACGCCCATGTCCTGCCGCTGAACCGGGTGACCGAGCCGCTGGCCCTGCGGGTTGACACCCAGACCATCTGCGGGACCCACCGCGTGCGCACCGACTTCACCCGGCGCATCCGCGCCCGCCACGGCTTCGACACGGTGATGCCGCAGGCCGGCGAGCGGGTGATCTGCCGCCGCAACGACCGCGAGGAGGGGCTGTTCAACGGCATGATCGGCACGCTGACCCGCCCGGCGGCCGAGGGGCGGGGCCGGCAGGACGGGCTGTGGTCGCTCGGCGTCCATATGGAGGACGAGGTGAAGCCCCGCAGCAAGCTGATGGTCCACCCCTGGATGTTCCAGGCCCACTACAGCGGCGAGACCAAGGCGCCGCGGGTGGAGCGCGACGTGCAGCAGTTCGATTGGGCCTGGATGATCACCTGCCACTCCGCCCAGGGGTCGGAATTTCCCTCGGTCACGGTGCTCGACGATTCCGCCGCCTTCCGCGAGCACAAATGGCGCTGGCTCTACACCGCCGTCACCCGCTCGCAGGACGAGCTGTTCCTGCTGCTGCGCAACGCCGACCTCGGCGGGAACTGGCGGATGCCGGAACTCGACGGCGTGGCGGGGTGATCGCGTGGCCGGGTGGCGAGGCGAGGCTTCTCCGCTCCTCGCCACGCCGCCCTTCCTCGGCCGACCCATCCCGGCCGGCCTCGACGTCCACCGCCCCTGGGAAACATTCACCCTGGCGGAGGGAGGTCGCGACCCGTCAGAGCAGATGGGCCTGGGTCAGCACCTCGTTGCCGCCGCGCCAGATCATGTCGAGCGCCACGTAGGTGATGATGGCGAGGCCGATCCAGCCGATCCAGCGGTGCTTGTGCAGGATATGGGCGATCACGTTGGCGGCGGCGCCCATCAGGATGACCGACAGCAGCAGGCCGATGACCAGGACGGTCGGATGGTCCTTGGCGGCGCCGGCCACCGCCAGCACGTTATCGAGCGACATCGACACGTCCGCCACCACGATCTGCCAGACCGCCGCGCCGAAGGTGGTCGTCGCCACCGCCGCGCCGACCGCGGCGTCCCCGGAGCCGGTTGCGGCCAGCGCCTCGTCGGGCGTCACCTCGTCCGCCCCTCCGGAGCGCAGCTCGCGGAACATCTTCCAGCAGACCCAGAGCAGCAGAACGCCGCCGGCCAGGGTCAGCCCGATGATGGCGAGAAGCTGGGTGGTGATCAGCGCGAAGAAGATGCGCAGGATGATGGCGGCGCCGATGCCCCAGAAGATCACCTTGCGGCGCTGCTCCTGGGGAACGGCGGCGGCGGCCATGCCGACGACGATGGCGTTGTCGCCGGCGAGAACAAGGTCGATGGCGACCACCTGCCCAAGGGCGGTGAGCTGCGACCAGAGATCCACGCTTTCCATATAAAAATCTCTTCGAAAGCTTCGGTTGGGCTTAGTTGCGGTGTGCGGTCATCTCTTTTCTTGGGGCTTTGCGCTTGAAACAGCGGCCCTGGGGGTTCTGTCGCACGAATCCGACCACCGCGCAGCAGGTTTGGCGTGCAGCGGTGGGTTGCGCCGGGGTTCGGGGAGAGGGTGCGGGGCCGGATCAGTCCGGCGCGCGCAGCCGGTAGCCGACGCCGGTCTCGGTCAGGATGTGCGAGGGGCGCTCCGGCTCCGCTTCGATCTTCTGGCGGAGCTGGCGGATGTAGATGCGCAGATACTGCACGTCGGTGTCCGCCCCCCAGACTTCCTTCAGGATGAAGCGGTGGGTCAGCACCTTGCCGGCATGGGCGACCAGCAGGCGCAGCAGGTCGTATTCGCGGGGCGACAGCTTCACCTCGGCGCCACGGACGGTCACGATCCGCCGGACCAGATCGACGGCGAGGTCGCCGCTGCGGAACAGCGGCCGCTCCCCCTGCTGCTGCAGGCGGTGGCGCAGGGCGGCGCGGATGCGGGCCAGCAACTCGTCCATGCCGAAGGGCTTGGTCACATAGTCGTCGGCGCCGAGGTCCAGCGCCTCCACCTTGCCCGCCTCGTCGGCGCGGCTGGACAGGACGATAATGGGGGTGGCCACCCCGTCGGCGCGCAGGCGGCGGATCACCTCCAGCCCGCCGATGCCCGGCAACCCGAGATCGAGCACCAGCAGGTCCGGCGGACGCCGCCGCACCGCCTCCAGCGCGCCCGCGCCATCCTCCGCCTCGGCGATGTCGTAGCCCTGGGTGGACAGGGTGGTGCGCAGGAAGCGGCGGATCGGCGGCTCGTCGTCCACCACCAGGACGCGCAGCGGCAGGGTGTCCGACCTCATGGCGTCCCCTCTTCCTCGAGACCGGGCCCCTCAAGGCTGGGCCCCTCAAGACTAGGCAGGGCGGCGGCGGCGGGCATGGTCAGGGTGAAGACGGCGCCGGAGCGGTCCTTGCGGTTGCCGGCGGCGATGGTGCCGCCCATCGCCTCGACGAAGCCGCGGCAGATCGCCAGCCCCAGCCCGGTCCCGGCGCGCTGCCGGTCCTGGGCCTGGACGCGGTAGAACTTGTCGAAGATGCGCTCGACATCCGCCGCGGGGATGCCCTCGCCCTCGTCCCGCACCTCGATGCGCACCCGACCGCCCTCCCGCGACGCCCCGACCTGGATCAGCGAGCCTGTTGGCGCGTATTTGGCCGCGTTGTCCAGCAGATTGAAGAGAACCTGTTCGAACAGCACGTCGTCCGCCTCCAGCATCGGCAGGTCGGCGGCCAGATCGACGTCCACCCGGTGCCCGGCCAGGATGCGCCCCGCCCGCCCCAGCGCGCTGCCCACCGTCTCGGCCAGATCGACCGGGCCGGTGCGCGGTCGGATGGCCCCCGATTCCAGGCGCGTCATGTCCAGCAGGTTGGCGATGAAGCGGTTCAGCCGCTCCGCCTCCTCCTGGATGGTGGCGGCGAGGTCGCGGCGCGACGCCTCGTCCATCCCGGCGCCGTAGGCGGTCAGGCTGGTCGCCGACCCCAGGATGGAGGCCAGCGGCGTCCGCAGGTCGTGGGAGATCGAGGTGAGCAGGGCCGAGCGCAGCCGCTCCGTCTCGGCGGCCAGACGAGCGCGGTCCACGTCCTCCGCCAGGGTGACCCGCTCGATGGCGAGTGCGGCCTGATCGGTCAGCGCGTCGAGCAGACGGCGCTGGTCGGGGGTCAGCAGGGCGCCGGGCTTGCCGGTGCGGGCGGTGTCGGTGTCGATGCCGACCACCCCGACCGGGCCGCGCCCGGTGCGCAGGGGAAGGAACAGCCACTTGGCGCCGGGCAGCGTGTCCGAGCCGCGCCCGGCCGGCCGGTTGTTCTCCCACGCCCAGACGGCGGCGGCGAGGTCGGCCTCGCGCAGCTCGTCCTCCGGCGGGTAGCCGGCGCGGACGGACACGGTGCCGCCGTCGGGCAGCAGCAGGACCACATGCACCTTCAGCATCGCCGCGATCTGGTGGGCGGTCGCCCACAGCAGGTCGTCCATGGTGACCACGCCGGCCAGCTTGCGGCTGAAGCCGTAGAGATCCTCGGTCGTCTTGGCGCGCAGCCGGGCGGTGACGGCCTGGGCGCGCACGCGGGCGGTCAGGTTGCTGGCGATCACCGCGACCACCGCGAAGAAGAACAGCGCGACGATGTTCTCCGGGTCGGCGATGGAGAAGGTGTAGAGCGGGTTCAGGAAGAAGTAGTTAAAGGCCAGGATGCTGGCGACGCAGGCGTAAAGCGACGGCCCCAGCCCGCCGGTCACCGCGCTGGTCAGCACCGCCGTCAAGAAGACCAGCGCGACGTTGCTGACGTCCAGCACCTGCTGAAGCACCTCCCCGACGCCCAGCGCCAGCGCGACATAGCCGGTGGCGGCGGCGTAGGGCCACCAGGACAGCGCCGGGCGCCGGGGGGCGGCGGTGCGCACCGTCTTGGGGGGGATCGGCTCCTCGGCGTCGTCGGCGATGACATGGACGCTGATGCCGCCGGCCTGCCGGATCAGCCGGAAGGCGATGGAACTGCGCAGAAGCTCCGCCCAGGGGCCGCGGTGGGACTTGGCGATGACGATGTGGGCGACGTTGTTGGCCCGCGCATACTCGACCACCGTGCCGGCCACGTCGCCGCCGGGGATGGTCACCGCCTCGCCGCCCAGCTTCTCGACCAGCCGCAGCGCGTCGGCGATGCGGTCGCGCTCGGCCTCGCTCAGGCGCAGGCTGCGCGGAGTCTCCACATGCAGCGCGGTCCAATGGGCGCGCAGCCGGTCGGCCTGACGGCGGGCGTAGCGGACGACGGCGGCGCAGGCCGGGTCCTCGTTCACGCAGACCAGCAGCCGCTCCCCCGCCGCCCAGGGTCCGGCGATGGCGTGGGCCTGCATGTGCGTGAGAAGCTGGTCGTCCACCCGCTGGGCGGTGCGGCGCAGCGCCAGTTCGCGCAGCGCCGTCAGGTTGCCGGGGGAGAAGTAATGGCGGATCGCCCGTTCGGCGGTGCGCGGGACGTAGACCTTGCCGTCCTTCAGCCGCTGAATCAGATCGTCGGGCGTGATGTCGATGACCTCGATGTCGTCGGCGCGGTCGAGGATGGAGTCCGGCACCGTCTCGCGCACGCGGACGCGGGTGATCCGGGCGACGACGTCGTTCAGGCTCTCCACATGCTGGATGTTCATGGTCGTGTAGACGTCGATCCCGGCGGCGAGGATCTCCTCCACGTCGAGATAGCGCTTGGCGTGCCGGCTGCCGGGGGCGTTCGTGTGGGCCAGCTCGTCCACCAGGACGATGGCCGGGCGGCGGGCGAGGATGGCGTCGAGGTCCATCTCGTCGAGCCGGCGGCCCTTGTACTCGACCTTGCGGCGGGGAAGGACCGTCAGGCCGGCGAGCAGCGCCTCGGTCTCGCGCCGGCCGTGGGTCTCCACCACGCCGACCACCACGTCCACCCCGTCGCGCCGCTTGGCCTGGGCGGTCAGCAGCATTTCGTAGGTCTTGCCGACGCCGGGGGCGGCGCCCAGGAACAGCTTGAGCCGCCCGCGCCCCTCCCGCGCCGCTTCGCGCAGGAGCGCTTCGGGCGAGGGCCGGGCAACGGCGGCGGTTCGGTCGTTCGGCATCGGGGCGGCTTTCGGAACGGATCGGCGGCCCCATTCCCTCCCCCGCCGGCGCGGAAAAAGGAAGGAGGCCGCCTGCTGACCTTCAGCTAATGCGTCGCCGTGGCGGCGTCGAGGGCGAGATTGAGCCGCAGCACGTTGACCACCGGCTCCCCCAGCGGTCCCAGCGGCGAGGGCTCCGTGTTCAGGGTGACCACGGCGCGGACCTGGGCCTCCGACAGGCCGCGGGCACGGGCGACGCGGGGGACCTGGAAGTCGGCGGCCGCCGGCGACAGATGCGGGTCGAGACCGCTGGCCGAGGCCGTCGCCAGCTCGACCGGCACCGGAACGCCCGGATTCTCGGCCTTCAGCCGCTCCGTCTCCTCCCGCACCCGGTCGGCCAGAGCCTGCGACGTCGGGCCGAGGTTGGAGCCGCCGGAGGCCGCGGCGTTGTAGGGCGCCGGCACGCTCTTCGACGGGTCGGCCGGGTCCGGCCCCAGCGTGGCGGAGGGCCGGCCGTGGAAGTAGCCCTCTCCCGTGACGCTCTGGCCGATCAGGGCGGAGCCGACGACCGTCCCGTTCCGCTCGATCAGGCTGCCGTTGGCCTGATGCGGGAAGACGGCCTGGGCGATGCCGGTGACGGCCAGCGGGTAGATCAGCCCAGTCACCACGGTCAGCGCGGCGATCATGACGAGGGCGGGACGCAGTTCCTTGATCATGGCGGGGTCCTCACACGAGTCCGATGGCGGTGACGAGCAGGTCGATCAGCTTGATTCCGACGAAGGGCACGATCAGGCCGCCCAGCCCGTAGATCAGCAGGTTCCGGCGCAGCAGCCGCGCCGCGCCCACCGCGCGGTAGGCGACGCCGCGCAGCGCCAGCGGGATCAGCGCCACGATGATCAGCGCGTTGAAGATGATCGCCGACAGGATCGCGCTCTCCGGGCTGGCCAGCCCCATCACGTTCAGGGCGCCCAGCTGCGGGTAGAAGGCCAGGAACATGGCGGGGATGATCGCGAAGTACTTCGCCACGTCGTTGGCGATGGAGAAGGTGGTCAGCGCGCCGCGCGTCATCAGCAGCTGCTTGCCGATCTCCACGATCTCGATCAGCTTGGTCGGGTCGCTGTCCAGGTCGACCATGTTGCCGGCCTCGCGGGCGGCGACGGTGCCGGTGTTCATCGCCACGCCGACGTCGGCCTGGGCCAGCGCCGGGGCGTCGTTGGTGCCGTCGCCGCACATGGCGACCAGCTTGCCCCGCGCCTGCTCGTCGCGGATGAGCTGCAGCTTCATCTCCGGCGTCGCCTGGGCGAGGAAATCATCCACCCCGGCCTCCGCCGCGATGGCGGCGGCGGTCATGGCGTTGTCGCCGGTGATCATCACCGTCTTGATGCCCATCTGGCGCAGCGCCGCGAAGCGCTCCCGGATGCCGCCCTTGACGATGTCCTTCAGGTGGATGACGCCGAGCAGCCGGCCGTCGCGGGCGACGGCCAGCGGCGTGCCGCCGGACTTGGCGACGCGCTCCGCGATGGCCTGCACCTCGCGCACCGCCGCCTCCAGGGCGGGGTCGGGGCGCAGCCCGATCACTGTGTTGCCATGGCTGGCGACGCCCTGCCCGAGGGTCCGCACATGGGCCAGCACGGCGTCCACGGCGCCCTTGCGGATCGTCACGCCGTCGCTGTCGATGCCGCTCAGCCGCGTCTGGGCGGTGAAGGGCACGAACTGGGCGTGCAGCCCGGCCATGTCGCGGGCGCGGATTCCGTACTTCTCCTTCGCCAAGACGGTGATGGAGCGGCCCTCCGGCGTCTCGTCGGCCAGCGAGGCGAGCTGGGCGGCGTCGGCGAGGTCGCGGTCGGCCACGCCCGAGATCGGCAGGAACTCCGCCGCCTGCCGGTTGCCCAGCGTGATCGTGCCGGTCTTGTCGAGCAGCAGCGTGTCCACGTCGCCCGCCGCCTCGACCGCCCGGCCCGACATGGCCAGCACGTTGAAGCGGACCAGACGGTCCATGCCGGCGATGCCGATGGCCGACAGCAGCGCGCCGATGGTGGTCGGGATCAGCGTGACGAACAGCGCCGCCAGCACCAGCACCCCGACCGAGCCGCCGGCGTAGGTGGCGAAGCTGGGGATGGTCGCCACGGCGATGACGAAGATGACCGTCATGCCGGCCAGCAGGATGTTCAGCGCGATCTCGTTCGGCGTCTTCTGGCGCTGCGCGCCTTCGACCAGCCCGATCATGCGGTCGAGGAAGGTGTTGCCCTGGGCCGCGGTGATCCGCACCTTGATCCAGTCGGAGATCACCTGCGTGCCGCCGGTCACCGCCGAGCGGTCGCCGCCGGATTCGCGGACGACCGGGGCGGATTCGCCGGTGATCGCCGCCTCGTTGACGCTGGCCACGCCCTCCACCACCTCGCCGTCGGAGGGGATGAGGTCGCCGGCCTCCACCAGAACGAGATCGCCGGGCTTGAGCGCGGTGGCCGGGACGGGCAGCCAGTCCCCGCTGTCGGACAGACGCTTGGCGGTGGTCTCCGTGCGGGTGCGGCGCAGGCTGGCCGCCTGGGCCTTGCCGCGGCCCTCCGCCACCGCCTCCGCGAAGTTGGCGAAGAGCAGGGTGAACCACAGCCACAGCACGATCTGCAGGGAGAAGCCGATCCCCCCGGCGCCGGTCAGGAGATCGCGCAGGAACAGCAGCGTGGTCAGCGCCGCCACCACCTCCACGCAGAACATCACCGGGTTGCGGGCCATCAGCCGCGGGTCGAGCTTGCGGACGGAGCCGGCGACGGCGGGCAGGAGGATGGCCGGGTCCAGCAGCGTGGAGGCCGGCGTCCGGGTGGCGGTTTTCGAATGGGTGTCCATGGAAGGTCCCCGGTCAGAAGAGGAGGCCGGCGCGCATCGCCAGATGCTCGGCCACCGGGCCGAGGGCGAGCGCCGGGAAGAAGGTCAGACCGCCGACGATCAGGATGACGCCGGCCAGCAGCCCGACGAACAGGCCGCCGTGGGTCGGGAAGGTGCCGGCCGAGGCCGCGCTGCGCGTCTTGGCGGCGAGCGAGCCGGCAACCGCCAGCATCGGCACGATGACCAGGAAGCGGCCCACCAGCATCCCGGCGGCGAGCGTCAGGTTGTACCAGAGCGTGTTGCCCGACAGCCCGCCGAAGGCGCTGCCGTTGTTGGCCGCCGCCGAGACGTAGGCGTAGAGCGCCTCCGAGAAGCCGTGCGGGCCGGCGTTGGCGAGCGAGGCGAGGCCGCTGTCCAGCACCACCGCGAAGGCGGTGCCGCCCAGCATCATCAGGGGCAGGCAGAGCACGGCGAGCATGGTCATCTTGACCTCCTTCGCCTCAAGCTTCTTGCCCAGATACTCCGGCGTCCGCCCGACCATCAGACCGGCGACGAACATCGTGACGATGGCGAACAGCAGCATGCCGTAGAGCCCGGCCCCGACGCCGCCGATGATGATCTCGCCCAGCATCATGTTGACCATCGGCACCATGCCGCCCAGCGGCATGAAGCTGTCGTGCATCGCGTTGACCGCTCCGCAGGAGGCCGCCGTGGTCACCGCGGCGAACAGGGCGCTCATGGCGATGCCGAAGCGGGTCTCCTTGCCCTCCATGTTGCCGGCGCTTCCCTCCAGCCCGAAGGCGGCGAAGGCCGGGTTGCCCTGGGCCTCCGCCCAGTAGACGACGGCGACACCGACGAGGAACAGCAGGCCCATGGCGGCCAGGATGGCCCAGCCCTGCCGCTCGTCCCCGGCCATGCGCCCGAACAGGTTGGTCAGCCCGGCGCCGATGGCGAAGATCGACAGCATCTGCACGAGGTTGGTCAGGGCGTTCGGATTCTCGAAGGGGTGGGCGGAGTTGGCGTTGAAGAAGCCGCCGCCGTTGGTGCCCAGCATCTTGATCGCCTCCTGCGAGGCGACGGGGCCGAGCGCGATGGTCTGCCGGGCGCCCTCCAGCGTGGTGGCGTCCACCGTGCCGGCCAGCGTCTGCGGCACGCCCTGCCACACCAGGAACAGCGCGCAGAGCAGGCTGAGCGGCAGCAGCAGGTAGAGCGTGCCGCGGGTCAGGTCGGCCCAGAAATTGCCGACCGTCCGCGCCCCGGTGCGGGTGAAGCCGCGGACCAGAGCCACGGCCAGCGCGATGCCGGTCGCCGCCGACACGAAATTCTGCACGGTCAGCCCGGCCATCTGCACGAGGTGGCTCATCGTGCTTTCGCCGCCGTAATTCTGCCAGTTGGTGTTGGTGACGAAGCTGGCGGCGGTGTTGAAGGCGAGGTCGGCGGGCACCGCCGCCATGCCCGTGGGGTTCAGGGGCAGGATGCCCTGCAGGCGCTGCAGCGCGTAGAGCAGCAGGAGGCCGGCGACGTTGAACAGCAGCATGGCGACGGCGTAGGTCACCCAATGCTGCTCCGCCTTCGCGTCCACCCCGGCCAAACGGTAGAGCCCACGCTCAAAGGGGCCGAGCAGCGGCGAGAGCAGCGTGCGCTCCCCGTTGAACAGCCGCGTCATGTAGCCGCCGAGTGGGCGCGCCACGGCGGCCACGAGGGCGGCGAAGAGCAGGATGTGAATCCAGCCACTGACGGTCATGGGAGTCTCCTCAGAACCGTTCGGGGCGGATCAGGGCGTACACGAGGTAGCCCAGCAGCCCGGCGGCGACGAGGCCGCCGAGCGCGTAGTCAACGAACATGGCCCGGCCCCCTCACAAGCGGTCGCAGGCGTGCACATAGGCGATGGACGCGGCGAAGAAGGCCGCGGTGATCGCCAGAGCGATGATGTCCAGCATGGTTGCCTCCGGGGCGCGTCCGGAGAGTCGGGCGCGCGTCAGCGTGAATCGGATGCCGGCACGGCTGTGTCCGGCACGATCAGGCTGCGCCCGAAGCGCGTATAGATTCGAGGGGGGCGGTGGGGGGCGTGGAATATAAAGGGCGTATATGCGCTTAGAATTCCTTGATAATTGAACACTATCAATGACTTGCCGGCATGATGCGGCGCGCCAACAAGCGCCGATACAGGCCGTTACGCATCAATAAGATCAATCACATGCGTCGCAGTATCGGATTGGCGAAAACGGCCACGTGGCGTGCGCGCTCCCCAAACCGTTGACAACGGCGCCCTCTTGTTCTCGTCACGTTCCCATGCCACCATCGCCGCATGAGCACTGACCATCCCCCTCGTGCGATCTGGGACGCCGCTGTCGCAATGGCCGGCGGGCCGGAGCTTTGGAACGGCCTCGGGCCGGAGATCCGCAACCAGTACATCGCCATGGCGGAGGCTGCGGCACCTGCCCTGATGGGCGGCGGAGCGATCCCGTGGCCCGATGTCCAGAGGACGGTCGAGTTCGTGCTGTCGCAGAACCGCGGGATGCAGACGGCCAAGAAGCCCGACGACGTGGCTGTCACCATGCTTGCCATGAAACTGGTGGAGCACATGCGCGGCTCCGGCTACACGGTGTTCGCTGGCCGGCCGGCCGATGCTCCCAAGACACACGGCCCCAAGGGGTAACGGGGCGCAGGGCGCCCCTCTCCTCACATCCCCACGAGAGCCTGGAGCGCCATGGGGAGGAAGTTGGTTCCGGCGAAGTAGTCGACCGCGCCAGCGACGGCGGCGAAGGCGACGAGGGCGAGCTTCTTGCGGTGGGCGATGGGCATGGGAGCCTCCTTTCAGGCAGTGATGGCGAGGGCGAGGCAGGCGGCCATCCGGCGCATCCAGCCCAGGCCGTAGGTCGGGAAGTGCGGCAGGCGCCCGTAGTGGTCGGCGCGGCGGGCGGCATACTCGACCAGCAGGTCGGCGGGCCGGGCGCGCTGCACAGCGGCGAGGGTCTTCGGCCCGATCTTGCCGTCGGCTTCGACGCCCGCGGCGAGCTGGAGGAACTTCGCCGCGGTACCCGCCCCCTGGTTCACGGCGGTGTCGAAGTGGAAGAAGGCCACGCCCGCCGGCAGGTTGCCGCAGCCGGCCCGGTCCCAATAGTCCCGGCGGTAGATCGCCGCCGCCTGATCGCGGGTCAGGTTGCGGATGTCCAAATCCGGGTAGGCGCGCTTGGAGATGCCCCAACGGGTCAGGCCGCCGGGGTCGCGCGGATCGTCGGTGATCGTCGGGCCACCCTCTTTCTCCAGGACGAAGGCCAGAGCCTTTTCGAAAGGGCTGGTCACAGGGTGTCCTCCTGGCTGTCACGCCGCACCTGACGGTTCCAGCGCCAGACCAAGAAGGCGATGCCGAGCAGAAGGCTGACCGTGGTCAGCACCGCGTTGACGTTGGTCAGCACCGCCGCCCACCCGGGCGCCGTGAGGCTGACGGCGATGGCCGTGTTGTCGGCGGGTTGCTGCACTGGCTCTCTCCCGTTGCGATGACGGGAGGTTGCGCGGACCGGGAGGTGCGACCCAACGCACCGCCGGCCAAGTCACGGTCAGCCCGGCGTCCTGATGATCGCGAACCGGCCGCCGGTCGCCCGGATCTGCGCTTCCAGGTCGGAGGTCGAGGCGGCGGTAATGCCCATCGTGGCGGTGAAGCTCACCACGCCACCGGAGGCCGAGGCCGCGACCGTGATTGCGCCGGCCGGCTGCTCCTCGTTGGTCAGGGCGGTGATGGTGATCGCGGAGGAAGAAGCCCGTAGGGCGAAGCGCTTGACCGTGATCGACGGGCCCACGCCGGCCACCAAGCCCGTCGCCACGATTTCGACAAGCGTTGCCGTCCACGCTGCCATGGTGATCTGGAACAGCGGCTTGGTGATCGGGCCTCCGCCCGGCAGGACCGGGTAGACGATGCCCGCGCGCCAGTCGGACACCTCTTGGTCCGCGACCTCCATGCTCCGCGAGGGCGGAAGGTCGACCTCCGCGCCACCGCCGACATTGCAGCCGACGAGGCGCATGTTGCTGTATGGGATGCTCCCTGTCGCGTCGAAGCCGAACACTCGGTCAAGCCCCGCGTCGATCTGAATGTTATCAACGGCGACCCGCTGCCGGTACACCGTGTTCGGCCCGATGCTGATTGCGACGGAGCCGAGACCTTCCCCGGTCCCGGCTAGGTGACTGCTCGAAATCAACACGTCGCCGACCACGCAGGCGTTGCCTTCGTAGCGCCAGAAGGCCCCGCTCACGACACCGGAGATCCGTGAGAAGCTGTTGCCCGTGCCGGACCCCTGCGTGAACTGCCATCCGTGCACGGTGTGCTTGGTCCAGGGCCGGAGGACGATGTTGTTGAACGTCAGCCACGCGGTCGGGCTTTCGTAGCCGAACGGGGTCAAAGCCGGCGCCTGCGCTGCACGGAAGAAGGTGTGAAAGCCATACGCCGTGATGTTTTCGAAACGCGACCATTGGAAAAACGTCGTGCTCGGACCTTCCACAAGAACTGCGGGGCCACCGATGTATTCGTCACCGGCAAGGCAATCCTTGATGAGCGACAGATCGGACATGCCAAAATCTTCAATCGTCTGGTCCACGACGACCTTGAACAGCGGGCTGTTGGCGCGGCCCTTGATGATGCGTGTCGCCGCGCGTCCGGCGCCCACGATGGTAAGGGGTCTGCGGATTGTGAGCGTGCCTTCCACGCGAATGTCTCGGGCCGGGAGGCGGATCGCCGCGCCGGCCGCCGCGTCGTCGATCAGCCGCTGGATCGCCGCGGTATCGTCGGTGCTGCCGTCGCACACGGCTCCGGCATCAATGACCGTCAGATCATCGGCCAGCCGGTCGAAAATCGAGCGGGCCGGAGCACCCGCGACTCGGGGCTGATAGGTGGGCAGATGGTCGGGCGGCAGCGGACCTGCCAGCATGGACGGGTGGATTTTGGTCAGGGGGTCCACGGGCGGCCTCACACGTCGATAGCGCCGGCGAATTCCGGCATGCTCTTGAGAGCGTCGTAAATGGCGGCCCGCGTCGGCTCGCCGTCGCCACGAAGACCCAGGGCGTCGAAGCTGAGGCGCGTCTGGCTGGAAAGCATCGGTGACTTGGCTTCGCCGCGAGCCTCGGCAGACAGGTAGCCGGACAAGTAAACGTCGCAGCATCGGTCCAAGTAATAAATTTGAACACTGGCGACGCGGTGGTAAGCAGCCGGGACACCGAATTCGGTGTTGATTTCTTTGTGCAGCGCCATGTTTCAGCTCCTCGTTAAGCAGTTGTTGCGTCGGTGATGAGCCCCGTGCTTGCCAGGGCGGTGATGAGTGAGGCGAGCGCAGCGTTCCCGCCGCGCGACCCGGTGACGGTGGTCCGGGACACGGGCGCCGTGCCGTAGAAGCCGAGCTTGCCGTTCCCGACCCGAATTTGCGTGTTGAGTCCAGCAGCGGCACCCTCCGCGCCGCCGGCCCCCGTGACGGCCAACGACCATTCACCGGTAGCTGGTGAGAAACTGAGGCTTCCGCCGTAATGCGTGCTGGACCCCTTGCCGTACACCCAGCTCGATCCATTCCACCGCACGTTCGCGCAGAATGCCGGGGCCGCGCCCTGAATGTAGACATACTGCCCGCCACCACCGCTGTACCCGAAGCGTGCTGCGGTCGCGCCGTTCTTCTCGGCGTCCACTTCGAAGGCTGCTTCGTCGCCACCCGCGCTGCCCGTCACCGACGCGGCGGACGCCACGATGGTCTTGCCGTTCCCCTTCGGCGCGAGGCGTAGGTCAATGTTCGCATCGCTACCGTTGACCCCGAACTCGGGCGTGCCGCCGGTGCCGTGCGATGCGATGTAGCAGTAATTTTGCGGGTTGCTGCTATTTCCGTAGATCGTCAGGCCCCTGCTGCCCCGGACGTCGATACCGACGTAGCTGTTCCCGCCGGTCCCCTTCGATCCGATTACGAACGGAACATCAGGATCGCCGCCGGCCGCCCGCATCTGCACAGCGACGCCGGTCGGCGCCCCGGTGAGCGTCACGAAGTTGACCGCGTTGGCCGTGTGCGTGATCTGAGCGTGGATGTTGGTCGGCGTGGAGCCTGTTGGCGTGTTTGTGTAGAAAACCACGGGGCTGGTGTCCGTGGTGCCCACGCACATACGGCTCCCCGAGGACTGCACGCGCGGACCGTTGCCGGACGTGCCGGCCAGGGCCACCACTTGATTGACGGCGCCCGCCACGTCCGGAGCCGTCAGCCCGTTCGACAGCGCGGTACGACGAGCCTTGGCGTCGCTGGAAATCGTGTAGCCGGTCAGGTCGCCAAGCGTACCGGTGCCGACCACAATATCCGTAGAAGATCCGATGTAGACGCGTCCCGGAGCGGCATCGGTGAACAGTCGCGTGAATTCGGCAATCCAGCACCCATCAAAGTAAATGCTGCTGCCCGAACCGGACTTGTTAAGGAGGGTTGTGCCGCTGTATCCGTTGCCGAACAGGTGGCTGTTTGCCACCCGCACCGTTCCAGCCGTCTGGCGTATATAAGTCGAGTGCGCACCTTGATTGAACGTCAGGCCGTTGAGTACCAGATACTCTGGCGCGTCGATCTTCACCATGCACGGGTCAGCTTCGTCCACCCGCCCGTTCGTCGCCAACGATCCACCGTTGAAGGTGATGACGTTGGGGATGTAGCCGGCACTGGATTTGATCTCAATGCCGCACGTAAGCGCTTCGCCGGACGCGTTGGTGACTTCAACGCCGAGCGCGCCCGCAGACCCCGGATTGCCGTTCTCGTTCGCGCCTGTGATCTGGCGCAAATAAAGGCCGCGACCGCCAAAAATGAACCAGTCGGTTCCCTTGATGCCATCTGCACCGTTGTCTTCCACCAACACCCGCAGGCGGCATGCCTCCCAAGAATAATCCGGTGGGAACGGTGTGCCGTCTTCCGGGCTGTTGGCATGGACGCCGCGGATGTACGTCACGTCGGCGGTGTCTTCCAAGTACACCATCCGGTAATTGAACCATCCGGCGATGTTTTCAATCACCGAGCAGCCGTGGGCGTAGACGTGTCGGTCGTTGCCTATGGCGATCCACGGGTTGTCAAAGCGGATGTTGCGAATGACCGAATAGCCGCCGAATGTGCGGATCGTCGGGCGCGATGCGATGGGCGACGCGTAGGTGCCGCCGTCACAGGCGATGGTAAAGCCCTCCAGCGCAGCGCGGGAGTGCAGGTCAAAAAGCGGGCCGACGTCATGGCCGAGGCCGCCGGGAAGTGCGGCCCACGCCGCAATGCCGAGGTGGTAAATGGTCGTCGCGCCGTCCAGCAGATCGTCGCCATAGATCTGCAGACCGCCCGGCACAACGAGCGACGCCATGCCGGCCACAAAATCATCGCCGTCTTCGATCGGGTTGGCGACGTGCACGCAGTATTTTCCGTTCGGCAGATAGAGCGGCATCCTGTGCCCGGCGGCATACGCAATCGCCGTCTGCAGGTGCGGGCGGGTGTTGACGCCCGTCCACGTTTCCGGGTCCCAATCGTTCCTGACGCCGAACCACAAGGCATTGACGCTGCCACCGTCGTAGACGCGCATCAGCCGGCCCGTCCCGGAATATCCGGCGGGCTTGACCACCATGCCGGGGACTTCGGTCTCGGTGCTGGCTGCATCCCACACGAACACGCCGCCCCCGCCGTCGCCGGAGCCGTAGAAACCGGCCACGTTGACCACCTTCGCCGCCGCGACCGCCGACGCGGACAGCGCGGCGGCCTCCGCCATCGACGTCACATTCAGCGCGCCGGGGTCTCCTTTCGGCCCGGTCGGCCCCTGGACGCCCTGGGGTCCTTGCGGGCCGGATGCACCGGTATCACCTTTCGGCCCCTGGATGCCCTGGGGGCCTTGTGCGCCGGGATCGCCCTTCGGCAGGGTGATGGCCAGCACCGCGGCGGTGGCGGTGCCGACATTGACGACGCTGGGCGCCGTGCCTCCCGTAACCGCGCCGATGGCCACGGTTGCCGCGTTTCCAGTGTCGCCCTTCGGCCCCTGGGGGCCTTGCACGCCCTGGGGACCTTGGGCGCCGACATCCCCCTTCGGTCCCTGGAGGCCTTGCGCCCCCTGGGGTCCTTGAGGACCTTGCGTCCCAGTATCGCCCTTGGGTCCCTTGATCTGCCCGACATCGGTCCAGCCGCCGCCCGACCACACCCACAAGTCGGTGCCGATGATGTAGCCGTCCCCCGCCGTATTGCCGGACGCGGGCAGATCCGCCGTGCTGCCCTTGGTGCCGAGAATGCGGACAGACGTGCCGTCGGCGCCCTTGTCGCCTTTCGGTCCGGCCGGACCCTGGATGCCCTGCGGTCCTTGCGCCCCCTGCGCTCCTTGCGGCCCCTGGGGACCTTGCAGGCCCTGCGGCCCCTGCGCGCCTTGCGGACCGGTGTCGCCCCGCGGGCCATGCTCTATGATCGATTCCACACCGGCGATACGAAGGTCGACCGGTGCGCCCGCCGGGGCGGGAGCGGACAGGACGATGTCTTCCCCGTCGATGGCATAGGCGGACGGCTCCTGCTTCACGCCGCCGACCACCACCAGCACGCTCGACTTGGACACGAGTCGATGACCGGTCGGGAAGCGCGTCCGGGTGCCGTCCCCGACGTAGCCGGTCACGTCGCCGACGCTGCGACCGTCCAGCCACGCGGCGATGGTCACGCCTTCGATCTGCGCTGTCGTGGCGTCCGACATGACCGGCTGGCCGGCCCCGTTGAAGGCGAAGAAGCGCCCCGCACGTTGCGGCGCCGGCGGCAGCGTGGCGTTGGTGTCCAGGTCGTCTGAGGCGGCCAGCTTCAGCGCGCGGCCAAGACCATCCTGCTGTTGCTGATCAATCATGACCAGCCGATCAAACTCCTGGTTCAGCGCGGGGATCCGGATAGTGCCCGCCGCCGGGAACGCCGTGCTGCGCTCCAGCTTCAGCTCGCGGTAGACAGTCACGGTGCAATTCTTGACGGGCGTGGTCAGCGTGACCGTGCCGCTCTGTCCAGCGCCGCTCACTGTGTAACCGGCCCCCAGCGTCAGAGGCTGGTCAGCCTGCCCATCATTGACCACGACATGCACGTCTGCGTCCGCCAAGAACGGGAACGGCACCGTGAAGACGCTCTCCGGCGTGGTACCGACCTGATAGACCCGCCGCGGCTGCTGGTCTCCAACGATGATGTCCGCCATGCCCTATCCCCTATCCTCCTGCTCGGCGGCAGGATCGGGGGCAAGACGAATCGGAACCAACGCACCCCCGTCAGGAGGAAGCCGGACAGCGGTCTCAGCTTTCAGTCCCTTCTTCCGGGCCCAACGCGGATGGGATCCAGGATCGAATATTCGCAACAAGCTCTAGGCTTATACCAAAAGCGCTTACACCTCAGAACAGACTGAATTCATTAGATCACCAACCGTCAATAGAATACATCTTGGAAATATCATATTTTTCGGTTGTGCCGGGTATCGAGGGTAGAGATAATTTTCGGCAATTTGCGCCCCCCCTGATCGCGCATACACCATTGGAGGAAAGATTGGCTGGTTTGGTTTGGGTATCAGGATACTACAGAAAAGACGGAACTTATGTAAAAGGATACTATAAAACAGCACCAGACAGCACAAAGAATAATAATTTCTCAACTGTTGGAAATACCAACCCGTTTACCGGAGAGGCTGGAACGAAACCCGGCGGGTCGAATTCCATTTCGGCAGGATCCTCCACAAACACAAACTACACGGGAAATCCGACAGGATCTTCGGGTGGAACATCAACACCGCCCGATCTTCTCAGCGGAGGAAACCCGACAGCCGTCACTAAAACACTGCCGGGCGGCATATCCACTACGGTGGTCTACTGGGACGAGTTCTTGGTAACAAACATGTCAAGCAACGGATCAACAAAATTTATAAAATCAAAAGAATACTCCGGGCCTGTAAACAGTCTTGAAAAAGAAATTATAGGAGACAGCAGCTCACAGATTATATACGGAACACCGGCGAACGATTTTATTAACGGTTCCGGAGGCGATGATGCCATTGACGCTGGGCCTGGAGACGATGTTCTGGATGGTGGCACGGGGTCAAACTTCCTAACCGGTGGGTCTGGCACCGACACATTCTTTATTGACGGGCGGACCGGCGGAATCACGTGGTCAACCGTCACAGATCTCGAACACGGCGAGTGGATAACGGCTTGGGGTTGGAAGGAGGGTGTCTCAAAACTGACGTGGCAGGAGATGAACGGCACCGGAAGCTTTACAGGAGCAACGGCACGAATCGATCTCGATGGCAATGGCAGCATCGACATGAGCTTGACAATTACTGGCAAGGCCTCCGGTGCGATTATCACCCTTCCAGGCCAAGTAGATGGCAATGGGTACCTTGCCTTTACACTTTCATAAAATATCGTGAAGCTGGCGCTCCTTTACGGAGCGCCAGCCCCTGGGCATTTGTTCAGCATTACCGCGGCAGCGCCGCCCCTAGGTCCGGCGCGCGGTCGGGCGCCTGCCCCGGCCTCCACCAGAACCGCTGCCCATAATCCTTGCGCGCCCGCTCCTCCATCCGCCGGAAGGACTGCCGGTATTCGGGGTCCGCCATACTCTGGATGGTATCCATCACCGCCCGGTCGGTCACAAGGCGGCTGTACCAGAGGTTCGCGCCGGGCAGGTTGTAGCGGATGAAGCGGGCCACCTCCGCGCCGAACTTCGTGGGCTCTCCCTCCAACACCTTCCGATAGTCGGGAATCGCCAACCGGGCGGCTTGGTCGGCGAGGCCGAACACCGGCCCGGCGAGCGTCATCGGCAGGCCCTGCTGCCCACGGTCCAGCCCGGCGGCGAAGAAGTCGCCGAAGATGCCCGCGCCCCCGCCCTGCATCCATGCGGCGCCCCAGAACTTCGGATCGTCCATCCGGCGCGGGTCCTTGCCGGTGATGATCTGGCGCGCCTGGATCGAGACGGCGCCGGCCAGGGTCAGCATGGCGGACAGGGCGGCGAACTGCGCCACCTTCGAGCCGCGGGCATCGATGAAGGCGCGGGCAAGATGGGTCGTCGCCATGGTGATGCTGAAGGATTTGAACAGCATCGCCGATCGAGCCATCTCGCCCATGAAGGTGCCGCGCTGCAGGCCGCCCGTGGTGAGCTGGCGCACCCGGGCGTCCGGCTCCAGCACAGCGAAAGCGCGCTCCTCGATGATGGCTTCCATCAGCCGTTCGCCCAACTGCCGGTCGGACACGTTGGCCGGGTCGAAGAAGCGGGCGCCCTCATGCTCGATCGGGGGCGCGGCCCGGATCACGTCCCAATCCGCCGCGCTGAAGCCGTAGCGCTCCAGCATCTTCCGGAGCGGCGCGTCCACCTCGCCCAAGGGCTTCCCGGCGTTATCGGCGACGTGCCCCATCATCTCCAGCATGAAGGCGTTCTTCACGCCGTTGGTCCAGGCGGACAGGCCCTGTGCCCGCACTACGAAGGAGGCCATGCGCCCGGTGATCCCCTGCCCCACGATCTCATCCGCGAACCGCTTGGAGCCGATGGCTGAGTCCATGACGGCGCTCGACACGATGCCCATGCGCAGGGCGAACGCCCGATCCGCCTCGCTGGCCGGGTTGAGCTGCTTCAGGACGGAGCCCAGCAGTTTCACCGCCGGGACGCCGTTGGCCTTGGCCGCCCAGGTCGCCATGACGGAGTCGGCAGGCACGGCGGAAACGAGCGCGGACCCCAGCTTGCTCGCGGTCATCCAGTTCCGAATGCCGCCAAAGATGGCCGCCGTCAGCTCGGACTGTGCAGCGCCTAGGCGGCCCGACAGCACGTCGTAGGTCCGCCCGATGGCCGCGGCACTCTCGACGGAGCGGACAGGGTTCAGCCGGGCCAGCACGCCCATGTCGCGCGCACCCTCCGCCTTGTAGGCGATTTCCTGAAGCGCGCGGACCGTCGCGCCATGCTTCGGCCCCAGCACCTCCGTCAGGGCGATGTCGCGTGCCATTCCCTGCATGTGCCCAACCAGCAGACCGAAGAGGTCGTTGCCCACGCCGAAATGGTCGTTGTAGGCCAGGAAGGCGTCCGCGTTCTGCCACTGGAAGACGCGGCGCTCGTTGTGCCGGCCGTAAGAGCCGCCCTTCCCCGGCGGGGGCGGCAACTCGGAAAGGATGTTGTCTCCGGCCGTCTTGATGATCGTCTCCAGCTTCAGCCCCGTGGCCGGGGCGCCCGTGTCGAAGTCGACCACCTGGAGGTCGCCGCGTTCCGCCGCCTGGATCAGGTGTTCGGTCCACGCCTCCCGCCCGATTTGCCGCACGCGCCGTGCGTCGGTGACCTGCGGATGCCGCCAATCGTCGCGCTTCACCAAATCACCACCGGCCCCGATGTAACGGTCGGCGGCGAACTCGCTGGCCTCGCGCCAGCCCTTGGCGAACGCCGCGGCCTCCGCATCGTTGGTCGACATGCCGTGCAGTTCGCGGATGACGTTCCGCATACCCGCGGTGTTCTGCACCAGCCCGGCGGCCTTGCTCCGGTAGGCGTTCAGCCCGTCCGCCATCCGGCGCAGGAGCTGGCCAAGCACCACCTCCTGCCGAGCCTCGACGTTGCTGAAGGTCGCCTTTCCCCGCATGTCACGGACCAGCACGGCCATGGCACCGGCGACAGCGCCGTCCGGGTGGGCCTGCACGTCGTCCATCACGCGCGCCACGGTCAGGATCTGCCGGGCCGTGCGCGCCTTCTCCCGCTCCGCCGCCTCCTTCATGATGCGGGCGGTTTCCGCGACCGCAGCGGACAGGGCCTTGTCCGGAGCCATCTCCGCGGCGTACTGGCTCTCCAGATCGCGGATGGTCCGCAGCGCCTTCTCCGCGGCCTCACGCGACAACAGTCCAGCCTCAACCCGACCGTCGAGGCACTTCTTGATGTCCAGGTCTTTCACTTCATCACCTCGCCAAAGGCGCAGGCCGCGACCGTAGCGGCATCGTTGATCGCCCGGTCCGCCTCGTCCATCAGGTCCATGGCGGAACGGTGGACGGCCACCACCCGACCCGATTCGTCCACCACTTCACCGACGGGCACGTCGAGTTCACGGGACGCCATCAGGCGGTTGACCTCCTGGAACAGTGCGGGCTCCACCTCCGGAGCGGCAGCCACCTCATCCGCCGGGCGCGCAGCCGAGGCCAGGGAACCGAATAGGTCAGCATCTTCGCGAGGCGGCAGAACCGGCTCACCACCGCGGAACTTGACGCCTTCCAGCAGCCCGTCCATATCAAGGGTAGAGGGGTCCGGCGGGCGTAAGCTGGTGCCATCGCGCAGCGGGGACGCTGGCTTTGTTGTGACGCCGGGCCTCTCGATTTCCGTCAGCACTGGTTCGTAGAACAGGCGCCCGTCTGTCGTCTCCTTTACCGTGAGCTTGGCCCGGTACAGGGTGTCAGCCAGACGGAATGGTGCGTAGAAGCGGTGGAACGCCACCACATCCGGCGAGTCGGCTCCGCCCTTGTTGCTCTCTACGAAGACGGCCCGGTCCATCAGATCGCGTAGGTTCGGCAACACCTCCAGGTCCGCAGGCATCTTGGCCGATGCGATGCTCTTTTCGATGCCCTTGCGGGAGACGGCTATGTCGCCCCAGCCGGTATCGGCGTTGGTCAGCGGCGCATCCCGAAGGTTCTCCCGTGCCCACTGACGAGCCGCAGCGCGCGCGTCCTTCCACGACAGGTCGGCCCATTGCGCCGACGCCTCGGTGATCGCCACCGACCCCCTGTTGCGCAGCTCGTCCGGGGTGGCCCGGCGCACGACGGTAAAGTCGCGCCCCTCTTCCCGCACGGTCATGGGCGGGGGTGAGGACGCGCCAGCAGCCTCGCGCCGTGCGGCCTCTACGAAGTCGCGCACCGCTGCATCGTACCGCCCATCCTCGCGCGCACGACGGGCCGACGCGGACAGGGCATCCGACAGGGCGCCCTTCCGGTTCGCCAGCGTGGTCAGGGTCTGGATCGCCGCCCCGTCGGCGTCCGCCCGTGCGAGGTTCGCAGCACTGTCCAGAATGTTGCCGGCGCCGGTGATCCGGTCCGCCTCGGCTGTCAGGGTACCGAAGACGGTCCGGTCCCGGCGCAGCACCTTCAAGGCGCGGTCGAGAACGCGGGCACGCTCAAGGAACAGGCTCTCCTGCACCACCTCATCCCCGAACAAGCTGCCCTGCGAGGACGCCGCGCGCTCCGCGGCGCCGGCCTCCATGGCTTGGCGCACGATCGCCTCTGCCTCCGTCCGGTTGGCAGGCTGCAACTTCGCCAGCAGCCCCATCACGTCGCGCTGCATCGGGCCATCCGCGACCAGCCGTCCGACGATGGCGCCGAACTGCTCGGGTACCACGCCGTTGACCACCAACCCGAAGGGTTCGCGTTCGAGCTGGGCCAGCCCCTTCGCATCCCGCACCAGCGCGGAGGTCGGCGGCAGGGACCGGACAATGGACGGGTCGCCGTCGCGCAGCACCTTCGCCGCGTCGAGCGGCGAGCCGGTGCCCTCCGCGATGTTCTTGGCGGCAGCCAGAGCGCGCACCTGCTCCGGCGCCCAGCCGTCCGCCTCCCTGTAGATGACCGAGTTCAAGCGCGGTTCCTGCCCGTCGCCTTGCTCCAGAATGCGCAGGGCCAATCCTCGGCGCTGGTGGCCGTCGGCGACGACGCGCGAGCCATCGGCGCGCTCGTAAACGATGGAGACGCCAGCCCGCTCCGGGCGCCACTCGGTGACGCCCCGCAGCCGATCCGTCACGCCCGCGTCGTCGCCCCCAGCCTTGTACTGGAACGTCTCGGCATCCACCCCCACCGTGCGCGGGTCGAGCGGCACCAACCCGCCGTTCTCGACCGAGGGGATCGCCTCCCGCACGATGGCCTGCACGTCCACCGGGCGCCCGCCCTCGGTGTCCTGCGCGGCCTTCTGGAGTGCCCCGGCGTGCGCCTGCTCCGCCGCTACGCCCGGCCCGAGCGGGTTCGCCGCGCGCACCTCCTGGTCGCGCTCGGTGACGTTCAGGGCGTCCTGCACCTCGCGCGGCAGCTCGGTGCGGTCCCGGCCCCGCCACCATTCGAGGCCGCGCCCGGCCGCCTTGAGCCCGCCGCCGATGATCGCGCCACCGGCACCCGCCGCGGCGATGTTGCCCGCCGCCTCGCCAAGCCCGTAGCTGGGGTCCACCTGCTTCTTGAAGCCGGACGTCCCGGCCTCAATCACAGCCTGTGACCCGGCGGCGACGCCCGCCTCGACGGCCGCGGTGCGGAGAATGCCCGCGCCGGCCGGGGCGCCCGCGAACATGCTGGCGATGTTCAGCGGGTCGGTCATGGCGCCCGCGATGTCGCCCAGCAGGAACCCGGCGCCGCTGGCGAAGCTGCCCGGCTTGGCGGCCAAGGCATCGCGCTCGCCCTTGACCTTCTGCGCCTTCGCCACCGCGCCGGCCTGGATCTCGTCGTCCGTGGGGTAGGCCAGCCCAAGGTCGGGCCGCTCGACCTTCAGGAAGTCGAAGCGCGCCCTGATCGACTTTTCCAGAGCATCGCGGTTCGGCCCGCGCGCCGCGGCCTCCGGGTTGGCGTAGACCTCCCCCGTGGCATCCTCCAACCGGTCCAACGCGGCCTGCACCATCTCATGCCGGGCGCGCCATAGGGCGTCGGAGTTGGCGTAGGCTCGCGTCTCCGCAAAGGCGGCGTGATAGCTCTCCGAGAAGGAAGGCGGGATTTCAGCAGCCGGTGCGTTCTGCGCCCGGCTCAGCGTGTCAGTGGTGTCGGTGGTGAACAGTCCAAGCAGCATGCGGCCCCTCCATCCCGCGCACTTCCGCACGGGCCAGAGGGGCCGCCCAACGCACCCAGCGGCTATTTCGGCAAGCCAATCTGGACAAGCGCATCGCTCCCGATCCCTCCGAACGCGGGACGGGAAGGTCCAACGTCGCTCGGGGCGGCGTTCGGGTTCCACGACGCTGCCGCACCGCCCGAAGCGTATGCCGCCGGTGCCCTGGCCGCCGGGCCGGACAAGTCGTCGTGCCGGCTACGCGGCACCTCACGCCCGTTCAGATCCAGAACGAAGGGCAGGCCGTCCGCCCCGCGCGCGAACCCGCCTCCAATTTCCACCATGTACCGGCCCGGCCCGGCGTCATGCAGGGAGGCCAACCGCCGGAACTCGCTGGCCTTGATCTGCGTCCCGCTGCCAGTGGTCATGCCCGTCAGGTCGGCGTCGGTCAGGCTGTCGATCAGCTTGCCGAACTCGCCATCCGTCATTCCCGGCTTCGGCGGGATGATCTTCGGCACGCCGGCCAGCCCGAACAGCTTGGTCCCCTGCCCCCACGACACCACGCCACCGGTCACGTCGCGCAGTGCCTGCTGCATGCGGCTGCCGTCATAGGCGCCGGTAAAGTCCTTCGCCGCTGCGGACAGGTCGGCATAGCGTGCAAGGGCGGCCCTCTCGATGGCGGCGCGGGCCTGCGGCATGCTGGAGGCTGCGGTGCCCAGGAAGTCGTTCACCTCCGTGCGGACGTTCTTCTCCGGCGGCAGGATTTTCTTGTCCGCGTCGATGTAGCTGGTGCCGCGCACGATGGACAGGGCGAGTTCCGGGTTCTGGTGGTAGATCAGCCCGGCGGAGGCGAACACCGGGTTGTCGCCCGCCACCTTCTCCAGCGTGGCCGTCAGGTGCTTGCCGTCCAGGGACCGGGCCAGCGTGCCGACGATCCGGGCGCGCGTGCCGCTGTCGCCCTGGTCCCAGGTAGCTTTCAGGCTGTTAAGTTCGTCGGGGCGGAGCACAGGCACGGTGCCGGCCGCATAGTGGGTGGCCGTGGCGACCGCGGCGCGCTGCCGCTCCTTCAGCGCACCCGCCGTGGCGTCGGCGTTGGCCCAATCGATCGCCGGAAGGGCGGGCAGCAGGCCACGATCCACGGCGAGGCCCAGCGGGTCGGACTTGACGCGGGCGCGGGTGTCCTCCTCCAGCTTGCGCAGGTCCGTCAGCAGGGCTGCCTTCCCGGGCGTCAGGCCGGTGGCGCCGGCCTCCTGCTCCAGCGACGCGCGCAGGGCATCCTGCTGTGCCAGCGGCTGCTGACCGGCGGCGGAAACGATCTGCGCCCGGTCGACGCGGGCGGCGACCTCCTCCAGCAGATCGTGATCCCCAGCGCGAGACGCGGCGGTCAGGATGCTGGTCAGGATGGAGGCCGGCGGCATGATGCCCTGGTCGAGCCCCTTGGAGACGGCCTTCCACTCCTCATTCGCCTTCGCCGCCAGGATGCGTTGCACGCCTCCCAACAGCTTCGGATCCGTGCCGGGCGCCGCGAACCCGCCCACCCTGGATGTGATATTGTTCACATATTCGCGGGTCTCCTTGAACGGGATCGCCGCGGCCCACCGCTCATCCGTGATCCCGCCGGCGCGCGGGTCGCCGATGTCCTTCAGCCACCCGTCCACCGTGCCCGGCCCGGCGTTGTAGGCCGCAAGGGCAAGCGTCCGGTTGCCGTCGTAGCGGTCGACCATCTTCCGCAGATACGCCTTGCCCAAGGCCTCGTTGTAGGCGGCGTCAGTCTTGAACCGCTGCTCGTCCCACGGCAGACCCGCCGCTTGTGCAGCTTCCGGCCCGGTGGCAGGCATCACCTGCATGATGCCGACGGCACCCTTGCTGCTGGTCAGGGGCGTCACGCCGTCCGCCTTGAACTGGCGCCCCCCGCTTTCCTGCCCCTTCACCGCCGCGGCCAGGGCAGCGAAGTCGTCGGGCGGCGCCGTCGTCGTGCTGGCGCGCAGGTCGGCCACCCGCTTCGTCATTTGGTCGAGCGGCAGCCGGGCGATGTCCTGAAGCTGGTCGAAGCGCGCAGCGGCAGCCCGAAGCTGTGCGGCCTCGCGCCAGCCCTTCGCGGCGGCCAGCTTGCCCGCCACCTCCTCCACCTGCGCCGACGGCACGGCAACGCCTTGCTGGAACGACGTATGGATCGTCTGCGCGTCGGCGCGGGCCTCCGTCAGGTCGGTGCGGCGCAGGGTTTCCCATTGGCGGATTTCCGACTCTGCCCGGTTCCGCACCCGCTCCATCTCGGTCGGGTCGAGCCGGAGTTCCTTGGTCATCCGCTCCAGCTCGGCGAAGGCCCCCTCCATGCCCTTGTCGTCGTAGAGCCGCCGGACGTGCCCGACGATCGACTCGCCCTGCGCCTGCTGCATCAGCTTGTCGAAGCGGATGTCGGCGGCGTCCCTCGACATCAACCCAGCAGCCACAGCATCGTCCAGGGTCGCGCGGGCCGTGCGGGACGCGAACAGAAACTCAGGGGTTCCGGTGCCACCGCGGTAGGCGCTGCCCGTCAGGTCAGTCACCGAGGCGTCCAGGCGGGCATTCACGCTGTCAGTGGCTAGGCGCTTGTCCTTCGTGAACTTGTTCTGCAGGATGTTGTCCACAACCGCCAGCCGGTTCTCCTCCAGCTTCTGCCGGGCGAAGTCGGCATACTTCAGATCCACGCCACCCAGCACCCCTTCGGCATAGCCCCGCCACGCCGCGTTGAAGCCCTCCGGGTCGTCCCGGTGTTGGTCGTACAGCTTGAGCCGCTCATCGCGCGCCGCAAGATCGAGGTCCGTCAGGTACTTCAGCTTGCTCGCATGCTCGGCCTGCGCGGCCAACCTGCCGAAATCGCGCGTCGCCTCATCCGCCGTCTGCCGGAGCGCGCCCCATGCCTGCGCCGCGGAGTTGTCCGGCTGCACCAGAGGCGACGGATCGAGGAGGACGGGCGGGCGGTTGCCGCCTGTGGGAAATCCAGTGCCGGCCATCAGAATTTACTCCCGGTGTTGCGCAGGGCATCCATGTTCTTGGGGGCTTTGGTGCCGCCGCTCATGCTCCCGGCCATGCTCGTCCCGAAGTCCAGCAGCGAACGCCCGGCCCCCAGGTAGCCCGCCGTCAGCGCGTTTGACGCCGCGTTCCCGGCCTGCTCCGCCGACTGCCGGGCGCTCTCCGCACCGTTCAGAATGTTCAGGCGCGAGACGCGCATGTCGTCCATCGCGTCGTTGGTCAGGTCGTCGCGGATCACGAGCGCCGTGGGGCTGGTCTGGGACAGGCCGCGACCGGCCCGGATCGCCTCGATGGTGGAGAGGTTGGACGCCAGTTCCTCCCGGCGCGCGGCCTCGTCCTGCATGGCGCGAGTGCGCAGTTGCTCCTCGCGCTGCCGCTGCTGATCCTGCTGCGCCTTCAGGGCTGCGGACTGAGCCTCGCCCTGCTTGATGCTGCTGTAGACGCCGACGGCGGTCGAGGCGGCAGTCGCCGCAAGGCTAACGACCGAGAGGGTTACGGGATCGATCCCCATCAGATGATCACCTCCATGCTCATGCCCAGGATCGTCATGGGCAGCGGTTCGTCTTGCGTGATGATGACGGAGGGTTCGCGGCCACGGCCAAGCAGCCCCACCTCGAACCACTCGGTGCGCAACGGCGGGGGGTCGGACACCGCCTCACCAACGCGATAGGCATCCATCGCGCGGTCGCCGACCTTCACCCGCACCGAGTCCTGCACGTAGACCCGCGCCCGCGAGACGCGCTTGACGTGGCCGGCGGTGCCACCAGAGGGCAGCTTCGGCTCGGGCGGCAACGTCTCGACGGTCGGGCGGAAGAGGCGGCCCACCTCGACCGGCTCCGCGGGTGTGCCAAGGTCGGCGATCAGGCCAAACGCTCCGGCATCAACCTGACCCAGGTAGTGGGTGCCGGAGCGGGCGTGTGGCTCCATACCAGCGAACGCCGGCGCATAAGCCGGGCTGCCCGCCGGCAGGATCACCGCACCATCGGTCGTCAGCGCCTGGTCGAAGCGCTCGAGGCACCAAGCGCGGGATCCGCTATTGAAGCGACGCTCCACCACGGCGAACACCGCGCCGCCCAGCGTGGCGACAGACCGATAGGCGCCCTCGGTCTCCCACAGCCCCCACCCCAGCACCTGCTGCGATTGAATGGAGTGCATGACGGCGAGCGTGCCGTCCGCGTTGACGAAGAAGGCGTAGCGCTCCGGCAAGCCGTCGGCGCCATGGGTGGCCGCGATGTCCACCGGTTGGCGGATCAGGTGGGCGGCCAGCAGCGCCACGTCGGCGGCCGTCCAGCTCTTGGTCACGTCGCCGGTGGCCCGCACGTCCAGCACGGCCCCGCCGGATCGGTGGATGTACAGGGCGCCCTCGTCAAAGCCCTGCGGCGCCACGCTGCCGCAGCCGTTGGAACTGACCTTGTTGAACTGGATGCTGCTCGGGCGGAGCGGGTTGGCCGCTGTCTCCGGGACGTAGTAGACGCCTTGGTCGGTGAAGATCAGAAGGTGTTCGGCGCTGTGGAAGTGCCGAACCCATGACACAGCGGAATCGCCCAAATCCTCGAAAATGGCGTCCGCGTCCTCGCCGGTGCCGATATCGAAGTCGTAGTGGCTGCCCACGCGGCTCGCCAGCACCGAGGACGGAAGGCGGGTGTGCCCGCCCATCCACAGGCGCTGACGATGAAGCGCGCCGGCCGCCGGATAGCCGTAGACCGGCGACAGGTAAGGCTCATCCCAATCGCGGGCCGGAAGCGGAGGAATCACTCCCTGGGACAGGATCTTCGTAGCTGCCAACGGAGACGACACCACCTCGTCCGCCTTGAACTGGACGCGGCCCTGCGTGATCAGGACCGCCACCTGACCGCTCGGCACATCCACGGAAATGACCTCGCCCTTGGCGCCGGTCTGCTGCCCCTCGATGATGTGCCCGGTCTGAAAGCCCTGCGCATTCTCAAGATGCAGTTCCTGGGAGGGCGGCAGGGTGCTCAAGACGGTTGCGGTTACCTGGGTTGGCGAGAGGAACGCCGTGACCAGCATCTCTGATCCGACGTAACGAATGCGCTCCCCGACGTGGCCCGGTGCGAACACCGGGTCGGTCGAGCCGACGGCGACATGGCCATCGTCCGCCGACGGTTGAATGATCGAGGCGGGCGGGGCAAACTTGGTGTAGGGCTGCTTCAGCGCGCCGCCCGGCCCCTCGTCAGCGGCCCAAGGCTCCAGCGCCCAGGAGGTCGCGCCGGTCCGCCGCAGAACCTGTGGAGGCCAGGACCGGCAGAACAGAAACACCGTATCGCCGCTCTGCACCCAGGTCATCGACTGCACGTCGGCGGCGGTCCAGGGGCAGCCGGTGACCGACCCCGCGGCGCTTCCATCGGGGAAGCAGGCTTCGACCCGAAGCGCGCTGAACAGCAGCAGATACTGCTGGTCAACGGCGAACGTGAACTCCACCAGCCGCGTCCCGCCGGGAACCTCACGGATGTGCCGGCTCCCTGGCCTGCGGGTAAAGCCGCCCGCGTTCAGGGCGCGAACGTTGCGCATCAACCGCGCGCCATCGGCGTGCTGCTGCGTGTCTGAGCGGCGGGCCATGTTGGGCGACAGCTCGCCGGCTCCGAAACTCACCTTGTCGGTCCAGATTTTAGCCACGGCGAGCCTCCAGCAGAGCCGAGGTGGTGGGCATGCGCGGGCTGCGCTTTCGGGAGTCGGCGAGGCGGGCCAGCCGAATGGTTCGGTCCGCAGCCTTGTCGCGGGCGTCCGCCGCTGCGACGTCTTCGTTAAGCGCGCGCAGGAACAGCGCCTCCAGGCGCTGCACAATCGCGGTCTTGAACAGGTCCGGCCAGCGGCGGACCGGTGGGCGGTAGCGCCCCACCGCAACGACGCCCTCGGCCTCGTTCGTCAGGATCAGGTCGGACATGGATTCCCACGCGACCGGGCGCCCGCTCACCTCGATCCGGTCCACCTCGACCCCAGAGGGCACCTGCCATGCAGTCGTCCAGATGGTGTCGGTGTCGCCCGAGACGCGGGAGAGGCGCCGGGTCGTCGTGGTCCAGGTCCAGGGGTGAGCGAACTCGGCGCCGACCACGGCTTCGAAGTTCGCCATCGACACGACGGATTCGCTGTCCGCGTCCTCCAGAGTCGTGATGGGCTTGTTGCCCGTCGCGGTGAGCGCGGCGTTGATCAGGTCGATGTCGGTGTTGAGCGATTGTGCGGCCATGGTGCGACCATGCCGCCGGGTGCCGGGCCGGCCCAACGCACCCCAAAATGCAGAAGGACGCCCCAGGCGGTGGGGCGTCCTTCTTCTCCAACGGCCACTGGAGGCGGTAGGGCCGTCAGGTCTCGGTGTTGGTTTTCTCGGCAGGGGTCTCCACCTTGCCGGAGGCCTTCGGGTCCCAGCCGTCCGGCTTCATCCACGACGCGGCGAAGTCGCCGGGCGAGGCCAGCTCGAACGTCTGGCCCTCGCGGATGTGCTTCTCGCCGTAGTGGCCGGCGTAGCGCGCAACCACCTTCAGCGGCGCGGAGGCTTCCTTCGCGGTCTTGCTCATGGCTTCCCCCTTACCGCGGCAGATAGGCCGGGATCACGTCCACCTTGCCGGCGGCGGCGGCGTCGGTGGTGGAGATGACCGCCTTGACGTAGCGGCGGACGGTGGACGGCAGGGCGAAGCGGCCCAGCTCGGCGCCGACGGCGAGGGCGCCGTTACCACCCACCGCGGTCAGGCTGTAGATCGTGCCCAGGTCGGTCCAGGACGAGCCGTCGGCGGAGTGCTGGAGCTTGATCGTCAGCGCCTTCGTGTCGGCGATGGTGACCGCGGTGTTGACGCGGGCCACCGCCTCGACGGCGCCGTTGATGCCCGACAGCTCGACCCCGCCCCCGTTACCGTCGGCGGAGGCGTTCTGCGGCAGGGTCTGCGCCTTGGCGAAGTTCTGCCCGTGGATGTCCACGAAATGGGGCAGTCCATTGACCTTGTACATGTCCGATTCTCCTCAGGGTCAGGACAGCAGGACGCGGCCTTCGGTGCCGTCGTACAGGTTGTAGGAGGTCATGAACGGCACGCCGCCCCACGCCTCCATCTGGCGGTCGATCACCTTGTCGGCGGGCCGCAGCTGAACGCGGCTGTCCTTGAAAGCGCGGCACAGCGCGCCCTTCAGGCGGGTGTGCATCAGCAGCAGGGTGCGTCCCGAATCGGTCGCGCGGATGTCAGCCAGCAAGTCGTCCAACATCGCCGCCGTGGGCAGCTTGTTGTTGGCGATGTCGATGTTGACGATGGCGCCGACGTTGCGGACGCCGGTCAGCTGGAAGCCCAGGTCGGACTTCATGCGCACGCCGTACCCCAGGACGCCGGACCCGATGTCGTACAGGTTGCCGCCGTTGATCGGCATGGTGTCGAACATCGTGCCATTGCCGAAGCCGTTCGGGTTGTAGAGGCCCGAGCAGACGCCTTCCTCGAAGCGCACGGCGATGATGCTGTAGTTGGTCGAGCCGGTGCCGCCCGCGTCGTAGACGGTGCGGGTGGTGTCGCCGGCCCGGAAGCGATCCACCGCGTACTGGCGCAGGTTGTCGTAGACGATGACGCGCTCGGTGTTCATGCCGGTCATCTTCAGGACCGGGGCGGTACGGTCGGCGAAGTACTTCTCCTTGCCGCCATACTCACGCGCCTTGTCCTCGGCCACCTTGATCGTGCCACCCATCTTGGCGACATCGAAGCGGATCAGCTTCGTGGTGGAGGAAACGTCCGGCAGCGGCGCGTCCATCGCGACGAAGCCGATGGAATCGGCGCTCGTCAGCGTCTCCGCGACGTGCCACATGCCGTGGGTCGAGGAGGCGAACGGGATGGTGTCCAGGATCGGCGCCTCCTCGGTCAGGTGGTCGATCTGCTTCGGCTGCTTCTTGCTCCGCTCCAGAGCAATCGTGCGCAGGGTGTCGAGCGCCATAGGGAGGCTCCGTTACTTCGAGTTGAACAGGTTCTTGTAGTAGTCCTCGGTCGAAACCGCCTCGCTGGCCGGCCCGCCGCCGCTACCCGGCAGCTGCGGACCGGTCGCCAGCTTCATCAGCGTCTCGACAGCCTCCACGCCCTTCGCGGTCGCGATCGCGCCCTTCAGCGCGTCGAACTGGTCGGCGGGCAGCTTGGAACGGAGGAAGGTGGTCGCGCCGTCGATGCGCTCCGTGGCCTTGTCGCCCAGAGCCGTGACCTCCGCCTGCATGGCGGTGGCGGCGGCTTCGTGCGCGGCGGCGTCCATCTGGGCGCGCAGGCCCATCAAGCCGGAGAACTGCGCCTGCGTCAGGCCCGCCTGATGCGCCCAGGTTCGGGCCGCCGACAGCAGCGGGTCGCCGTCCGCGACCTCGAACTTCATCCCCTCCGGCAGCTTCAGGTCGGCGGGCAGTTCCACCTTGTAGGCGCCGGCGTCGGCCGGGACCTGCGAAGCGCGCTCGGTGGCCTGCTGGTGCGCCTGCACCGCGGCGGCCACGTCGAACTTTGGCTTGCCGGCGGTCGCGTCCCACTGGTCTTCCGGCAGCCAATCGGGGCGCGTGGGCGCGGCGGGAGCCGGCGGAGGCGCCGGGGTCGGCGCGGGTGTCGGTGCGGGCGTGGGGGCCGGAGCGGGATCACCGCCGCCGGAACCGCCGCCACCGTCCGGGCTGCGCAGAGGGAAGAAGGTCCAGCGACGCAGCATCACGCCACCTCGCCGGGCAGATCAGCCGTCGCGCCGAAGGCTCGGGTATTCGCGCCGGAGTTCAGAAGGGTGTTGATCGCGTCCATTGGCAACCCGCGTTTCGATGACGCGGACAAGCTGCCGTTGCCCCTCCAGGTGGACCAACGCACTGTGCGAGGCGTCGGGGCTTATGGGCTTCTCGATCGTGCTGGAGCGCAGGAGGGCCAGCACCTCCAGCCCGTCCGCGCTGCCGAAGACGCGGGCGAACAGGCCGTTCAGCCGCCGCTGCTCAGCCTCCTGCTCAGGCGTCAGCCGCTGCTTCGGCTTGTCCAGATCCTGCCAGCTCATTGCCCCTGCCCTCCCGGCAGCATGCCGGCTTGCTGCGCCATGGCCGCCGCGTTCTGGATCATCTGCTGAACCTGCTCCGGGGTGCGGATGGAGCGTGTGTCCTCCAACCCATCCTGGCGGGCGCGCTCCCCGGCGTAGACCGACCAGTCGATGATCAATCCGGCCTGCTGTGGCCCGGCAAGCTGGGCCAGTTCCGCAGCCAGGGCCTTCAGCCGCACCCCCTTCTCTTGCTCCTGCGACCGGGCGTATGGGTTCGTCGGGACAAGGCTGATCGGCCCCTTGTTGCCAAGCTCGACCTTGGGCAGGGAGCCGCGCTTTTCCAGCAGGAAGGCGAATCGCCGGATGATCGCGAACTGCCAGTCGGTGACGATCCCGCCGGCGGGGGCGCCCATGCGACGGGCGGTCTCCTGCGCCTGATCCAGCCATTGCGTGGCGGTCGGAGGGGTGCGGCCCAACTGCTGGGGCTTGTCCTGGAACAGCGCGCGGCGGATCGCGCTCTGCAGGCGCTCCTGCTCCATGAAGCCGATGTTGAAATTGCCGGTGGTGTCGAGGACGTTCACTTCCTTCGCCGACCCCTGCGCTGCGGGGATCCAGGTGCCGGCGGTGATGCCCTGGGTGATATCGATCACGCCGTCGTCGGGGTAGACGACAACCGGGTCGACCGCCCGGTCGGCGTTGCGCAGCACCAACTCGTTCAGCTTGTTGATGGTCTTGATGTCGGGCAGCGCGTTGTAGAGCGGGCCAAATCCCCAGGCGGTGGTGGCGTCGGTGTCCCAGCGACAGACGATCATGGGGCAGGAGCCGGCGCCCACATAGTTCGCCTTCAGGAAGACGTTGCTGCCCTCCGCCTCCACCAGCATGAAGGTCCATCGCTCCGTGCCGCGGTCGCTCCAGTCGCGCCACATGCCCTCGGTCACATCAACTTCCACATCGGCGGGGCGGTTCTTCAGCGCCTCGGGAAGCACAGCACCCGGCCACATGACCGGGATCAGCTCGGCGCGCAGGCGGAATTTCCGGAACCGGCCATCCACCACGCCGCCGGGGCCGCGCTCCAGGTAGAGGTCCGACACGGGAATCGCCGTGCATTCGATGGGCTGGGTGGGGTGCACGTCCTGGATCAGCATCGCCATGGTGCCGGTCGCGAGATCGCGGTAGCACTCGCGCGCGGCCTGCGTCAGGTTGGACGCGGCGATGGCCTCCCACAGAGCATCCTTGTAGTCGGCAATCGCCAGATCGACCGCGCGCAGCGCCGCCGCGTCCAGCTTCAGGTGCTTCGCCGGGGACAGCTTCACCCATTCCGATGTGAACGGCGGGGTGAAGGCGTTCAACATGTCGGAGGAGAAGTCCGCGGCGGCCTCGATGGCGGTGCTGTCGAAGATTTCGTCCAGGCTGTCCTGTGGCGCCGTCCCGTCCTGGAGGTGACGGTGCGGGAACACCAGCCGGTAGATGTCGTCCAGCCGGTGGCGCACCCGCGCCTTGTCCTGCGATGCGCGGGTGAAATGCTGGCGGAATGCCTTCAGGTCGGGGTTCTGCTCCTCCATCCTCAGCCCCCGAGCAGAGAGCGCGTGAACCCAGCCTGCCCGCCACTCAGAAGCGAGCGGCGTCCGAACCGGGCGTTCTGCTGGGTCGTCTCAACGGCAAGCTGCTGCTGCTGGGCCTTCATCCTGTCCGCCTCGGCGCGCTCACGCTCGCGGCGGTTGGCTTCCTCAATGGCCGGGTCGGTCTTCGGCGCGCTCGGTGATCCCCCCAAGGCATCCCTCATAGGCTGGTGTGGCTCCACGCCGCAGAAGGTCGCGGTAGAGCTGGTGCGGAACCAACGCACCCGTGCGGATGCCCAGCAGGTGCGCGACGGCCGGCACGCACCAGAAGCCCAGGCGGGGCAGGCAGCCGCGCTCGGGCTCAGCGGGCGGCTCGAAGCGCAGCACCGCCGACGACACGGCGCAGATGCCCCCGATCACCGCGTCTGCGAGGTCGCCCGGCGACAGCACGTCGACCATGGTCGAATCCGTGAACACGCTGTAGATCACCCACGCCCCAGCATCGGCGTCCCAGCCCCAGACTTGCACGTGCCGGAAGCCGGGCCGGGTGAACACGTCCCACCAGCGGCGCGGCGAGCGGGGGTCATCCACGAAGGCGACGAGCCACGACCGGACCATCAGCGAAGCCTCCGGAGGGCCGCGGCGCGGTTGGCGGCCAGGGGCGAAGCCGTGATCTTGGTGTTGACGGGCTTCTTTGGGCCAGCGGTGCCGGTCAGCAACGCGCGCCCCGCCCCGCCCCCGATCAGCAGGTACTGCCCGGCGTCGTTCACGTGGCTATGCTCGTCCTTCACCGGCTGGTCGGTGTAGCGGTCCGCGCCGGAAATCTTCATTTTCCGGTACCGGTAGCCCCATTCCATCGATGCGGCATAGCGGGGGCACGTCGGAGAAATCAGGAAGGCCGGATAGCCATTGACCAGGCGGTTCAACTCCGCCTCCACCGCCTCTTTCCGAACCGTGGTGTCGTTCGTCGGCGCCGGCTGGATCGGCAGGCCGCAGGCGCGGAAGATCATGAACGGAGATCGCTCGTCCGACTGCGCCCGCTGATCGCCGGCCGGGTCCCCGAACAGGCTGAATTTGAAGCCGGAAAATCGGCTGGCCAACTCCGCTTTCAGCAGCGGGGCGAAGGTCACCGCGCCCATGCCCGCGTCGTCCTCCGCCACCAGCTCGTGCAGGAGCAGCCACCGGCCCATGACGTGCTGGCCGAACACCGCGGCCGGCGTTAGGCCGAAATCCACGCCCACCAGGATCGGGTGTCCCTCGACCGGCTGCAGCGGTTGCTTCGCGACGTGCAGATCGGGCCGGAACATGGGGAAAACCGGCTTCCCGGTGCGCGACCGGCCCAGCTTGTTGCAGAGCGCGATCCGCACGTCATGGATGGTCTGCCCGCGGGCGGCCTCCAGGTAGAAGTTCTTTCCGCCGGGCAGCCACGCTGTGTTCTCCGCCGCCGGGTTCGGCTCGAACCGCACGTGATTTCCGGCGTCGTCGGTGATTTCGACCAGCCCGCCCGGCTGGTTCCAGAACTCCCACCCCTCGGGCTTCAGCAGTTCCCGCTTTTCGTCGTCTGACAGCTTGGACGGGATCGGCACATCGCCGCGCATGATGGGAATCCAGTGGTCATCCGCCGGCGCGTTCGTGTCCAGGATCATGATCGGGTAGCTCGGACCGCCGTCCATCACCGCGGGGAACCGCCCGCGGCGGCGCCACAGGCCGCCGATGACGCGCCGAGGCAATTCGCGCGCCTCGTTCACCCAGATCGAGGTGAATTCGAGCGACAGCACCTTGTGCAGAGCGCCCTCGTCATCCAGCGCGACGAACCACACGTCGCATTCCACGTCACCGGCCCGGATCTTATGGCAGAACGGCGCCGTCTCCAGGAACTGGCCGTAGATCTCCGGCGGAAACAGGCGTTTCCAGGTCTGGACCGTCGTCAGCTTCAGGTCGTTGAAGGTGTTGCGCACCACCAGCATGCGCGTCCGCCGGATGCCGTCCTTCTGCGGCGCCTGCCGGATCGCCGACATCCACAGTTTCATCGCCGAAGCCGTCGACTTCCCCGACCCTTCCGGCCCCTGGATGCAGAGCAGCCGGGCCGTCGAGTTCAACAGGAACTGCCGAAGCGTCTCGCCGTCCGGCTTGTAGACGCTCGCCCCGCCTTTGATCGCCTGCTGCGCACTCGTGCTCATGGCCTCACCGTGGGAAAGATTGTTGCGGGTTCATGGGGTTGGGCAAAATCGTGAGGGGATGGCCCGCAGGACGAAGGACGCGCGGTTTTTGCCCCCCGGGGTCGCCTGGGCGGGCCGGCTCGCGAGGCCCCCCGGGGGTGGGGTCGGGCGGCAGGGCTGGCCTGGGCCGCGCGGGGGGGCGCAGTCAACCTGCGCTGGTGCCTTCCGCCCCCTCTTCGCGTCACCCCCTGCGCGACTTTGGCCGAGAGGGGAGAGGGGAGGGGAGCGTACGCGCGGGGCCTGTTCGGCCCGCTTCGGCGCGTACGATAATTCCTCATAACCGCCCTTATGGAAAATGGGCTACTCATCGGCTGGCGTACGGCCCTCGATGACCTTCGCGCCCTCCCCTTCGATCACCGGGCCTGACGGGCTGAGGTCGATCACCCATCCGACCTGGACGTTGCCCGTGTGGTGCTGGTTCACGTCGATGCGGTCGCCGTAGACGCGGGCGTTCAGCTTGCTCGCAGCCCACTTGTGCCCGTCGATGGCTGTCCGCCCGGCCTGCGGGTCCATCTTGCCCGCCGCGACGGCCTCCGCGATCTCGATCACGCGGGCCGCCGACATGTCCGCTGCGGCTTCGCGGGCGCGCGCGTACTGCGTTGCGAACTCGACATCCTCCCTCAACCACCGGCGTAGCGTAGACCATGACGGCATGTCGTCCTGCGCGCAGATGCTGCGCATGGACTGGCCATCGGCGAGGAGGTCGAGGACGGTGGC
Organism: Azospirillum formosense; assembly: GCF_040500525.1. Taxonomy (NCBI): domain Bacteria; kingdom Pseudomonadati; phylum Pseudomonadota; class Alphaproteobacteria; order Rhodospirillales; family Azospirillaceae; genus Azospirillum; species Azospirillum formosense. The sequence goes on along the minus strand of NZ_CP159404.1, from coordinate 151,591 downwards.
CTTGGCGTCGGTGATCCGCTCGGGGGTCCAGACGACTGGGCGCCCGCCCGCGTGCTTCGGGGCGGCGTGGTCCGGGAGGTTGATGCGGTCGGGCTGGGGCGTGGCGTCGGTCATGCCGCGGAGGATAGCGGCGGGCCAGCGGGCGAGGTAACGCACCGCGAGGCGAAATGGGGAAGGACGCGCGCGAGGCTTGCTCACGTTCTGGGAGGGCTGTCAAGAGACTTGCAATCCGCCCAGGATTTCCAAAGGGTTCGGAGGACGCGATTGTAGCCGTTCGCCGGGTGCGTTGGGTTGCGGCTACAAATGGCCTGTAGCCTCAGGGGCTACAACAGGGCGGACGATCAGGTGGCCTTCGAGACGATCAGCGGAGAGGAATTCGCACGGCGCCGGAAGCGGCTCGGCCTCACGCAGGAGCAAGCGGCTGGCTTGGTGCGCCGTCACCGGGTGACGGTGGCGGATTGGGAGCGGCTGAACCGCGAAGTCGACCCGCAGTCCACAGCCCTCCTCCTGGCGTTCGAACTGATGCCTGAAAAGCGGCGCGTGTTGTTGATGCCACGTTCACAGCCACCGAAACCACCCATGGCCAAGCTACGGCGATGCCAGATGGACGCGAGCAAACTCCGCATCTCGAAATGAGACATTTTGCTTCTCGCCATTCTATAAGATGCATGCCAGCATATGTTTACCTCATTTGTGAGGTATATCGCCAGACCGCTAGCCCAATCCGCTGGAACCTCGCCGATGCCTGCAGTCATAGATCAAGTCCGCGACTATATTGAGGAGCAGGTGTTTGCGCCGGCTTTAGACCACCCTAACCTACCGAATGAGGTGAAGAGCACCATCAGGAATTCAGCCATGTGGCTGCGTCAGTTCTCGAGAGTTGGTGACCTGTTAAATTACATGGATCGATTTCAGGGGACACCGAATAGCCCTGTATTTAATGGACTGAGAACCGCAGGGTTAAATACATTTGAGGATATCCGGGCTGACCTTCTTGAGCGATTCGGCGCCTGGCATAATGATCGCACACGGCTGGATGATTTCGTTATCGGGCATGATTACACATCAAGCCAATTGGTCATCTTTGCAGAAGTTTACGATAATCGCAGCGGCGGCATTCTGCCTATCGGTTCTGATGGCGCTTACAAGGCTGTATTTATCAAAGCAACCCTCAACGGCGGAAAGTACCAAAATCAATGGATTGAGCAAGGGGTTTCGCTAAAATACTACTTGAAAAGCATAAACGACATTTTCAAAGAAGAATTCAAGGTCAACGCAGCTATTATTCAGAACCCACAGGTTCCGATTTACGCTTTTGTAAGACAGAATACTGGTGAAAAGTTCCGTCTTTCTGGCATGTTTAGGAATATAGGCGTCCATACAGAACAAGATGGATCGAAGTGGTTTGAGCTCGCAGTTCGCGTTCCTGGAGCTGATGCTCCTGTGGACGCTCATGAACTACAGAAGAACCACAAGCTGGCGGTGAGCCGCGCCCAGGCTGGTTCTAGCTCCGATCGGCAACGGCGTCTTGCTACTGCTCAACGGATACCTTCTTCTGTTACCGTCGTCACGACCGCTTTTGTAAGAAATCCTGATGTAGTCGCTGAGGTCCTCGACCGTGCTGCAGGTGTTTGTGAAGGGTGCAAGAGTCCCGCTCCATTCTTTCGTAGTTCTGATGGCACCCCGTTTCTGGAGGTCCATCACAAAGTGCCTCTTGCAGCAGGAGGGGAAGATACCGTGGCGAACGCAGTAGCGCTTTGCCCGAACTGCCATCGTAATGAGCATTACGGCAACCCGCTTTGGCCTTGGTAGTGAATCCATAGCAATCTGGCCGCGTGGGATTGGCTGCTGCCCGACCGCCGCAAGCAGCTCCTGCGGCTGGCCCAGCGCCAGAAATGAAACGACCGCCCCGAAGGACGGTCGTTGGTGTGGCGATCAGGGGAAGCGATCCTCCGCCTTCTTCCTCAGAATTTCGCCAGCGAAGGTGGATCGAAGCGTATCACCCTCACTGATTGGAGCATTCGGCAGCCGCCGCCGTGTGATCACCCAACACCAGCCACCCTCTCCAAAATCTGGACGATCCTCCTTTGCAACGTCAAAGTAGCGCAGCAGGATCGTCCGCACGCGCGTGACACCAATATTGAACTGAGCGGCGATCGATGGCGTCGACGCCCCAGATTCCCATAGGTCGGCAATCTGCTCGTTCCGCTCTGGCTTTGCCCAACTCCGTGAAGCGCCCATCACCCCTCCGCCAGCTCGTACTGCGCCTGCCGCATGTCGTCGGCCCCGCGGGCCTTCCAGTCCTCGAACCACGGACCGGGGTAGCGGAGCCTCAGCGCCGGATCGTTCGGGCCGCCCACGTCACCGGGCGGCGTGTAGCGGCTGACCTTCATCTGGAGCCAGCCGAATTCCTCGCCCTGCTTGCGGTGGAGGAAGTACAGTTGGTCCACCGCCCGGTTCAGGCCGCGCCGTGACAGCGCCGTTGCCTCGCCATCGTCCGCGAGCTGGGCCAGGACAATGACCCACAGGTTCAGGCGCTTGGCGACGTTGGCCAGCCACTGCGCGACGCGGCGCAAGTGCTCCTCGTCCGACTGCTGCCGGCCCTTGCCCTCGATCAACTGCCAGTAGTCCACCACGAAGCCGGTGATCCGGTGCTTGGCGCGGGCCGCGAGGATCTCCGACCGCAGCTCGTCCACCGTGCCGCCCGGCATGTCGACGTAGACGACGTGATCCGCGGCGCTGATCCGGTACCGCGCGATCGCCTCCAGCACGTCCCTCTGACGCTCCAGGATGCGCGTGGTGCCGATTCCCAGCGCGCGGGATAGCTGGCGGTGCTCGATCTGCTCCGAACCCATCTCGAAGGCGAAATAGCCGTGGCTGATCCCGGCCTCGTTGAGGTTGTAACTGATCGTCCCGGCCAGCCCGGTCTTGCCCGCCTTGTCGTGCGCGGCGATGCCGTAGACCCTGCCCGGCCACAGGCCGCCACCCATGGCGGCGTCAAGCGAGGGCATGCCGGTGGAGTAGACCACGGGCGGGTGACGGAAGCTCTCCAGCATGTCGTCCAGCACGGCGCCGCGGGTCCGGGCCCTGCCCGTTTCGACCAGTCGTTCGGCCTCGCCCATGATGCCGCCCAGCAGCTCGTCCAGCGGCGTGTCGAGGTCCGGCGCCGTGGCCACCGTCGTGATCGCCGCGATGACCAGCCGCCGGCGCTTGGCCAGTTCGGACAGGCGGCGCCCGTAGTCCTGGGCAGCCTTGGCGTTCGCCATCAGGCCGAACATCTCCGCGACGTAAGCCTGCCCTCCCCCATGGTCCTGCAGGTCGGCGTCGAATCGCCGGGCCAGATCGCCCAACAGCAGGTGGTCGACCTTGCGGTTCTCGCCATAGGCCTGTCCCAAGGCGTGCCAGAGGGCGGCGTGCACCGGGAAGGCGAAGTCGTCCGGCTGGAGGCTGCTGCCGGCCTTGGCGTAGGCCGCTGGGCTGTGCATGGCCGCGGACAGCAGGTGCTGCTCGATGTCCGGGTCGGTCAGTTGGTCGAGAATCGCCGTGATCGACGAGTTGGCCAGCAGCATCCGGGAGGGGATGTCGGTGTCGTCCATGGTCAGTAATTCGCCCACTGCGGGTTGGTCTTGGGATCGGCTTGCGGACGCGGCGCAGCGTCATTGGCCGGGCCGCCGTGCCGAATCGCGGCCTGGATGTACGAAACCGGTTCGGAAGCCTTGGCGGCTGCCAGCACCACCGACAGCGCCCCTTCGTCGCCCTTGGCTTTCCGAAGCTGGCCGATGATCGCCCTGGCGCTTGCCGGCTTTTGCCCGGCATCGGTGAGCAACTTCACGCCGGTGTCGAAAAGCTGTTTGACCGGATCGACCGGGCCGACCGGCCCCGAGGATTTATCCTCGGAATAAGATTCTCCCTCTCTCTGTCCCTCTCCCTGTCCCTTATAGAGACTGGTCAAGCCTGTCTCAGGCTCTGTGACAGACGCTTTGACAGGGCCTGTATCATTCGCTGGCGCAGGGCATGTCTCAGCGGTGAAACGCTTCTGTTTCTTGGCTTCACGAGCCTTGGCAGCGCGCTCACGATAGCCCTTACGATGCTCCCATGCTTCGGCGGCAAGCTCTGCCACGACAGGGTGATAGAGCCGCCCGTCCGAGCATTTTACCCAGCCGCGCAGCACGGCCTCGCGGACCTTTTCCCAGGTCCGGTAATCGGCGCGCGCCGCATCAGCCAGAACGTCGTCATCATCCTCGATGGAGGCAGCCGGAAGCTCATGCCACGCGCGCATCCAGAGGTTCAGCATGTAGTAGGCCAGTTCCGGGCGCCGCTTGCAGGCGAGCCAGGACTTGGAGAGTTGGAGACGCTCGATGTGCAGGGGAATGAACGGCAGGCCGCGCAGGTCCACCTCAGCGGGGACGAGGGGAGCGGGCAGTTGGTCAGTCATTGGATGCGCTTAGCTCCTCGGCAATCCGCTTCAGCCGGGCCGCGATTTCGCGGATGCCGTCGCGGTCGAAGTCGTGCTCGGTGGCGATCAGGATCAGATCGTCGGCGGCGCCAGCCAGCCTTGCGGGCGTGGACGGCGGGGCGATGCGCCGGCGGGGGTTGGTGACCGGCAGATGGGTGACGTTGCTCATGCAGACGCCCTCCGGATCAGATCCGCCCACTCCGCGCGCCAGGACGGCACGTTGCTGTTGGCGGCGGGCGGGTGCGCCGGGTGTTCCTTCGACCAGGAGCGAATCCCCTCGTGGTCCCAAGCCCAGCCGCCGGCATGCGGACGGGCGCGTTTGCGGATCTGGTCGCGCATGGCGGTGGTCTTCATGCTGCGGGCTTCCTGCTGACTTGGCTGGGCAGCGCGTCGAGTTCGTAGACCTCGACCGACAGGCCCGGCTTCGTGTCGTAGAATTTCGAAATGGAGACGGACACGGCCTGCACGTCGTCCTTCCAGACAACCCCATTCAGGGCGTCGAGGACGGCCTTCAGCACGTTGTCCAGGTCAGGCTTCGTGGTGGGGCGCACGGCGCCGCGCAGGGCCGCGGAGGACTTCCAGGCGGCCCAGCCTTCGGGGGCAAGGCACGTCACCCGGATATCGACCCTCACCGGCCCGTGGACGAGCGGGCGCCCGGCCATAGCCCGCTGCGCCTCGCTCTTGACCTCGGACTCATACCGGCGGGTCTTCTCCGGGGTGCGGGTGGTGACCCCGCCCCCCGGCAGACGCGCGAACTTTGGCCGGCCCTTCCCCACAACGGGGCCATCCAGGCGCAGCGTGACGAAGGGCTCGGCCATCATGATCAGGCGGCCTCGCTGTCGGCGCCGGTGGCGCTGTCATCGTTGGCCGGCTTCGGCGTGGCGCCCGGACGCTCCCAGGCGCGCGCCTTGCCGTCCTTCTGGTCGGCCCACCCGCGCTGGATGTGCTTCTTGGCGCCCTCCGTGTGGCCCTCGCAGACCTCGGTGATCGACTTGCCGGCCTCGCCGCCGTCGTAGCCCAGGTGGTAGAACTGCACCGTCTCCACGGCGCTCAGCCGCCCGCGGCGGGTCTTCTCCTCGGCCACCGGGGCCGAGCTGTTCTGGATGGCCTCGGTGGTGTAGGGCGCGTTGAGCGCGACACCGATGCTGTTGTCCGTCGGGATGGAGGCGATCACCGTGTCGCGCACCTCGAACGGCGACAGGTCCCGGCCCAGCTTGCCGACCAGTTCGTTCAGGGCATCAGCACAGGTCTGAACGAAGGCAGGCGCCGCCATCGGCTCGAACACCTCCTGGTCGCGGTGGAGCAGGACGTGCACGGTCGCCTCGCTGCCGTCGCCCAGCTTCTTCGTGCCGACATCGACCACCGAGAACAGCGGGCCGTCCGCATCGGCGTTCAGCAGGTCAATGCCATCGCCGTTCTCCGCGTCGGTCACACCCTGGTCATCGAAGACCGGCTCGTCATCCGACAGCGCCTCAACCTCCTCGTCGGTCGAGTCATCCTCGCCGGTGCCGTCCTCGTCGTCATCCTCACCACCGTCCGCCGGCTCCATCGGCAGCGCCTTCTGGTCCGGGTCGATGTTGGCCGCCGGGCGCTTGCGATCGAACTGCGCCGCGTCGGTCAGCACCAGGGTCAGCGACGCACCGATGTGGGTGATCAGCGCCGGGCCGGCCTCGTCCACATTCGCGGCCTTCAGCGCGATCTTGCCCTTGCCGTCGATATTCTCCAGCTTGACGGGGAACGCGGGATAGTCGCCCACGGCGACCACGCCGACGATCTGCGGCACCAGCTCCTGCATGAGGGCGGTGAAGCGCTCGGACGCCTCCCGCTGCTGGGCCTCGTTCGGCCGCGCGACCGTGCAGAAGGCGGTCATCATTTCGTCGCGTCCCTGCGCGACAAGTCGGTCCTGATGCTGCTGGGTAATCATGATCTGCCTCCAGTTGGTGAGGGGTTCAGCCGACGCGATTGGCCGGCGTGTTGATGTTCGCCGCCTGAGCGGCAAGCCCGGCGAAGACGAACGCCATGGGCGCCGCGTTCGCGTTGCTGGCCGCGATCTGCACGGCGTTGGCCGTGGGCATGCGGACAGTGAGGGTGTCGCCCCGGAGGATGCCGGCGGTGCCGTTGGCCAGGGCAGCGGAGAGGATTTCAGCGGTACGCGGGGTCATGGCCGTTTCCCATGCAGTGGGAGGAAGGTGACGACCACCGCGGCGCCCTGGTCGACGACGACATGCAGGACGCGGTGATCGAGGCTGACGAGCCAGCGTTCGCGCGCTCCGGCGGCGTTGATCCGGCACGCGCTGGGCTGCCGGTTGTCGTTCGCGCGGGCGGCGGTGATCTGGCGGAAAAGCTCGGTCTTGAGTTCGATCGTGAAGGCCAGCCCGTAGCGCTGGTTGAGCCGCCGGGCGGCGAGGCCTTCTCGGCTCGGGTCGAGGTGGACGGGCTGGCGGGCGGTCATCAGCGCCGCCTCGCCGCTTTGCGGGCGCGCTCCAGCACAGCGTCCCACCACTCGTCCGCCTCGCGGGAGTCGGGGTAGTAGACCGCCGCGTAGATGCCGGGACCGAACGCCGCCTGGAGGTCCGCCCAGGACTCAGGTTCGGGCTCTCGGCCCTCGAACCACCCTCGAACGGTGCGCTCGACGCATTCCCGACCTGTGCGGGCGGTCAGCACCCGGCAGAGCTGCTTGACGGCGCTGGTGCGGCCCTCCAGGGCGACCAACTGCCGCAAAATCCTGGGAAGCTGCTCGGCCCGTTCCTCCTTCGAGGCGCGCCGGCCCTGAAACGCGAGGGGAGAATTGCCAATTTCGCGGCGGCGTTGTTGGGCGGCACGATCCAGCTCACCGAAGTCGAACAAGGCGGGCGCTTCTGGCGCTGTTCGCTTCGGGCGTTCATCCGGCACGTGAGCCCGGAGCAACGACAGTTGAGAGGCGGCAACCATGTCACCGACCACCGAGCACGACGGCGAGGGCCGTCACGATCAGCACCAGCATAGGGACGGCCAGGACGGCCAGAGCGGCGCGCGTGCCGAAAGTGGCAGGGCCAACCACGGAATGGTCGTCCCCTTCCCCACCCGCGCCCTCGAACGGCACCCCGCGGCCCGGCAGAATGGCCGTCATGGTGGACTGGAGAAGTCCGACCCGGCGGCGGATGCCCGGAAGCGCATGACCCGCGATCCTATTCCCCATGGTGCCTCCGAAATCTGTGGTGTCCGGGTGTGGGGCCTTTCGGCCCTGCGCATGTCCGGCGGTGTGATCCGCATGCGGGTCGAGGAGCCGCCCACCCAGCGGCCCCGCCCGAAGCTGGTCTATTCGGCGGCGTGCGCGGTGACAGACGAGCCGCGTGGGGGCTGAAGCGGAGAGCCGGCCCCATCCTCGAAGAAGTCAGCCGGCTCCAGTGGAATGCCGCGCTCCCGCGCCACCTCCAAAATTCGGAGTTGTTGCCGGGCGGGGATGATGCCCCGCCGTTTCCAGGCGGCCACTGCCGACTGACGGACGCCTATCGCATCTGCCAGAGCGGTCTGAGTGCCGAACCTGCCGATGATCCGATCAGCCTGCGTGTTCATGGACCGAACGATATCATGATACATGATACAGTCAATCACGATACATCGCTTGCCGTGGCGCCTCGCCCGGTATCACGTTTCGTTATGGATTTCGCCGAACGGATAGCCCAGGCGCGCAAAGACGCCGGCCTCACTCAAAGCCAACTTGCCGATGCTGTTGGCGTTGGTCAGTCCACCGTAGGCATGTGGGAGCGCGGGAAGAACGAGCCCACAATCGAAATGATCCAGAAGATCGCCAACACGACGAAAACCGACGCTGGATGGCTTGCCTTTGGCAAAATCGACCCGCTATCGGTTCGGGGTGTTCAGAAAGGCATCGCCGGCCTGAAAAGCCAAGAGCGTGCACCTGTGCAGGCTCATCCAGGCCCCAACACCGTTCCCGAAATCGACGTCCGCGCCGGCATGGGTGGAGGCGGTGAGTCGATGCTGGCCTACAAGCCGGACAGCAATGGCGATGCATGGCCGGAAGATGCCGTCACCGGCCTGTGGAATCTGCCGCCTTCCTACCTTCAGCAGGAGCTGCGGCTGCGCCCTCACGCGGCTCGGATCATCGAGGTCCAGGGCGACTCGATGGAACCTCTGCTGTTCTCGGGTGACCGGGTGATGGTGAACCTGCTGGACCGGGCACCGTCCCCACCCGGCGTATTCGCCGTATGGGACGGAATTGGCGTCGTTGTGAAGCGCCTGGAGTTCATCCCGAACAGCGACCCGCCCTGCATTGTTATTAGCTCGGACAACCCGAAACATCGGACCTATGAGCGCACTGCCGACGAGGTGAACATCATCGGGCGCGTGGTGTGGTTCGCCCGGCGGATGTGACCCGTCCGCCTCTTGACTCTGGGCGCCGTGAACGTGAACATAATGCGAACACGCATTATGGAGTTCGCCATGCCCGAGCAGCAGCCCCGTCAGCTTTTCGTCGTTGAGGCCGCCCGGCGGCGCGTCGTTGTGTCGGCGCGTGACGCGGGCCGGGCGCGCACAGTGGCTGCGGTCATGCTGCTGGGCAACGCGCACGCGGCGCACCGAGATGCCTTGGTCGTCAGGGAGCCCGAACAGGAGGAGGCGGAGGCGTTTGCGGCGCGTGCCCGCCAGTTCAGCCAGGGCGATTGCGGATTGTCGGCGATTCCGCTGTGATCCATAAGAGCCAGCCCCGGCCACTGGCGCTCCAGACGCCGGTTCACGCCCCCGGCCGCCCCAGCGAGCGCAAGGTCCCCCGCCCGGCGCGCTGCTGGGTCAGTGCGATCCCCGGCACGGCCCCAGGGTGGGTAAGTTCCGGGGCTGGCGCCCCATCATGCCGTTATGGTTGAGTGATTGAAAGACTATTACCCGTGTATGCGCGGCGGCCCGGAAACGCGAAGGGCGCCCGAAGGCGCCCTGGTGACGTTGGGTCGCGGACACATCAAGCCGCCAGCAACTGCTCCACTTTCTTTGCGAAAAGAGCGGGTTTTGCCTTAATTGGCTTAGTCTTTATCCTGTAAAAAGCTATGTACTTTACAGAAAAAGAAAATTCATGATCTTCGAATGAGGAATCGGAAACCTCTAACAGGCCGTCACCTTCGGGATGTAGGAATTTTTGCAGAGCCAAGAATAGACCATCTTTGGGGCCAGCAATGTAAATATCAAGTGGTGTTATACCCTCCGGCAACCCAACTTTCCTAAAGACTTTAAGAAGCCGCTCATAAATCCAAACAGGTCCTTTTTCGTCAATCATAGGCGTAATGAGATACAAACGCCATTCTCTCTCGCCTTCGGCGCTATCGTCCATATATATCCAGCCGGCGGCTTGTGTATCAAAGCCGAGACCATCAGTGAGTTCTAGGACAGTGCGCCCCGCCTTCTCTCTGATGTTATCCAACTTCAGACGCTGATGATCCATTTCAGCAACCCCTTACCAGTTGGCGATACAGCTTCGACGATGTCCCGAGCGTCCCGTAGCCGCACCTTACGCGCGTACCGCGCGTCGACCGTCCACTGCTTGGCTACCGACCATGCTATGCCAATATCGGTGACTTTCTTCGCTTCGGCAACCATTCTGTCGTGCAGTCCTGCCAGCTTAAGAAGCCGCGCAAGGTCATGCGTGTAGAGATCTTTACGACAGCTCCTGTCAGGCCAAATATTAAGCCCCTCTTTGCGCATTATTTTGGCTTTCAACATACATTCTAGTGCAATACCAGCTTCATAGTAAGCTGAACCAAACTGCCGGGACCTGAACAAAATTTCAGCTGCCCTCCTCTTTTCATTGGCTAGGCGCTCCCAATCGTCAGCAAACTGTGGCTGCCCTTCCTCGTCGCCCCCTCTCACTCCCCCCTCCGGCTGGCTGCGTTCCTGAAGATGCCTCTGGTTTGCTGCGTACTCACTGCCCTGCCCTCCGCCAGCCCGCGGCCTGCGCCTCGCCCTCGGAGCAGAACCACCTCTCCCCGTCGCCCGTGTCGATCTGCGTCTGGTCGTAGGACCGTCCGCCGGGGACGTGATAGATGCGGTCGCCCTTCGAGTTGATGTTGCCCTTGATCCTGCAGCCGCTGGACGGGGCGCTATTCGCGGATGTCGCTGGCGCCGGGCGGCTCTGGTTGGCTGCTTGTGGCTTGCCCTCCCGTTTAGCCGCGCGCCACTCCCACGGCGGCTGGAACGTCCCAGCCCAGATGCCGACCCGCGCCGCCCTGGCCGTCGCCTCGGCCCCCACATAGTCCTTGCTGTACTGGCGGTAGGCCATCGCCCAGCCATTGGCGGCCATCCAGGCGTTCAGGTTCTCGCCACCAACGAAGCACGCGGCGACGACTCGGCCATAGCGGTCCTTGTCCTTCTGCTCGCAGGTCACCGGGCGGCGCCCGATCCGGTCGGACAGCGCGAGCGCGGCCTTCTGCCCGCAGCGCCAGTCCTTCCCGGCGGCGTCCTGGCAGAGCTGCTGACTCTCCGGCGCGTCTACCCCGTGCAGGCGGATGCGCGTCCCACGGACTTCCAGCGTGTCGCCGTCGATCACTGAGGCAGTGCCGGTCAACGGCTCAGTGGCGAGCGTCGGGGCGGCGGCCAGCAGGATCAACGCGGCGACGACTGGAAACCTCATTCTCTCCCTCACCTCATCCACGGGCTTAGCGGTTTGCCCCTGCGCAGGCGCAGTTTTGATCACGTTTCTATTTGAATAATCGTTTGGCCATTTCAGAAATTTCATTCGCCTTCTGTTTTAAGCGGAACCATTCTTCAGCATCTATCTGTCTGGTTGCCTCAGTCGTCAGCACGACGCAAGATTTTATTTCCTTAATCCACAGAATTACCGACGCCTGATCGTCATTAAACGCAATAACACCTGCCGAAAGCTGTGCTTCACCTCGCGGCTTTCTCAGCTCCCTCCCATCAACTAGACTTATTACGCGCGCGCCTTTTGTGTCATGACCTTTTAGCATTCGCCATTCCGACAAGATCGCATCTTCAACTTTCGAGTACGCATGCTCGTCCGGGCAATCGAATGTTGAGCCACTATCACGCGTCATGGCCCGCGCCCCTAGCGGCATAGCTGCAGCCAGAGCTATCCCGAGGATCGCTCCCCGAACTGTTCTACCGCGCATTTTCCTCTCCAGAAAGGCGCTGTCGCTCAGCACCAAGTGCCACCGGCGCGAGTATCCCACCGGCTCCGATTGCGCTCAAATCACTTATCGTGATTTTTGCGTTGATTATATCACGATGCGTGCTATCGTCATTCCACACCCACCCGAACGGATGCCCCGTAGCCCGGATGGGTGGGTTTCCTCCCGCAGACGACTTGGCCGGAGCGCGGTCCACGCAGCTCCGGCCCTTCTGGGGAGGGGGATTTCAACGAGGGGGAACCAAGCAATGGGCTGGAAACTCGGAAACACTTGGACCGCTCCGCTGCTGGAAGGCACGAAGGCCCGCCGCGCCGATGAATGCGAGCGCCGCCGCTGGTCCCGCGCGAACACCTACGCGCTTGGCGGCATCGCCGTCCTGGCCTGCGATGAAATCGTGGTCGCTTACCAGATCGCCGCCCGCGCCACCTAACCGCACCCACACCCCCTCCCCAGCGCGCTCTGTCGCAGCAAGGGAGGGGAGAAGACGCAAGAGGGGACAACTCATGACCGCCACCGAACAGCCGCTCTACTACGCCGAGGGCCGGAACATCCACAAGCGGCCTATCGAGAAGCAGGTGGAAGGTGGCAAGCGCATCACCATCGGTTTCCGGGCCGCCGTCGCCACCAAGGAAGTTGGCGACGAGGGTGCCCAGGCCATCGCCGGACTGATGAACCAGGGCGAGAAGTTCGAAGCGCTGCTGGACACCATGCGCCGCATCGCCGCCGCAGACCCGGCGCACAGCCAGTTCGCCGCCCTCGTGATCAGCGAGGCGCGCGCGGCCATTGAGGCTGCCACCGGTCGGGCGGCCTGACCGATGTCCCGCCAGGAACGCGACCTCCTCGACGCCCTGCGCCGCGCCTTTCCCGGCTGGTAGGCGCCCCACCCCATAGCCGCGCTTCGGCGCCTCCGCCCGCATGGATGATCCCAGCGGGCTTGAGGCGTCAGAGGCAGCCCCTCTCCCGCCGTCCAGCCCTGGCAGGTCGTTACGGCGGGTCCACTGGCCGGTGGGCGTGCAGGTCGCCCGCCGGCCCTCTTCTCCCAGAAGCGAGCCCCCCCATGAAGCTGAAGATCGTCAAGGAAGTCGAAGAGGTCGCCCTGTCCGGCGTGAACGTCGAGTTCACCCAGGTCGGCGGCGCGATCACCACCGTCACGTTCAAGGATGCTGAAGGGCGCCTTCTCGTGATCCAGAAGGGCGAAAGCTACTCCGGCTCCCTGAACGTGCTGATCCCCGAGCCGCCGAAGTCCGAGGAGCGCTTCTTCGTCGTCGGCCGGTTCATGGACATGATCGACGTCGAGGAAGCCTTCGAGAGCGAGTACGACGCGAAGGGCCGACTGAACGAGTACGAGCGCAAGACCGGCGCCTACAACGAGTCCGGCCTGAAGATCGAGAAGCGCGTCGTGCTGGTCGCCTCGACCGGCCAGATCGTTAAGACGCTCTCCGCCGCCAACGTTGGCGCCATCGATCCCCTGCCGTTCTGAGGCCCACCATGGTGCCCGAACTCGCGCCGGTGCCGCATAGCACCTCCCTGACGATCCGCGTCGCTGGCCGGGTCGTCGGCACCATCGAAGCGGCCCACGCCCACCTGATCCAGGGCGCGGTGCTGCACTCCCCCATGACCGTGGACGAGCTGGAGCTGATGGACGACCACGCCCACACGTCCGGCCGGGCGAAGGCGCTCGAGCGGGCCGCCGCCTACCAGCCGCCGTACAGCACGGTGGAGATGGTCCAGCGGTGGCGCGAGCGGGCGCAGCGGCACCGGTCCACCGCGCAGAACCTGTGCGGCGTGCTGCGGTGGCTGCGCAACAACCCCGAAGCGCCGGCCGTCCGGTTCGACGGCTGCGACTGGTCCGAACATGCGGCCCGGAAGGAGCTGGCCCACCAGCGGCACAAGCACAGCCGGTGCTGCGGGCAGCTTGGGCTGTGGCTCCGCCCGAAGGTCGCCCCGGCGCTGAGCCTCCCGCCCGCGGCCAACGATGCGGCCCAGGTCGCCGGGAAGGTGGCGTGATGGACCAGATGACCGACCTCCTCAAGCACCGCCCGGCAGGCCATCGCGCCACAGCGCTGGAACTGGCCGAAGCTGCCCGGCAGGCCATCGACGCGGGCGCCAAGGTGCTCGTCTGCGATCCGGTCACGGTGGCCGTCCACAACATCGAGGGCGCGGCCAAGCGCTTCGCCGAGGCGTCCGCCAAGCAGAAGCGCCGCATCCGGCCCGGCGCGCGGGCGGCCGTCTCCGCCGCGTGCCGCCGGCCCAAGTCCTGATGCTACGCCCGGCGCCGCCCTCCCCCAACCCGATACACCCGCGGCGGCCGGCGGCGACGGTACCAGCTCCGCAAGGAGCAGTACGGGCCGGCGATGTCCAGGTCGAGGGGGAGCTGTTCGGCGGGGCCGTTCTCGTTGGCCGGCGCGGGCAGCTTCAGGCCGCGGAAGGCGGGCGCGATGGCGACACGGGTGCCGGTCGGGAACAACGCTTGAGCGAACAAATCGAGCATCTCCCACCCGGCCTGACGACCGGAAGGCGTGTCGGCGTGCAAGGCTTTCGCGAAATAGCCGTCGTTCGTCCCGGCCCGGTCGTCCAGTTCCGCCATAGACCAGCCGAGCGCCCGCCTCCGGGCATCAAGAGCCCGGACAACTTCCAGATATAGCGCGGTCACCGCCATCACCGCCCCCATTGGTTGAGCGCAACCGTATATTCCAAAGAGGTAGGAAGCAATGCCCGATTTTTCGAAGCTGGAGCCGGGGGTTTACGCGGGAATCCCGGCGGAGACCTACCACAGCCTTCCGGCGCTGAGCGCCAGCGGCATCAAGACGCTGGTCAACGAATGCCCCGCCGTCTTCTGGCACGAGCACATGAACCCGGAGGCGGAGGAGACCGACGACACCAAGTTCGATGTCGGCACCGTCGCCCATCTGGTCTGGCTGGAGCCGCACCTGCGGGAAGAGCGCCTAGTCATCATCGAGGCTGACGCCTACCGCGCCAAGGCCGCCAAAGAGGCCCGCGCCGAAGCCAAGGCCGCCGGCAAGACGCCGCTGCTGGAGAAGCACCTGCCGAAGATCGAGGCCATGCGCGCCGTGCTGGAGGCGGAGCTGCCGCCCGGCCTGATGCGCGGCGGCGCGGCGGAGCGGACGCACCTCTGGCGCGATCCCAAGACCGGCGTGCTGATCAAGAACCGCCTCGATTGGGTCCAGGACGGTGACCGGCTGATCGTGGACTACAAGACCAGCGAGAGCGCCAAGCCGTCCGCCTTCGAACGCCGCATCTGGGACGTGGGGCACCACCTGCAGGCCCGGCTCTACCTGACCGGCCATGAGCTGCTGACCGGGCAGCGCGCCCGCTGGCTGTGGGTGGTGCAGGCCACCAAGCCGCCGCACTGCGTCTCGATCTTCGAGCCGACGCCCGGCCTGCTGTCCATGGCGGACGAGGACGTGCGGCACGCCATCGACCTGTTCGCCGAGTGCAGCGCCGCCGACGAGTGGCCCGCCTACACGGACACGGTGCAGCTCGTCGGCCCGCCCGCTTGGGCTGCTGCCCAGCACGAGGAGCGCAAGTACGCCCGGCAGTTCGCCGCGCAGGAACGCCGCTCCCGCAAGCCGGCCAACTCCAACGAAATCCAGCGCGCGATCGACGCGCAAGCCCCCTACGGAGCCTGACCCCATGCCCATCAAGTTTCTTCCGGCCTCCAGCTTCAACGACCGCCACGGCCTGTTCGTCGCCCTGGTCGGCGGGACCAACAGCGGCAAGAGCTTCAGCGCGCTCCGGCTGGCCCGCGGCATCGCCGGGCCGAAGGGACGCATCGCCGCCGCGGACACCGAGGGCGGGCGCCTGCTCCACCTGAAGCGCGACTTCGACTTCGACATCATGCTGATGGACCCGCCGCACCACCCGGCGCGGTACGCAGAGGTGGCCGAGGCCGCGGAGGTGGCCGGTTACGACGCCCTGCTGATCGACAGCTTCAGCATGGAGTGGCGCGGCGTCGGCGGCGTCCTCGACTGGATGGACAGCGAGTTGGAGCGGGCCGTGCGGCGTGCCGAAGCGAAGGCCCGCGAGAAGGGCTGGAACTTCGATGAAGACCGCGCCCGCAACGCCAACAAGTCGGCCTCGAGCATCCAGCCGAAGATGGCGCACAAGCTGATGGTCAACAGCCTGTTGGCCCGGCGCATCCCCATCATCTTCAGTATCCGTGGCGAGCAGGTCTATGACCCCGATACCAAGAAGGAGAAGTTCAAGGCCCAGTGCGCCGCGAATTTCCTCTTCGAGGTGACCGTCTCTTTCCGGCTGGCCTCCGACCGCAGGGGCATCATCGATCTGAGCGACCCGACCTCCTACAAGATGGAGGGCATCCACCGCGGCATGTTCCGCGACGGCGACCAGCTCTCCGAGGAGCATGGCGCCAAGCTGGCCGCGTGGGCGCGGGGCAAGATCCACGGCCAGCCTTCCGCCGGCGCCGGGCCGGACATCGCCGCCCAGGTCTTCGAAGAGGCCGCCGCGGCCGCGCGCCAGGGACGCGACGCCTTCACCGCATGGTGGAACGGGCCGGGCAAGGAATCGGCCCCCGGCACCGAGACGAGCAAGCGCGTGTTGGCGACCCCGCGCCGGCCCGAGCTGCAGGCCATGGTCGAGGCCGCGGAGAACCCCACCGGCCCCGCCGCCAACGACGACGACTTCCCCGGCACCCTGCCGGGGCGGGCGGAGGGTTGATCAATGGCCCAAGGATCGCGCGGCCTGACCGCCTATCAGAAGCGGGCCGGAGAAATCGAAGCGCTGTTCACGGCGGGCGAAATCGGCCCGCAGACCCGCCGGGCGCTGCTGGAACGAGCCCGGGACGTGTCGGGCGTCTCGCAGCTGGCCTCCCCGAGGGCCACGGCTGAGCGCACGCCCGCCGGGAAGCTGATCGCCATGAACGACAACCAGATCAACGCCGCCAAGCGCGCCGGACGGAGCAGACACGACCGGCCCCCTTCCACCCCCGCGCCGCGCTGAGCGCAGAGCGCAGAGCGCAAGGAGACAGACATGACCGACAAGACCGAACTGTCGCCGTGCCCGTTCTGTGGCGGGAAGGCCAGTCATCGCTACATTGAGACCTACAGCGTTGACAGCAGCTATTACGTGATCGGCTGCGACGGCTGTGACGCGCAGATGCTGACTGATGAAAATATGTCGCTGTCAGATGTCCTCGCATGGAACGAGCGCGTCGCACCGGAAGCTCCCCGCCGCTCCTCCGTGCAGGAGGCCGCCCCGGCAACTGCGGCGGACGGGCTGACCGCCCTTCGGTGGGCCATGGACGAAATCGACGCGCTGTCCAACCGGCTGACCGGGTTCGCCTACCCGCAGGGGATGGCGATGCTTGGACGGGCGGACCAACTGCCGGGCTACGAAATGGCGGTCGCCGCCCGCGCAGTCGCTCCTGCCGGGGTGCCGGAGGGGGGTGGAGAGTTGCGCTACTTCGCCCACGACGCCAGCGGAGGAGTGACCGACTTTTTCGCCACGGAGGCCGAAGCCATCGCATTTGCGAAGGAGGGAGTTCAGATCGCCACAGAAGCGGCGAACGATGACGGCGAGTGGGGGGAAGGCGCTGACCAAATTTACGTCGGCATCGTGACGCACCAAGCGTTCCTTCAGGAGCGCGAAGGCGGCACATACGACATGACGTTCGGCCCGCTCTCCGCCGCCCCCACGGCACAGGGGCAGCACGCCGACGACACCATCAAGAAGCGCTGGATCATCATCCGGGAGCCTGGGAGGGTGCCGGTCACGAAGATCCCGACGCAGAGCCACGACGGGGCGCTGGAGTTCCTTCGCGAGTGCGCGACCATCTACCCCGCCGCCGAACTCACCTTGGCCGAACTCACCTGGAACAATGACCTGTGGGTGAGCGACGGACGAGAGGCCCTGACCATCGACGACGCCATGGCGGAATACGCCGACGCCGCCGACGACTGGACCGACCGCGTTCCGGAGCCGCAGACGGCGGGCTGCGAGTTCACCATGAGCTACGCCGACGAGCCAAACAGCATCGTCTGCCGCAACGGGCACATGATCGACATCGACGTCTTCACCGAAGGCTTCGACGAGAGCAACTTCTTCCACCCCTGCCCGAAGTGCAACGCCGACGCCTACGCCGCTTGGAAGGCCGAGAACGGCGACGATGACGAAGACGGCGATGACGCCCTCCCCTCCGCCCCCTCCACAGGGGAGGCGTAAGGCCATGGACATCCACCTCCCTGGCCGGTGGGCCGTCGCCACATCCGTCCCGCTGCTCGCCGAGAACCTGCGCAGCCGTGGGTTCGAGGTGGACGACGCGAAGGCCGGCTATCGCGTCCTCATGTTCCGGAAGGCCGCCCGGCAGTGGACGCAGGTTCACACCGGCCTGACGCACAAGGCCAAGGCCGAGCGCCGCGCACTCCGCGTGTCCGGTCCGGAAACCGGCGACATCGAAGACCTGAAGTGGGCCTTCAACGAAGGCGGCATCTTCTTTGACCGCGAGCCACAGGGGTAACCGCCATGACCACCCAGACCGACACCGCCCCGCTGAGCGCGGAAGACGCCTCCCATGGCGACGATGCCCGCATGATTGCCCGATTGGCGCGACGAGAAGAACTGGAGGCGGAGAACGCCCGCCTGTCCGCGCGCGTCGAGAGCCTGGAGAACAGCCGCTCGTGCGCCATAGCCGACCACGTGGCCGCCGATGCCCGCGCCACCCAGGCGGAGGCCGAGCGGGACAAGCTGCTCCGCGACCGCGTGAACGGCTACGTCGTGGAGGACGGGGTGGTGAACTACCTCGTCATCCGCGAGGCTCTGTCAAAGCTGAGCGGCGTTCCAGCCATGGCCGATGTCACGATGCGACACATCGAGATCATTGCCGATAAGCTTGCTAAAGCCGGGATCGCCCTCTCAGCATCCCAGGCGCGAGAGGCCGGAATGCGGGAGGCGCTGGAGCCGTTTCTCGCTGCCGCCGCCGGGATGGCCGAGATCGACATGCCGGATGATGCCGCTGTCCTTCGCGCGTCGGCGGATTGGTGGTTGCGGTCCGGAGAGGCAGGCAAGAAGGGCCGCCCGCTGACCTTCGGCGACTTCCGCAAGCTAGCCGCCCTGTCTCCCGCCCAGCCGGCGCAGGACGCGGACCCGCTCGTCACCGCCTACGACAACGGCGTGGACCATGCATGGGGTGTCGCAAGGCCGCTTGCTCTTGCTGCGGAGGGCGTCATCAACTGGTGCGACCTTGCTCTGGCCCACGCTGACCGGTTCGACGCGCACGGCGTCCGCAACCTGTCCGGCCCGGCTTTCGACGTGTTGCGCGAGGCCGTGGAGGGCGCCCGCTCTGCCGGCCTCCTGACCACCGAGACGACGGAGGGCAAGTGATGACCAGAAGCGACGCCCGCGCAATGTGGAATGCCAGCGGCCTCACCTACGCGGACCTGAAGCACGAGAACCTTCATCGGCTCATCAGCATGATCGATGCGGAGATGAAGGCATCCGGCATGATGCAGGGATCGTACCGGATGTGCCGCAAGCTTGGTCTGCGCCACCGCAACGAGGTCCCCACGCAAGCGGCGATACGGTGCAAGGCCAACTACTTCGGCGACCGTGAAGCGGTGACGTTCAACAGCGACGGCTTTATCGGCTTCGGCGGGTGGGCTGACGACACGAGCATTGCTCCGATCCTGACCGGCTTCACGCGGTGGGTTTCGGAGATGCGCGCCGCCCTCTCCCACCGGGAAGCGCAGGGAGGCGGGAGTGACAACTCCGCCCGCTGAAGCAGGCGGCTTCTCGGACAAGCTATGCGGCAACCCGCTGGCTTGGCGTCCGAAGGCCGTGTCCCGGCCCCTTTCCGTGGATAGCCCGATGCAGAATGACCTTAGCCGCCGCAACGTCCCGATCCAGCACGCAGCCGCAGTCACAGCGGTGTACGCGGTCGGAAAGCGTCTTGGCGACAACGGTCCCGCAGTCCGGACAGGTTTGCGAGGTTCCGCGCGGATCAACGGCCTCCACACGAACACCAGCATTTGCAGCTTTGTATTCGAGGAAGGATCGAAGTTGGCCCCACGCGGCGTTGTGAACGGCCTTGGAAAGCATCGACCGAGCCAAACGGTCAACGCTCAGGTCCTCAAGGGCGATGAAGGCGTATCGGTCCACCAGAGACCGGGCCAGCTTATGCAGAAAGTCTCTGCGCCTGTTGGCCGTGGCCGCACTGTGACGTGCCAACCTGCACTTCGCCTTAAGTCTGCGCTTGCTGCCACGCTTGGCTCGGGCAAGGGCGCGCTGGAGACGACGCTGCTTCTTGGTCGCTTGCTTCGTCCACTGCGGGGCCATCACCGCTTCCCCGTCCGAGGTGGCAATCAGGCTGGACAATCCAACGTCAATACCAACCGATGCGCCGTCACGCGGCTGAACGCCGCCGTCAGGCATCGTGACCTGAAAGCACACGAACCACTTGCCAGCGGAACGAGACACCACGGCGGCGCCGACCTTCGCGCCTGCCGGGATGTCGCGGTGCCACTTTACCTTGATTTCTCCAGGGATGCCGGCAACGCCGATACGCTTGTTCTTGCGGATTGTAAGGCCGTCGCCAACCCGGAAGTCAGCGCTGTCAAACATGCTCTTGGCACGGAAGCGCGGGAACCCGGCCTTTCCCTTCTTCAACCGACCGAAGAACGCCCTAAACGCCTTGTCGAGCCGGCGCAACACCTGTTGTTCGGCGCTGAAGCTGTACACAGCAAAACGATCGTCAGCCGCGCGGACGCCCTTCAATTCGCTCGCCTGATCGACGTAACGCAATGTCTTGCCCTGGCGCCGATACGCCTCGATCCGCTGCTGAAGGCTAGCGTTATAGAGGTCGCAAAATGCCCCAAGCATAGCGTCCAGACCGGCAACTTGCGCCCGGTTGGGATAGAGACGGTACTTGTACGAGAGGGCGGGCATCTATTCATCATAGCGCATGTTCTTTCTTTGTTCAAACAGCTTGCCAACGCGCCCGCGGTCGGCGCAGCGCAGGGAGGGGAGTAGCGATGGACAAGCTGATGACCCTGGAGGAGTGGGCGAAGGCGGTGTACGGAGAGCATCCGCCCGCTGTCGGGACGTTGCGGCGCTGGGCAAGGGACGCTCTGATCTACCCAGCCCCGCAGAAGCACGGAAGGTCGTACTTCGTTCTGGAAAGCGCTCGCTACACCGACCCAGCGACGCCGATCCCAAAACGGGCACAGCCGGCGAACACCTCAACGCGCCTGAGACTGGCCGATAGGATCCGCCATGGGTAGGAAGAGGAGCAGCCGGACCAAGGCGCTTCCCGCGAACCTCTACGAGCGGAGGGGCTATTTCTCGTGGCGAGACCCACGAGACGGGAAGGAATACGGGCTTGGCCGAGACAAGCGCTCTGCCATTACCCAAGCCATCGAAGCCAACCATACCGTGGAAGGGACGCGCGGAAGGCGCGCGCTCGTCGATCGGCTGGCAACGAGCAAGGAAGCCAGCATGGGAGCTTGGTGCGACATCTACCAGTCAATCCTTGATGGGCGCGGCCTCGCAGAAAACTCCCTGTCGGTATTTTCGTCTCGGCTCAAGACGGTCCGCACGGCTTGGGGCGAAATGCGCATCGACGCGATCACCACGCGTGACGTGGCAGACTTTCTGGAGCAGTGGGAACGTCAGGGGAAGAAGCGCATGGCATCGGCGATGCGCGCACTCGTCAACGATCTCTTTCGCGCAGCCCAAGCTAAGGGATGGGTCGCACACAACCCAGTTACGCCGACCAAGATCGGCAGCGTGGAGGTAAAGAGGGCGCGCCTGACCCTCGAAATGTTCCAGTCCATCCATGCCGCCGCGCTGAAGCATCAGCCGGCATGGGTTGCTCGCTCCATGGAACTTGCCTTGGTGACCGGACAGCGCCGCGAAGACGTGGCCGCCTTCGGCCCGCGCAACGTCCGGGACGGGCGCTTGTGGGTCGAGCAAGGGAAGACGAAAGCCAAAGTCTGCATCCCGCTTGATCTACGCATGAACGCGGTGGGATGGTCGGTCGGTGAGGTGATTGCACGCTGCCGAGACAACGTGCTGAGCCGCCACTTCGTTCACCATTCATCGAACGTCGGGGGCATCAAGGCGGGAAGCGGTGTGAGCCTGAATACGATCAGCGCCGCCTTTTCTGAGGCCCGCAGGAAGTCTCGAATTGCGTGGGGCGAGGGAAAGGACCCGCCGACTTTCCACGAAATCCGCTCGCTCTCAGCGAGGCTGTACGCGGCGCAGGGCGTCAACGCTCAAGCGTTGCTTGGGCACAAATCCCCCGACATGACAGCCTTGTACCGGGACGCGAGGGGTTCCGAATGGATTGAGGTCGCCACTGGATAACAATTTCGCTGTCGAGCGAATTTCGAGAAAGTATCGGGCCAGAAAGTCGATGTAATTGATTTTATTGTGTTTTCTGTCGCCCGCACATACAGGGCGTATATGGTGGGTAGGTAAGTGCGTGAAATGGCGGAGCTCTTGCCCCCACCCCGGCCCTCCCCCGCTTCGCGGGAGAGGGTGCCTTCTGCGAAGCGGCGGCACTCCCCTCCACCTCGTAGAGGGGGAGGGTTAGGGAGGGGGCACCGTCAGCACGGCATCACGCCCCCTCACCCGCCCGGCGTTTCCTCCATCCGGCGGAGCAGCAAATCGCACGGGCCCTGGAGATGCTCGCGCATCAGGAACTCGACGCGCCCGCTCTGGCGGCGGGCGATGGCGTCGAGGATGCGGCGGTGCTCCTCGTTGTATTGGCGCAGGGTGGGGCCGTCCTTCTCCATCTCGAGGACGTCGTAGATCTTCGGGACCCGGTAGACGGTCTGGAAGGAGCGGTTGAACAGCCCGCTCGGCACCAGCCCCATCAGGGTGGTGTGGAAGCGCTGGTTCAGAAGGCGCCACTGCTCCAGCGCCTCCCCCTCCAGCGGGCCGTCCCCGGCGATCAGCGCCTCGGCACGGTCGAGGCCGTTGCGCAGCGCCCGCTCCACGTCGAGCGGCAGGCCGCGCTCCGCCACGATGCGGCAGCCGTGCCCCTCCAGCAGGGCGCGCATCTCGTAGCTCTCCAGCAGGTCGCGCCGGGTGAACTGGCGCACCGTGTAGCCGCGGTTGGTCTCGTAGGTGACCAACCCTTCCCGCTCGGCCGCCACCAGCGCCTCGCGGATCGGGGTCCGCGACACGCCGAACTGGGCGGCCAGCTCCGCCTCCTTCAGCTTGGTGCCGGGGAGCAGCTTGCCCTCCAGCACCCGGTTGCGCAGGGCGGTCATGATGGAGCCGACCTGCTCGGACCGGACGGTCCCGGTCGCCTTCTCATCGCTGAACGGGGTCACGGTGTCCTCCGGCCGGGGCGTCGGGCGCCGGCGCTTGGAAAATGGCGGGGCAAGGGATTGCGTTCTATCGGCGGCGCAGGAATCGCACAAGCAGAACGCTCATCAGGATCGTCCCGAACAGCCGCAACGTCTGGAGGGTGAGGATGAAGGGCACGTCGGCGGCGCTGCCCAGAGCCACCACCGCCACGGAATCCAAGCCGCCGGGGCTGGTCGCCAGATAGGCGGTCAGCGGGTCCTTGCCGGTCAGCGTGACCAGCAGCCAGGCGGAGCCGAGCGACATCGCCACCAGACCGAAGGTGGACAGCAGCATCAGCGGCACCGACGCCACCAGATCGCGCAGCAGCTCCCGCCGGAAGCGCAGGCCGGTCGTCCAGCCGATGATCGTGAAGGCGACGGCGATCAGCCAGGACGGTGAGTCCAGCACCACCAGCCCGGTCATGTTGAGGGTGCCGCCGAGCAGGATCGGCCCCAGCAGCGCCCCCGCCGGAAGCCGCGTCACGGTGCCGGCCCAGCCGCCGGCCAGCGCGACCGCCACCAGCGCCAGCGTCGAGGCGACGGAGGCCGATGGCGCGGGAACGGCGCCGGGAACGGCGATTGGCACGGGAACGCTGCCCAGCAGGAAATGGCAGACGAGCGAGGCCAGGACGACGACCACGATCACCCGCAGATACTGCATGACGGCGACGAAGCGCGGGTCGCCGCCGAAATCACCGGCCATGGCGATCATCGCCGGGGCGGCACCCGGCATGGTTCCCCACAGGGCGGTGCCGCCGGGAAAGCGGCCCGACCGCTCCAGCAGCCAGCCGACCAACACCGCGCCGGCCAGCATCGTGGACAGCGCCATCAACATGGGGAACCAATGCAGCGCCACGTCGTGCAGGATGGTCACGTCCATGGACCGGGCGACGACGCCCCCCGTCAGCGCCTGGGCCAGCCAGGAGAAGCGCTTGGGCAGCTCGATGGAGGCGCCGCGCACCCCCAGCAGGATCGCCGCCGCCATCGGGCCGAGCAGCGTCGCGCCGGGAAGGCCGGCCACCAGGAACAGGGCGGTGGACAGGAGGGTCGACCCCACCAGCAGGCACCACTGGAGGGGATTGGAAAGGGACATCATGTCGGCAGATTGCTCAGGGGCGCGCCCGCCGGTCGGCTACGGGCGCGCCACCGCTCCATACAGTTCGGATCGACAGTTCGGATGGGGTCAGGGACGAAGGAACGGGATCAGGCGGCCACGGCCTCGGCCTGCTTCTCGACGTAGGCCATCACCTCCGCCACCGGCAGCACGTCGCCATACTTGGCGTTCATGTCGAACAGGGCGGAATCATGCGGGGCCTGGTGGCGGTCGCCCACGCATTCGGCGGGGACGATGACGCGGAAGCCATGGGACACCGCGTCCACCGCCGTGGCCCGCACGCAGCCGCTGGTCGAGCAGCCGGTGAGGATCACCGTGTCGCACTCCATCACGCGCAGCATGGTGCTGAGCGGCGTGCCGAAGAAGGCGGAGGAATGGTGCTTGACCAGCACGACGTCCTGCGGCTCCGGCGTCACGCGGGCGTCGAACTCGGCCAGCGGGTTGTCGGCGGTGAAGGCGCGCAGCGCCGGGATCTTCTTGACGAACATGCCGCCCTCGGTCCCCGCCGCGTCATAGACGACCTTGGTGTAGATGACCGGCAGGCCGGCGCGGCGGGCGGCGGCGTAGAGCGGCACGCTGGCGATCGCCGCGTCAACCACCCCCTGCCCGAAGAAGGGGGCGCCGGGCTGGGTGTAGAAGTCGATGAAGTCGATGGAGATGATGGCGGCCTTCCGGCCGAAGCCGATCCGGTTCTGGAAGACGCCGGAATAGTTGTCCTTGAGTTCGTCGGTGACGCTGAACATGGGGTGTGATCCTTAAGCCGATTGCAGGGGGCCGATTACAGGGTGATGGGACGGATGGGCGGATAGCCGATGTCCTGAAGGACCGCCGTGGCGACCTCGGACCGGGTTTCCGGTGTTTCGGGGAAGTGGCAGGCGACTTGGTCGGTGCCGCCGCAGGCTCTCAACGCGGGCTGGTCGATCAGGCAGGCGCGCGGCAGCATGGCGTCGCCGCTGCGCTCGGTGGGCACGCCGCCCGCCGCCGCGACCAGCCGCGCCCGGTAGCAGCGCGGGTGGAAACGGCAGCCCGGCGGCACGTTGGTGGCCGAGCCGATCTCGCCCATCGTCACCGAGGTGCGGCGGCGGTTGCGCATCCGCACGTCGGCGATGGGCACCGCCGCCAGCAGCGAGACGGTGTAGGGGTGCAGCGGCCGCCGGTAGAGGTTGTCGCGCTCCGCCATCTCCACGACCTTGCCGAGATACATCACGGCGATGCGATGGCTGACGTGGCGGACCACCGCCAGATCATGGGCGATGAACAGGTAGGACAGCCCGCGCTCCCGCTGGATGCGCTGGAGCAGGTTGATGATCTGCGCCTGGATCGACACGTCGAGCGCCGACACCGGCTCGTCCAGCACCAGGATCTTGGGGTCGAGCGTCAGGGCGCGGGCGATGCCGATGCGCTGGCGCTGGCCGCCGGAGAACTGGTGCGGGTAGCGGTCGGCGTGCGAGGGGTCGAGCCCGACGAGGCTCATCACCCCGGCCACCTTCTGCGGCCCGTCGCTGTCCCACAGCCCGTGGACCTTCAACGGCTCGGCGATGCTCTGGCCGATGGTGACGCGGGGGTCGAGCGATCCGTAGGGGTCCTGGAAGACCATTTGGATGTCGCGCCGCATCGCCTGCATCTCGGCCTTCGACACGCCGGTCACGTCGCGCCCGTCGACCAGCAGCCACCCGCTGGTCGGCTCGACCAGCCGCAGGGCGAGGCGGCCGAGCGTGCTCTTGCCGCTGCCGCTCTCGCCGACGAGGCCGAGGGTTTCTCCGGCACGGATGGTCAGCGACACGCCGTCCACCGCCCGCACCGCCTTGCCGGCCGTCTTGAACAGGCCGCCGCGGCGGGTGAAGACGCGGGTGGCGTCGACGAGCTCCAGGGCCGGAGGCGGTGCGGAGAGGGTGTCGCTCATCGGATGGCCTCCTTCCGGTCGGGCAGGTCTTCGTGGAAACAGGCGCTGCGGTGGCCGGAGCGGTCGCCGGCCAGCGGCAGCGGCCGCCGGGTGCAGCAGTCCGCCCGCCCGCGGCCGACCGTGCAGCGCGGCTCAAAGGCGCAGCCGGGCGGCAGGCGGGCGACGTTGGGCGGCTGGCCCTCGATGGCCGGAAGCTCCTCGTCCACCGGGCCGTCGAGGCGGGGGATGCTGCGGAACAGCGCGCGGGTGTAGGGGTGGCGGGGCCTGGTGAAGACCTCCTCCATGGAGCCGGTCTCGACCAGCCGCCCGGCGTACATCACCGCCACGTCGTCGGCGTATCTGGCGACCAGCCCCAGATCGTGGGTGATGAGCACCAGCGCCATGCCGGTCTCCGCCTGGAGGTCGGCGAGCAGGTCGAGGATCTGCGCCTGCACCGTCACGTCGAGCGCCGTGGTCGGCTCGTCGGCGATCAGGATCTTGGGCGACAGGGCGATGGCCATGGCGATCAGCACGCGCTGGCGCTGCCCGCCGCTGAGCTGGTGCGGGTAGTCGTCCACCCGCCGCGCCGGGTCGGGAATCTGGACGCGGGCCAGCAGCTCGATGGCGCGGGCGCGGGCGGCAGCGCGGCCGATGCGCTGGTGGGCCCGCAGCACCTCGACGATCTGCTCGCCGATGGTGAAGACGGGGTTCAGCGCGGTCAGCGGGTCCTGGAAGATCATCGAAATGACCGCCCCGCGCAGGCGGCGCAGCCGCTCCGGCGGCTGGTGCAGGATGTCGGCGCCGTCGATCCGCACTTCGCCGCGGCGGACGCGGCCCGGTGCGGCGACGAGGCCGAGCGCCGACAGGAAGGTCATCGACTTGCCCGATCCGGACTCGCCGACCACCGCCAGCGTGCCGCCGGCCCGCACGGCGAGCGACACGCCGTCGATGACGGTGACCGGTCCGTCGTCGCCGGGAAAGACCGTGGTCAGGTCGCGCAGCTCCAGCGCGACCGGGCGGGGGGCCGTGGCGGGGGCGGCGGGGGCCGCCGGCGCCACGGGGTGAAGGTTCGGCATGGCCTTGTTTGGCATGGGGGGCATTCTCACAGCACGCGTCCGGAGGAGCGGCGCATCTGCGGGTCGAGCGTGTCGCGCAGGCCGTCCCCCAGCAGGTTCAGGGCGACCACCATCACCGCGATGCAGATCCCCGCCGACAGCGAGATCAGCGGATTGGAAGCCAGGAAGCTCTGCCCGTCGGCGATGACGTTGCCCCAGGTCGGGGCCGGCGGCTGGACGCCGAGGCCGAGGAAGCTCAGGCCCGCTTCGGCCAGGATGGCGGTGGCGGCGCTGACCGTGGCGACCACGATCACCGGCGGCAGGCTGTTCGGCACGACGTGCAGGAACAGAAGCCGCATCGTGCCCATGCCGATGGCCCGCGACGCTTCGACGTAGGTGCGCGGCTTGATCGTCAGCACGACCGCCCGCATCACCGCGGCGACCCGCGGCGTGAAGGCCAGCGCCACCGCGATGATGACCGACTCCAGCGAGGAGCCGCGCGCCGCCACCAGGGCGAGCGCCAGCAGGAAGCCGGGGAAGGCCAGCAGGATGTCGATGACCGAGACGGTCACCCGCTCGACCCAGCCGCCGAAGAAGCCGGCGACGGCGCCGATCACCATCCCCAGCGACAGCGAGAGCGCCATCACCGCGACGGCGACCTGGAGCGAGATGCGGGTGCCCCAGATCAGGCGGGACAGCACGTCGCGCCCGAACTGGTCGGTGCCCAGGAGGTGCGCGGCCGAGGGCGGGGCCAGCGTGTTGGCGAGGTCGGTCTCAAGCGGCGACATCGGGGCGATCCAGGGGGCCGCCACCGCCACGATCAGCAGCAGGGTCAGCAGGATCACGCCGATCAGGAAGCCCGGATGGCGGAAATAGCGCATCAGGGACGACCGCCGCGCCGACGCGGGCGCGGAGAGGGATGCTGTGGCTGCCATGGGTCACCGTGTGGACAGGCGCGGATCGACCAGCCCGTAGGCGAGGTCGAGCAGGCTGTTGACGAGGACGACGGCGACGGCCAGCACCAGCACGCCCGCCTGGACGAGCTGGTAGTCGCGGGCCGAGACCGCCTTCAGGATCATCGAGCCGATGCCGGGCCGGCTGAACACCACCTCGATCAGGATGGCGCTGCCCAGCGACCAGGCGAAGGTCACCCCGACGATGGCGAGGATCGGCACCAGCGCGTTCTTCAGCGCCAGCCGCCACACCACCCGGCGCTCCGGCACGCCCATGGCGCGGGCGACGCGGATGCAGTCCTGGCCCAGCACCTCCAGCATCGCCGAGCGGGTCAGGCGGGTGATATAGGCCGCGACCGAGATGCCCAGCACGCCGGCCGGCAGCACCAGATGGTGCAGGTGGGTGAGGAACCCGCCACCCGAGCTGGCCCCCAGCGCCGGGAACCATTTCAGCTCCTGCGAGAACAGCAGGACCGAGGCGAGGCCGAGCCAGAAGACCGGGAAGGAGATGCCGAACAGCGCGACGATCATGATCAGCATGTCGCTCCACGATCCCTGCCTCTCCGCGGTGAGGATGCCCAGCGGGATGCCGATCGCCACCGCCACCGCGAGGCCGGCGAAGGCCAGGATCGCGGAGTCGGGGAGGCTGAACAGGATCTCCTCCAGCGCCGGGCGGCCGGTGACCACCGACGACCCGAAATCCCCGGTGACGGCGCGCAGCACGTAGAGCCCGTACTGCACGTACACCGGCTGGTCGAGGCCGAGCTGGGCGCGCAGAGTCGCCAGCGCCTCCTCGGTGGCGTAGTCGCCCAGCATGTACTGGGCGGGGTCGCCGGGGATCATCCGGACCAGGAAGAAGGTCACGGTCACGATGCCGAACACCGTGATCGCGAGCTGCGAGAGTTGGCGAAGAAGCCGGTCCATCGTCACGCCTCCAGCAGCGAGACCGGGTAGGCACTCATCGTGAACAGGGAGTTCTGGACGAAGCCGGAGACCTTCCTGGTGTGGGCGATGAACAGGTGGTCGGCGTAGAGCGGGATCACCGGGACGTCGCCCATCACCTTGGCCTGGATCTTCCCATAGACCTCCTTGCGGGCGGCGTCGCCCTGGGCGTTGCGGGCGGCGGCGATCAGGTCCTCGACGCCCTCGTAATGGGCGGTGTTGAGGCCCGGCGGGAAGGAGGACTTGGCGAACAGCGACAGGATGGGGCTGTCCGGGTCGGGGGCGCCGACGACGCCGGTGACGCAGGTCGGCACCGTGCCCTTGTTGCGCGCCTGGAGGTAGGCGCCGCGCTCCAGCACCTTGATCTTGGCATCGATGCCCACGGCGGCGAGGTCGCTGGCGATCGGCACGACGATCTTGTCGTAGGGGTTGGCGCCCGGCGCCACGAGGTCCAGCGTGAAGCCTCCCACCCCGGCCTCCTTGAGCAGCGCCTTGGCCTTCGCCGGGTCGTAGGGCAACAGCGGGACCTGATCGGTGAATTCCTGGAACGCCGGGGTGAGGAAACCGCTGGCCTCCGACTTGGTGCCCTTGAAGAAGCCGTCGATCAGCGCCTTGCGGTTGATGGCGTGGTAGATCGCCTGCCGCACCCGCACATCGCCCAGCGGCTTGATCGAGGTGTTGAGGACGAGGTTGATCGTGTGGTTGGCGTCGCGGTCGAGTACGGTGACCAGACCGCCGCCCTTCAGGCGCTGGATGACCTCCGGCTGCTGCAGCCCGAAGAAGATGTCGATCTCGCCGTTCTCCAGGGCGATGGCCGCCGCCGTCTCGTCCTTGATGACGCGGAACTGCACCTCCTCGACCTTGGGCGCGCCCGCGAAATAGTCCTTGTTGGCGGACAGCTTCACCTCGCGGCCCGGCGCCCAGTTCTGGAACACGAAGGGGCCGGTGCCGATGGGGTTCAGCGCGAACGCCTTGTCGCCGATCTCGCCCAGCGCCTTGCGGCTGACGATCCAACCCTGGTTGAAGGCCGACACCTTGTGCAGGAAGCCGGAGTTCGGTTCCTTCAGCGTGATGACCACACGGTCGGGGGACGGCGTCTCGATGGACTTGATGGAGGCGAGCTGGCCGCTGTAGCTGCTGCCGGTCTGCGGGTCGAGCACGCGCTCGAACGAGAACTTCACGTCGTCGGAGGTGAAGGGGCCGAAGCCCTTGTGCCAGGTGACGCCGCCGCGCAGGGCGAAGCTGTAGACGGTGCCGTCGCCGGAGATGTCCCAGCCGGTGGCGAGGTCGGGAACGATGGCGTTGCTCGCCTCGTCGTACTTGACCAGTCCGTTGAAGATCTGGGTGGCGACCGTCTGGTTCTCGATCTGGAAGATGCGGGCGGGATCCAGGTTGCCGATGTCGCTGCCGATGCGCACCCGCAGGACCGGCGGAGCCGCCGACGCCGGCAGAGGCCAGCCGCTGCCCGCCACCAGGGCGCCAGCGGCCAGCAGGGTACCGAACTGGCGGCGGCTGACACCGCTCCGCTCGATCCGGCCGGCCCGTTCCTTGCGATTGATCCCGTCCATAAGCCTGCTCCTCTGTGTCGAAGATTTTACGGGCAGCGCCAGGATTTGTCCGGTCGATTTTTGCACACAATCTGCGCTGGACCCTTGTGCCCGACCAAATTGGCAGGAATCGTGCCACCCTGCGGCGAGCTGTCGCAGGTCGCCTTAAAACCTTTTTAAAACAACATTTTAAGTGCCGTATCGGCTCAATTGCTCGTGAATGCAGCAATAGGAATACCTGCGCAAAAGGCGGGCAATGGCGGTTTTGAAATGGTGAAACTATGGACTTTGAATGCAAAAAAACCTCGTTGTATTCTGGTTGGGCGCCCGTGATGCGGCGCTGCAGCGGAAGAAGGAACCTCCTGAAATGAGCGATCTTTCCATCTACGACCGCCAGGGCATTGGCAAACCGCTCGGCTTCGGCCGCAAGTGCGCCCTCCTCATCATCGACTTCCAGATTGGTTTCACGCGCGAGGACGCCTTCGGCGGCTTCAACATCAACAGCGCCATCACTGCCACGGGAAAGTTGCTCGGACATGTTCGTCCCCTGGGCATGCCGATCGCCCACGCCTGCTTCATCGCGCCGGAGGCTCCGGGCGGCATCGGCCCGTTCGGCGAAAAGATCCCGTCGCTGCTGACCCTGACCGCCGATTCCCCCGACGTCGCCTTCGCTCCGGAGGTCGCCCCGCTGCCCAACGAGTTCATCGTGCGCAAGCAGCACGCCTCGGCCTTCTTCGGCACCGCCCTGTCGTCCTGGCTGCGGGCGAACGCGGTCGACACGCTGCTGGTTACCGGCTGCACAACCTCGGGCTGCGTGCGGGCCAGCGTGATCGACGCCTCCGCCCACGGGCTGCGCCCGATCATCGTGGAGGAGTGCGTCGGCGACCGGGCGGAGGAGCCGCACCGCGCCAACCTGTTCGACATGGGCAAGAAATACGCCGACGTGATGCCGCTGGATGCGGTCATCGCCCATCTCGCGCTGGCGGACGCCGCCTGACCCGGCGGCCCCACACCTAAGCGCAACGAAGCGACTTCAACAGGCCGTCGCCGGAGCAGTTCGTCCGAAGCCATCCGGCACGCGAGCGGAAAGCAGCAACGCATGTCCGAACTTTCGACAACGCATCCGGCCCGGTCCGGCGGCGACAGCCCCTCCATGCCCGGCGCCAGCGAGGCGGAAACCCGCGCCCGCCTCGCCCGCATCGAGAGCCTGAACCCGATCGTCAACGCCCTGCTGGCGGTGGACGCCGACGGGGCGGTCCGCCGGGCGCGGGCGCAGGACGAGGCGCGGGCGGCGGGCGACTGGCCCGGCCTGCTGGACGGGGTGACGGTCACCGTCAAGGACTGCTTCGAACTGGCCGGGGAGACGACCAGCTACGGCTCGTCGGCCCGCTTCGCCCGGATGGGGCATCGGGACGCCCCTGTGATCCGCCGCCTGCGCGACGCTGGCGCCATCCTGGTCGGGCGCAACAACCTGTCCGAATTCTGCCTGGGCTCGACGAACCAGAACGAGCATCACGGCCCCTGCCGGAATCCCTGGGACACCGGCCGTGTCCCCGGCGGGTCGAGCGGCGGGTCGGCGGCGTCGGTCGCGGCCGGGCTGTGCCGGGTGTCCATCGGCACCGACACCGGCGGCTCCATCCGCATCCCGGCGGCGCTCTGCGGGGTGGTCGGGCTGCGGCCCAGCGTCGGCCGGGTGTCCAACACC
Source organism: Azospirillum formosense (assembly GCF_040500525.1). Lineage (NCBI taxonomy): Bacteria > Pseudomonadati > Pseudomonadota > Alphaproteobacteria > Rhodospirillales > Azospirillaceae > Azospirillum > Azospirillum formosense. The sequence continues at coordinate 119,477 of NZ_CP159404.1, read as the reverse complement.
GGCGTGATCCCGTGCAGCGTCGATTTCGACACCGTCGGCCCGCTGGCCCAGTCGGTCGCCGACGTGGCGCGCGCCTTCGCCGCGATCGCCGGCTACGACCCGGAGGACCCCAATTCGGCCGACGTGCCGCTCGGCAACTTCCTGCCGGACCTCAAGGCGGGCATCGCCGGCGTGCGCATCGGTCTGCCGCGCAACTTCTACTTCGACAACCTCCAGCCCGCGGTGGCGGAGCGGGTGCGCGCGGCGGCGGCGGTGCTGGAGAAGGCCGGCGCCATCCTGGTCGACATCACCATCGAGGACGCGGAAGTGGCGCAGGCCCGCACTGCCTTCTCGCTCCTCGTCGCCGACATGGCGCAATACCACCTCGACAAGATGGAGACCGCCCCGGAGTCCATCGGGCCGGAGGTGCTGCGCCGCCTGCAGCTTGGCCTGCCGGTGAGCGGCGTGCAGTACGCGGAATCGCGGCGCTGGCTGGCGTCCTGGAAGCTGCGGTTCCGCGCGCTGTTCGAGCGGGTGGACCTGATCCTCACCCCGACCGCCCCCATCGTGGCGCCGCGCATCTTCGACAGCGGCGACATGATCGAGGCGACGCGGGCGGTCAGCCGCTTCACCTACGGCTTCGGCGCACTCGGCCTGCCCGCCATGTCGGTGCCCTGCGGCTTCGACGGCGACGGGATGCCGGTGGGGATGCAGATCGTCGGGCGCTGGTTCGACGAGCCGCTGGTCTTCCGCGCCGGGGCGGCCTTCCAGGCGGCGACCGACCACCACCGCCAGCGCCCCGCCCTTCCCCTCTGAGTCTCCGGCCCGCCTGATCTTTCCGGAAGGACCCGCCATGGAACCGTTCGAACTCACGGCCAGCGAGGCCGCCCACGCCATCCGCGACGGTCGCCTGACCAGCGAGGCGCTGGTCCGCTCCTGCCTGGAGCGAATCGAAGACCGCGATCCGGAGGTGCGCGCCTGGATCACCGTCGATCCCGCCCTGGCGCTGGCCGCCGCGCGGGAGTCCGACAAGCGCCCCGCCGCCGGCCCGCTGCACGGCCTGCCCTTCGGCGTGAAGGACGTCATCGACACCGCCGACCTGCCGACGACTCAGAATTCGCCGATCTTCCAGGGCCACCGGCCCGCCCGCGACGCCGCCTGCGTGGCCATCGCGCGCAGCGCCGGCGGCATCCTGATGGGCAAGACCGACACGGTGGAGTTCGCCTCCGGCGGACGCAAGGCGGCGACGCGCAATCCGGTGAACCCCGCCCACACGCCGGGCGGCTCCTCCTCCGGGTCGGGGGCGGCGGTGGGGGACCGGCATGTGCCGCTGGCCTTCGGCACCCAGACCGGCGGTTCGCACATCCGCCCCGCCGCCTTCAACGGCATCTACGGGTTCAAGCCGACCTGGGGCGTGGTCAGCCGCGAGGGGATGAAGCACTACGCGGTGTCCCTCGACACGCTCGGCTGGTACGGGCGTTCGGTGGCCGACCTCGCCCTGATGGCCGAGGCGTTCCGGTTGGAAGGCATGGGCAAGACGCCGCTGGTCAAACTGGCGGGCCTGCGCGTCGGGCTCTGCCGCTCCCCCGTCTGGTCGCGCATCGAGCCGGCGGGCGAGGCGGCGCTGCTGCTCGCCGCCCGGCGGCTGGAGGAAGCCGGCGCGGTGGTCGTGCCCTTCGAGCTGCCGGAGGCGTTCTCGACCCTGGCCGAGGTGCAGGACGTGATCCGCCGCGGCGAGGGGCGGGCCTCCTTCCTCGACCTTTACCTCAGCGACCGCCATCGGCTGCACCCCGAACTGGCCGACCATTGCGAGCACAACCACGGCATCACCGCGCGCACCCTGACCGAAGCCTACGACGTCGCCGACACCTGCCGGCCGCGCTTCGCCGCCCTGTTCGAGTCCATCGACGTGATCCTGACCCCACCCGCGCCGGGCGAGGCACCGGAGGGGCTGCACACCACCGGCGACCACATCTTCAATTCGATCTGGACGGTGCTGCACGTTCCCTGCCTCGCCATGCCCTGCGGCCGCGGGCCGCGCGGGCTTCCGGTGGGGGTGCAGCTGGTGGCCCCGCGTTTCCAGGATGCCGCCCTGCTGGCGATGGCCGAGGCGATGGCCCCGGTGGTCGACGTGTGAGGGCGGCGTCGCCTGGAAACTTTCCCGGACCGGGCGGGTTGGACGGGTGCGGCGCCGCAGCCGGGCGCCCGAGGACGGGAGGAAAGGACGGATGAAGCTCGACGGGTCCTGCCACTGCGGCGCGGTGCGTTTCTCGGTGGACGCCTACGCGCCGGTCCCCTACCTGCGCTGCCACTGCTCGATCTGCCGCAAGACGGCGGGCGGGGGCGGCTACGCCATCAATCTGGGGGCCAAGGCCGACACGCTGGAGGTGACGGGGGCGGAGCACATCACCGTCTTCCACGCCCGCATCGACGGGGAGGAAAGCCCCGGCGAGCGGCGCTTCTGCTCGCGCTGCGGCTCCGCCCTGTGGGTCAGCGACCCGCGCTGGCCGGAGCTGGTCCATCCCTTCGCCAGCGCCATCGACAGTCCTCTGCCGGAGGCGCCGGCCCACGTCCACATGATGCTGGGATCGAAGGCCAACTGGGTCCCGGTCGAGGCCGGGCCGGGAGACGAGCGCAGCGACGATTACCCGCCGGAATCGCTGGAGGAATGGCACCGCGCACACGGGATGCTGGATGAAGGTAAAAAAATGGAGGGCGGGGCGTGACCCCCGCCCTCCTGGCCGGTCAATCGTCCAGCTTTCAGTTCTTCAGCTTGTAGCCGGTGCGGAAGATCCACCAGACCGCCGTCAGGCAAAGCGCCAGGAACAGCGCGGTCATGGCGAGGCTGATCCCCACCGGCACGTCGGCCTGGCCGTAGAAGCTCCAGCGGAAGCCGCTGACCAGATAGACGACCGGGTTGAACAGGGTGATCTTCTGCCACAGCGGCGGCAGCATGCTGATCGAGTAGAAGCTGCCGCCGAGGAAGGCCAGCGGCGTGATCACCAGGATCGGCACGATCTGCAGCTTCTCCCAGCCGTCCGCCCAGACGCCCAGGATGAAGCCGAACAGGCTGAAGGTGACCGAGGTCAGCACCAGGAAGGCGACCATCCAGAACGGATGCTGGATCGAGTAGTCGACGAACAGCCGGGCGGTCAGCAGGATCAGCACGCCGAGGATCATCGACTTGGTCGCCGCCGCCCCGACATAGCCGAGCACCGTCTCGAAGGCCGAGATCGGGGCCGACAGCACCTCGTAGATCGTGCCGGAGTAGCGCGGCATATAGATGCCGAAGGAGGCGTTGGACACGCTTTCCGTCAGCACCGACATCATGACGAGGCCGGGCACCAGGAAGGCGCCGTAGCTCACCCCGTCCACCGCCGTGAAGCGCCCGCCGATGGCCGCGCCGAAGACGATGAAGTAGAGCGAGGTCGAGATGACCGGCGCCGCGATGCTCTGGAACAGGGTGCGCCAAGTGCGGGCCAGCTCGAACAGGTAGATGGCCTTGACCGCATGAAGGTTGATGGGGAAGGTCATGCCCGCTCCTTCACAAGGCTGACGAAGATCTCCTCGAGGGAGCTTTCCTCGGTGTGCAGGTTCGTGAAATCGATGCCGTGGTCGCCGAGCTTGCGGAGAAGCCGGGCGATGCCCGTCTGGTCGTCCTGCGTGTCGAAGCTGTAGACCAGCTCCCGCCCGTCGCCGGACAGGGTCAGGGGATAGCCGGCCAGCTCCGTCGGGATGGCCTCCAGCGGGTTCTGGAGCTGCAGGGTCAGCAGCCGCTTGCCGAGCTTGCGCATCAGCGCGGCCTTGTCCTCGACCAGCACGATGCGGCCGTTGGAGATGACGCCGATGCTGTCGGCCATCTCCTCCGCCTCCTCGATGTAGTGGGTGGTCAGGATGATGGTCACGCCGCTGTCGCGCAGCCGCCCGATCATCTCCCACATGCCGCGGCGAAGCTCCACGTCCACACCGGCGGTCGGCTCGTCGAGGAAGAGGATGCGCGGCTCGTGCGACAGGGCCTTGGCGATCATCACGCGGCGTTTCATGCCGCCGGACAGCGCCATGACCTTGCTGTCCTTCTTGTTCCAGAGGGACAGGTCCTTCAGCACCTTCTCGATGTGGGCGGGATCGGGCGGCTTGCCGAACAGCCCGCGGCTGAAGCTGACGGTGGCCCAGACGCTCTCGAACGCCTCGGTCGTCAGTTCCTGCGGGACGAGGCCGATCAGCGATCGCGCGGCGCGCCAGTCGCGCACGATGTCGTGCCCGTCGACCGTCACGGTGCCCGCGGTGGCGTTGACGATGCCGCAGACAACGCTGATGAGCGTCGTCTTGCCGGCCCCGTTCGGTCCCAGCAGGGCGAAGATCTCACCGCGGCGGATGTCGAGATCGACCCCCTTCAGCGCCTGGAAGCCGGTGGCGTAGGTCTTTTCCAGCCCACGCACCTGAATGATCGGCTGCATGTCTCCCCTCTGCCTGTCGGTCGGCCCGTTCCGGGCGGGCGTCACCTTAACGGCGGGACGGCCCGCGGTCATCGGTCATTCGGCGCGATGCAACCATTCCGGAGAGGAGGGAACTGATTTCGGAGTCCCGATTCGGGGTGGGGGAAGCCCGCCCACAAATGATTTCGGGACAAAGGCCTTGCCCCTCCCCATATTATGTAAAAAGCACGAAAGAGGACGAGCGCTCATGCCAAAAGATGTTGTGCTCAGCGATGTCGATGTTTGGGAAAGCTCCATCACCACATGGCTGCGTTCCAACGTGGCCGAGGACCCGGCGCACGATGTCGACCATCTTCTTCGCGTCTGGCGCACCGCCAAGGCCCTGGCCGCGGCGGAAGCCGAACGGGACGGCGGACCGTCTTCCGATAGGCCGGCCGACATGCTCGTCGTGCTGGCCGCGGCCCTGCTCCACGACATCGTGAACGTGCCGAAGGACCATCCGGACCGCAGCCGCGCCTCCCGCCTGTCGGCGGACCGGGCGGAGGAGGTTCTGAGCGGCATGGGCTTCCCGGACGCGCTGATCCCCGCCACCCGCCACGCCATCGAGGCGCACAGCTACTCCGCTGGCATCCCGCCGCTGACCATCGAGGCGAAGCTGGTCCAGGACGCCGACCGGCTGGAAAGCCTGGGGGCCATCGGCATCGCCCGTTGCTTCGCCACCTCCGGCCTGATGAAGCGGGCGCTGTTCCACGGCGAGGACCCGATGGCCGAGGCCCGCCCGCTGGACGACCTGCAATACGCGCTGGACCATTTCAAGGCGAAGCTGCTGCTGCTGCCCAACACCATGCAGACCCCGGCCGGCCGGGCGCGGGCGCAGGAGCGCGCGGCCTTCCTGCTGTCCTTCCAGGTCCAGCTTCTGGCGGAGATCGCTGGGGACGCCTGACGGGTCCGGCACGGCATGCGTGTGGAGGCAGACCCGACGACAACGCTCTCCTCGCCGGGATGGTGGCGCGTTAGCGTACCCTAATGGAGCGCATCGCGACGGCGGTGCGGCTCGGACGAACCGGGCCGTGGCAGACGCGGCGCGGCCCGGTTGGTGTGCGAAACGACGTTCCTCAGGCAGCATCGACCATGAACAAGAACAGGCAGTCCCGCGGTCCTTCCGCGCCGGACATGCGCAAACTGTCGGACGCTCTGGCCTCGGCCCAGAACGGCGATCTGGGGCGCGCGGTCGCGCTGTTCGAACAGGCGACCCGGGGCACCGCGCCGACTCCGCAGATCGCCGGATTCGGACGGGACCTCCACGCGGCGGTCGGAAACGCCGCCTTCGGAAACCAGCGGTACGACGACGCCCTGAGCGCTTTCGAACTGGCCCGCCGCTACGACCCGAACCACCCCGGGATCCTCCTCAACATCGGCAACACGCTGTTCCGGATGGGCGCCTACGAGCGCGCCGCCGGCGCGCTCGAACAGGCGCGGGCGCTGCACCCGGCGGGTCCGGACACGCTGCTCAGCCTCTCGGCGGTGCTCTTCCAGCTGGGCCGCCTCGACCAATCGGGGCGTCTCGCCCGCCAAGCGGCGGCGCTGGCGCCGAACGCCCCGGCGGTGTGGTTCAACCTGGGGACCGCGCTCAAGGGTGAGGACCGCCTGGCCGCCGCCGCGGACGCCTACCGCCGCGCGCTGAAGATCGCGCCCGGGAACCCGACCGCGACGGTCGGGCTGATCCAGACCAAGCAGCGATCCTGCGACTGGTCCAGCTTCGACGACGACGCGGTCGCGCTGGACGCCATCGCCGCGCAGGGCGTGCCGGTCCAGGCCTCCATGATGCTGTCCCACCGCGTTTCCGCCCGGTCGCTCCTGGCGGCGGCGCGGGCGCACGCGCAGACCATCCGCGCGAAGCCGGTGCGGCTGAAGACCAAGCCCGGCAAGGCGGACGTGGCCACCATCGCCTACCTGTCGAACGATTTCCGCCAGCACCCGGTCGCGCAACTGCTGGCCGAGGCGCTGGCGCTGCACGACCGGTCGCGTTTCCGCGTGCTCGCCTACAGCTATGGCCCGGACGACGACAGCGTCGAGCGCCGCCGCATCCGGGAGGGCGTCGACCGCTTCATCGACATCGACTCCCTGACCGCGGAGGCCGCCGCCGAGACGATCCGGCGGGACGGCGTCGACATCCTGATCGACCTCAAGGGCTACACCGGCCACCCGCGGCCGCACATCCTCGCCGCCCGGCCGGCACCGGTGCAGGTCCAGTTCCTGGGATATCCCGGCACCCTGGGCGCCCCCTGGATCGACTACATCGTCGCCGACCCCGTCTCCCTGCCGCCGGACCTGGAGAGCGGCTTCACCGAGGCGGTCGCGCGGATGCCCCGCTGCTTCCTGCCGCGGGACCGGCGTCATGAGGTCCCGCCGGCGCCGCCGCGATCGGCCTGCGGCCTTCCGGCGGACGGCTTCGTGCTCGCCTGCTTCAACAACGCCTACAAGATCACGCCCGAGATCTGGGCCGTGTGGATGGCGTTGCTGCACAAGATTCCCGACGCCGTACTGTGGCTTGCCCGGACGACGGCGGAGGCCGAGCGGAACCTGCGTGAAGCCGCCCGATCGGCGGGCATCGCCGCGGACCGCATCGTCTTCGCGCCCTGGGCCGCGACCTTGGACGATCATCTGTCCCGGCTCCAGAACGCCGACCTGATGCTGGACACCCTGCATTACGGCGCCCACACGACGGCGAGCGACGCGCTGTGGGTGGGGCTTCCGCTGGTGACATGCCCGGGTCGCACGCTGCAGTCGCGCGTCGCCGCCAGTCTGCTCCACACCGCGGGCCTTCCCGACTTCGTGACGGACTCCCTGGCGCAGTACGAAGGCGTGGTTCTTCAGTGGGCGGACAACCGCGCCGGTCTGGACGTTGTCCGGAAAAGGCTGCGCGCCGAACGCGACGGCGGGCCGCTGTTCGACATGAACGCCTACACGCGCCTTCTCGATCGGGCGTTGCTGACGATGCTGGAGCGCCAGCGCCAAGGAAAGCCGCCGACGACCTTCACCGTCGCCGGGTAAAGCAGCGCAAAACGAAAAAGGACCGCTCCGGAGGAGTCGGTCCTTTTTTCCGGCCCGGATAGGCGGGCCGCCGCGTCGTGGGGCCGGAAGGCCTTGGCGCCGGTCATTCGCGCATCAGCGTCGGCAGGTCGAGCATGGAGGTGCGGGCCGCCGGAGCGTAGGTGCCGGACGACACAGCCTGGTATACGATATACAGCGGAGTGGCCGAGAACCAGGCGCTGGCGAACTCCGTAACACCCTTGGCGATGCTCGACAGAAGGCCGTCCTGATGGCTGTGATGGGCGGAAGCGTAAGCCATGATGTGTCTCCTCTTTGCTGATGGGGTTATTGTGCCGTGGTATACCCGATACCAGAAGCGCTATGCCCGCAGAGCAGCAAGACCGAAAAATTACAGCTTCCTCAAGCGTTTAGGATCAAAACTGTCGGCTTGGCGAACCAAAAAAAATGGATACTCCGGTATGACTCCTCCCGCATGATTGCGTATGTGTTTGCCAAGGAATCGCGTATCCTGGCGTCATTGCCCTTGGAGATAATCTGGAGAGCCGTCCGTGCCGGCGCATGAGTGGCCGCAGATCGTCCGCGCTTTGCGAAGGCTGCACGGCCTGACCGGCGCGCAGTTCGCCGTCATGCTGGCCACCACCGAGGAAACCGTGGCCCGCTGGGAAGCCGGGACCGCCCTGCCCGCCCCGCGGGAGCAGGCGCTGTTGCGCGACGTGCTGACCGGCCATTTCCGCCACCACCCCACCTTCCTCGGCCTGAAGGCGATGGTGCGGAGCATGGGCGAGAAATGCACCCTCTACACCCCCGGCCTGATCGCCCAGGCTGTGTCCCCGCCGCTGGCCCGCTGGATCGAACGGCACCGCTTCGACATCGTCGGCTCCTCGCTGCTGCCACGCATCGACGGGCTGACCGCGGAGATGATGGAGCGCTACGCCCTGCCCATGCTGGAAGGGACGAACGACGTGCTGTCGGTCACCTACAACGACCGGGCCGTGGCCTTCCGCAACGCCGTCATCAACCGGCGGCTGAACGTCGTGCCGGTGGACGGGGTGCGCGTCCTGGTGCTGGTGGACCGGGTGCTCTACCTGGACGACGGCCAGGACGCGCCGGACCCGGACATTCACATGCTCACCGTCGACCAGCTGGCCGACGACTGACCGGCTTTCCGAAGGTCCGGCTTGCCCCCGGCGGCGTTGTCTGCTCCATGGACGCCGGTACGGAGGGGAGCCAAGACCTTGAGCACGGGACTGATCGCACTGTTGGACGATGTGGCCGGCTTGGCGAAGGTCGCCGCCGCCTCGCTGGACGACGCCGCGGGGCAGGCGGCGCGGGCGGGGGCCAAGGCCGCCGGGGTGGTGGTGGACGACGCCGCGGTGACGCCGCGCTACGTGGTCGGCTTCACCGCCGACCGTGAATTGCCGATCATCGGCAAGATCGCGCTGGGCTCGCTGAAGAACAAGCTGGTGTTCCTGCTGCCCCTGGCGCTGGCGCTCAGCCTCGTGGCGCCCTGGGCGATCACGCCGCTGCTGATGCTGGGCGGCGGCTTCCTCTGCTACGAGGGGGCGGAGAAGGTGTGGGAGGCGCTGCGCCCCCACGCGGCGCACCACGACGCCGAAGGAGCGGGCGCCGCCGGGCGGGACGCCGCGCAGTTCGAGCGGGAGAAGGTCAACAGCGCCATCAAGACCGACCTGATCCTGTCGGCGGAGATCATGGCCATCGTCCTGTCCACGGTCGCCGCCGAAACCTCGTCCTTCTGGATGCAGGCGGCCGTCCTCGCGGTCGTCGGGGCGGGCATCACCGGCCTCGTCTACGGCGCGGTGGCGCTGATCGTGAAGGCGGACGACGTCGGCCTGTCGCTGGCGCAGAACGGCCGCCCGGCGGCCAGCCTTCTGGGGCTGCGCACGCCTTCCCCCGGCGCGCCGGGCGGGGCCGACCGGGCGCTCGCCCCGGTGACGCAGGCGATCGGGCGCGGGCTGGTCAAGGGGATGCCGGTGTTCCTGAAGCTGCTGGCCCTGGTCGGCACCGCCGCCATGCTGTGGGTGGGCGGCGGCATCGTCATCCATGGGCTGGAGGGCTTCGGCCTGACCGCGATCGGCCACGCGATCCACGGCGCCGCCGTGGCGGCGGGCGAGGCCGTGCCGGCGGCGAAGGCCGCGGTGGAATGGCTGGTCGGGGCGGCGGGGGCCGGGGTGTTCGGGCTGCTGCTGGGCGCCCTGCTGATCCCCCTGGTGCACAAGGTGGCCGCGCCGCTCTGGGGCCTGGTGACCGGCAGATAGAGCCTCCGGACGCGCGAAGGGGCGGCCCTGCCCGGACCGCCCCTTGGCGTTTGCCCTTCACACGCGGCCCTGCCCCGTTTCCACAATGACAAGGACGCTCCATGGACGGGGCTTGGTGTGCCCGGACCGGCCGTGGGTCCGCCGAGAGATCGGAGCGCCATATATTAGTATATCAACGCTCCGGTCCAAGGCAAGCCCGCCCCTTGCCCTGGCATCAGGGACTCACATCAGCATGTTCGGCAGGAACAGCACCAGCCCCGGCCACAGCGTCAGCACGGCGACCAGCAGGACGACGGTGCCGACGAAGGGCAGCGATTCGACGATGTACTCCTCGACCGGGCAGTCGAGCAGGCTGCACACCGTGTACATGGCCACGCCCACCGGCGGCGTCATCGAGCCCAGCGTGACGATGGTCATCATCAGGATGCCGAAATGCACCGGATCGACGCCCAGCGGCGTGACGATGGGCAGGAAGATCGGCGTCAGCAGCAGGACCAGCACCGTGCTTTCCACGAACAGGCCGGCGATGAACAGGAAGATCAGGATCAGCGCCACCACCAGAAGCGGGTTGGTGGTGAGCTGGGTCATCGCCTCGGCGATGGTCTGGGGCGCCTGCTCGAAGATGATGGCGTAACCGACCATGCCCGAGAACAGGATGATCAGCATGATCAGGCCGGTGTCCACCACCGCTTCCTGAAGCGCCTCGGCCACCGCGGCCCAGGTCAGCTCCTTGTGCAGCAGGAAGCCGACGACGGCGGCGTAGACGACGGCGAAGGCGCCAACCTCCGACGGGGTGAACAGGCCGCCGCGGATGGCGAACAGCAGGGCCACCGGGAACAGCAGCGCCCATTTCGCGTCGGCCATCGCCCGCCACACGGCGCGCAGGGTCGGACGCTCGGCCATCTCAGGGCGGTAGCCGCGCCGCTTGGCGATCAGCCACACCGTCAGCATAAGCCCGGCCATCATCAGCAGGCCCGGAATCACGCCGGCCAGGAACAGCCGGCCGATCGACACGTTGCCGACGAAGCCGTAGAGGATCAGACCCAGGCTGGGCGGGATGGTCGCGGTGATCAGCGAGCCGACCGCGATGGTCGCCGAGGTGAAGCCCTTGGAGTAGCCGCGGGCGATCAGGCTGGGGCCGAGGATGCGCGCCTCCATCGCCGCGTCGGCCACCGCCGAGCCGGAGACGCCGCCCATCAGCGTGGACAGCACGATGCAGACCTGCGCCAGCCCGCCGGACATCCAGGACACCAGCACGTTGGAGCAGTTGATCAGGCGGCTGGTGATGCCCGTCCGGTTCATCATGTGCCCGGCCAGCACGAAGAAGGGCACGGCCAGCAGCGGGAAGCTCTGCGAGGCCGAGGCGACCTGCTGCACCCCGATGGACATCGGGATGATGTCGTTCGTGGCGAAGAAGGAGAAGCCGGCAATGCCGATGGCGAAGGCGATGGGAAGCCCGAAGGCCATCAGCACGAAGAAGATGACGGCAAGCAGGGTCACGGCACGACCTCCTCGATCTCGCCGGATTTGGGGGCCGGGGCGAAGACCGGCTTGGGGTGGCTGCGCAGACCGCGCAGGGTGTCCAGGATCTGGCCGGTCAGCGTGATGGCGAGCAGCAGGCAGCCCACCGGCACCGCGGCGGTGACGAAGGCGTAGCTGATGCCGCTGTCGCCGAACTGGCGCTCCAGGTTCAGCATGGTCAGCCGGTAGCCCATCACCGTCATCGTGAGGAGGAAGGCGACGACCAGCACGCCCAGCACGACGTCCAGCGTGGCCCGCGTGGAGTCGGGAAGGCGCTTGACCAGATAGTCGATGCCGATGTGGGCGCGCTTGCGCAGCGCCATGTCGGCGCCGAGGAAGGCGACCCAGACGAACAGGAGCTGCGCCACGTCCACCGACCAGACCAGGGGATGGCCGAACCAGCGCATGACGCCGGCGGCGAAGACGAGCAGCACAATGGCGGCGAGGAGAAGCATCGCCAGGACGGCTTCCCCCTTGTGAAACAAGGACGACATGATGGCGGTCCCTTGATGGCGGAAGGTGCGGCGGACAGCGTCGAATTTGGAAGGGACTGGTCCCCACCCCGGCCCTCCCCCGCTTCGCAGGGGAGGGTCAGGGAGGGGGCAAGCCCAGCGCCGAACGAACCCCGCGTCAGTTCTGCAGCAGCTTTTCCACTTCCTTGTGGAGTTCGGCGTAGCCCAGCTTCTCGTAGACCGGCGCGGTGGCCTTGCGGAACGGGGTCACGTCGATCTCCTCAATCGTCATGCCCTTGTCCTTCATCTGCTTCTCGAAGTCGGCGAGCGACGCCTGGGTGGCGCGCGACGCGCTGTCGCCGGCCTTCAGGGCCTCTTCCTTCAGGATCGTCTGCTGCTCCGGCGGCAGCTTGTCGAACCAGGCGGCGCTGGTGACGATGCCGGTGATCAGGTTGATATGGCCGGTCTTGGTGACGTGGTTCGTCACTTCATAGAGGCGGGACCCGAAGCTGGCGGGGTGCTGCGCCTCGACGCCGTCGATCACCTTCTGCTGCAGGCCGGTGTAGACCTCCGACCAGCCCATCGGGGTCGGGGTGGCGCCCATGGCGCGGATCGTCTCCATCCACACCGGCGCGCCCGGCGTGCGCATGCGGATGCCGGCGAGGTCTTCCGGCCCCTTCACCGACTTGTTGGTCAGCAGGTGCCGTTCGCCCTGCCACCAGTTGAAGGACAGCACCTGATGACCCGACGCCTTGCGCAGCTTGTCCGACCACTGGTCGAACAGCGGCGAGGTCACGACCTTGCGGATGCCGTCGTAGCCCTGGGCGAGGTACGGGCCGCCCAGGACGCCGAACTCCTTCACGAAGACGGCGAGCCGCCCGCCGTCCACGACCACCGCGACGCCGGCCCCGGCGCGGGCCTGCTCCAGAACGTCCTCGTCCTTGCCGAGCTGCGAGCCGGGGAACAGGCGGACGGCCATCTTGCCGCCGGAGCGCGCCTCGACGTTCTTCTTGAACTCCTCCAGCCCCCTGTAGAGCGGGTCCTGCTGGGCCAGCGCCGTGTTGACGCTGAGCGTGTAGTCGGCGGCCAGCGCGCCGCCGGCAACGGTGGCCAGCGCAAAGCCGAGGGCGGCCACGCGCCAGGTGCGGGTGATGATGCTCATGTCTCCTCCCCCTTTGAGGAAAACGCCTCTTGCACGGAGGCGATTGTTCGGTACGCGACTGGTATGGTAGTATACAAGAATGGTGTTGTCCATGGGCTTGCGAACGGTGCAGGATGAAATCCGCCGCCTCGGATCGTCCCGGCGGGCACCGGCGGAGCGGACCGTAAGAAGAAGGAATGGGGGGAGCATGTTGAGGAGGATCGAGCCGGATTCGGCGGAGCCCGTGGCGCGCCGCGTCTTCCGGGAATTGCGCCACGCCATCGTGACGATGCAGTTCCAGCCCGGCAAGCCGCTGTCCGAGCAGGAGGTTGCAAGCCAACTCGGCGTCAGCCGCCAGCCGGTGCGCGAGGCCTTCATCAAACTGAGTGAATCCGGGCTGGTCGTCATCCGTCCGCAGCGCGGCACCTTCGTGGTGAAGATCTCGGCCAAACAGGTGATGGACGCCCGCTTCGTCCGCGAGGCGGTGGAACTGGCGGTGGCGCGCAAGGCCGGTGAGGGCTTGCCGGCCCGCGCCGTCGCGGAACTGGAGACCAACCTGAAGGCGCAGCGCGAGGCCGCCAAGAGCACCAACCCGGCGGCCTTCCTGGAGCTGGACGAGGCCTTTCACCGCACCATCGCGCTGGGGGTCGATTGCGAATACGCCTGGCGGGTGGTGGAGGAGACCAAGGCCCAGATGGACCGCGTGCGCTACCTCAGCCTGCCGCAGGCGACCCCGCTGGACCGGCTGATCGCCCAGCATGAGCAGATCGTCGAAGGCATCCGTGCGCGCTGCCCCGACGCCGCCGAGGCCGCTATGCGCCTGCATCTGCGCGAGATCCTGACCTCCCTGCCCGAACTGGCCCGGCGCTTCCCCGACCTGTTCGACAGCGAGTCCGCCCCCGCCGACCCCATCGCCGAGTCCGCGTGACCAATGGGATCGTAACGCTGCAAAAAAAACAAATGAAGCGCTGTGAAGAGCGCTTCGATTACTCTGTTTCTTTGGAAATCGTCTCGTAGAAGCGCTATTTTCCCGCAATATCGATATGGAAGGCATATCGATTGCGCGGTTTATCTTGCGCCCGCGCGATGTGAGCATTGGCCCGATGGGACAAAGGGGGCGCCCCGCCGCCCGCAAAAGCCAATCGGAGCCTTGCCATGAAGACCGCCCGCCCCGTCAGCGGCTTCGCCCTCGCCTCCCCGATCACGACGGCCGCCATCCAGCAATCCCCTCGCCCAAACGAAAAAGGGGCCGCGCGGCCCGGGTCGATCCGGATCGCGCGGCCCCACGGTGCGGGACGGGAGGACGCCGGGGTCAGTGGGCGTGGGCACCGCCCGGCACCGCCGGGGGCATGACCTTGTTGCGACCCCAATGGGCGACGCTATGCCGTATACTGGATGGCAGGAACAACAAAGGGGCGCGGCCCCGCCCGGCGCCGCGCCCCCATTCGCCAGCCCGCTGTGCGGGAATTAGAATTGGCTCTCCGCGACCTTCTTGACCAGGAAGTCGCGGAAGACCGCGATGCGCTTGGAATGGCGCAATTCCTCCGGATAGACGAAGAAAGCGTCCACCTTCGACCCCGACTGGTCCGGCAGGACCCGCACGATGTCGCCCAGCCCGGCCACCAGATAATCGGGCAGGGAGCCGATGCCCAGACCGCTCTCCACGGCGCGGAAGATCGCGTACAGGTTGTTGACCTGAAGGACCGTCCGGTCGCGGGCCACCGGATCGGTCACCAGATCGCGAAGCCAGTGCGTGTTGGCGAAGGGCGCGCGCAGTTCCTGCGGATAGGTCACCAGATCGTGGGAGGCGAGATCGGCCACCGTCTGCGGCTCTCCCTTGCGGTCCAGGTACCGGCGGTGCGCGTAGAGGTGCGAGCGGAAGGTCATCAGATGCCGCTGGATCAGGTCCGGCTGGCGCGGCGGGCTGACGCGGATCGCCACGTCGGCCTCGCGCATGCCCAGGTCCAGCTCGGTGTCGGTGATCAGCAGGGTGAGCTGGATGTCCGGGTAGAGCGCCAGGAATTCCCCGATGCGCGGGGTCAGCCATGTCGAGCCGAAGGCCGCCGTGGCCGTCACCTTCAGCGGACCCTTGGCGGCGTCCTTGCTCTCGCTCAGCATCGCCTGGGTCATCGACAGCTTGGCGAAGATGTCGCGCGCCGCGTGGTTCAGCAGCTCGCCCTGCTCGGTCAGGATCAGGCCGCGGGCGTGCCGGTGGAACAGCGGAACGCCGAGGCTGTCCTCCAGCGCGCTGATCTGCCGGCTGACCGCCGATTGGCTGAGGTTCAGGGCCTCGCCCGCGTGGGTGAAGCTGCCGGCCTCGGCCACAGCATGGAACACCCGCAACTTGTCCCAGTCCATCATCCCGTCCTGCTTCCCGATGCCTTTGCCTGTTGGTCGGGGTCTGTCAGCGGGAAAAATCGCCGCGCGCCCCTGTTCCAATACTCTTTATGGCAAAACGCGGCCCAGGTCTTCCATTGCGAACGTCATGAGCGGTACGGACGATGGGATGTTGAACGTGTTGAAAGCGGGATTACGGTCGGCGGACCGCGGTTGTCACAGCGCACACACGCTCACATGGACGCGATGTCCTTTTCCGCCGTGTCCCTCAACAGCCGATCGAAGCGTTCGGACTTGCGCCCCGAGCGAACAGTTTGGCGCCTGCGGCGCGTTCCGAATCCGTCCGCACCAGCTTGTTCAAGGCGACGTCCGCCGTCAGCCTCACGGTGGCTGCGCCATCGTCCGTCTGCCCCGTCAACGAACCGCGCTCCCGCATCGCGCCCCGCATCTCGTTCGAGATCGCGACCGCCTGTTCCAGACGCAGCCCCGGGCCAGCGATCTTATCGATGACGGGCAGACGCGCTCTGGCTGCGGGTTTCCTTCCGCTTTCCGGACAATGCGTCGTTCATTTCGTCGGCCGGCATCTGGCCGGACGAAACGAAGAGACCCAATGCGCTTCGGCCGTCGGTCGACAATTCGCCAAACAGCGAAAGCGCGTCGCCTTTCAAGGCCGATGCCAATAGGCTCGAGTCCACATGGTCGGCCTTCCCGCCGCCGTTGCTGGCTTCGCTTTCCTTGGTCCGGCTCACCAGCGGTTTGGAGGTCGTCGCCGGGTGTGCCGGCGCTGAAGGGATCACACCGCGCAAGGAAGTGTTTGACGTTCCCCTCCAATCGGCAACCTTGAGGCGAGTAAATGATAAAATTACTCACGCAATCGATCGTCAATACAGGTGAAGGCCGGAATTCAATCAATAACGCCGAACTGGATATTTACTGTTTTATGGATTCGTGGGTTCCCACTCACTCCACCAGATGCCCGAGCGGCAGGGCCGTGCGGTAGCGCACCTGCTTCAGCGCGAAGCTCGACCGGATATTGGCGACCCCGGAAATCCGCGTCAGATGCTCCTTCAGGAAGCGCTCGTAGCTGGCGAGGTCGGGGACCACCACGCGCAGCAGGTAATCGGCGTCGCCGGTCATCAGATAGCATTCCATCACCTCCGGCAGGGCCATCACCGCGGCCTCGAAGGCGTCGATCCGCTCCTCCACCTGCCGTTCCAGGCTGACGCTGACGAAGACGTTCACCGGCAGATCGACCGCGGCGGGATCGACCAGGGCGACGTGGCGGGCGATGACGCCCGCGTCCTCCAACGCCTTGACCCGACGCAGACAGGGGGACGGCGACAGGCCGACGCGCTCCGCCAGCTCGTTGTTGGGCATCCGCCCGTCCTGCTGGAGCAGGGCCAGGATCTTGCGGTCGATGCGGTCGAGTTTAATTTTCGGCATTTCATGCTGTCTGAAAGGCTTCTGCGCAATCCGATGCTAATCCGACGCGGTTTCAGGCGCCACTTTGCAAACGCCTGCCGCGGCACAAATGATAGGCTTCACCAATCATCGACCGCCGTTCCGTTGAAAGGGGAACAGACATGGACGCGACCGTTCCGAACCACGCCGACCTCGCCTGCCTACGCGAGCTGGAGCGCAAGGTTCTCTGGCTCGCGTCCTGGACGATCCACAACGCCAACCACGTCCGCCCCAACCAGGACGGGCTGAAAATCGGCGGGCATCAGGCGTCCTCGGCCTCGCTGGCGACGATCATGACGGCGCTCTATTTCCAGGCCCTGCGCCCGGAGGACCGGGTGGCGGTGAAGCCGCACGCCAGCCCGATCTTCCACGCCATCCAGTATCTGCTGGGCAACCAGACGCGCGGGAATCTGGAGAATTTCCGCGGCTTCAAGGGCGCCCAGTCCTACCCGTCGCGGACCAAGGACGTGGACGATGTCGACTTCTCCACCGGGTCGGTCGGGCTTGGGGTGGCGCAGACGCTCTTCGCCTCGCTGGTGCAGGACTATGTGAAGGCCAAGGGCTGGGCGAAGGACCTGCCCGAGGGGCGTATGGTGTCGCTGGTCGGCGACGCCGAGATGGACGAGGGCAATATCTTCGAAGCCCTTCAGGAAGGCTGGAAGCACGGGCTGCGCAACACGTGGTGGATCGTCGACTACAACCGCCAGAGCCTGGACGCGGTGATCCGTGAAGGTCTGTGGGAGCGGCTGGAGAACATCTTCCGCGCCTTCGGCTGGGACGTGGTGATCCTGAAATACGGCGCCTTGATGCAGGCGGCCTTCCAGGAGGAGGGCGGCCAGCGCCTGCGCGACTGGATCGACCGCTGCCCGAACCAGCTCTATTCCGCGCTGACCTACCAGGGCGGGGCGGCGTGGCGGAAGCGGCTGCTCGACGATCTGGGCGACCAGGGGCCGGTCACCCGCCTGATCGAACGCCGCAGCGACGAGGAGCTGGCCCTTCTGATGGGCAATCTCGGCGGCCACGACCTGCCTTCGCTGCTCGACGCCTTCGCCCAGGCGCGCACGCACGACCGGCCCGTCTGCTTCATCGCCTACACCATCAAGGGCGCCGGGCTGCCGCTGGCCGGGCACAAGGACAACCATTCCGGCCTGATGACCCCGGCGCAGATGGAGGCGTTCCGCGCCGCCAACGCCGTCCGTCCGGGGCACGAGTGGGACCGCTTCGAAGGACTGACCCTGCCGGAGGCGGAGCTGGACGCCTTCCTGAAGCGGGTGCCCTTCGCGGCCAAGGGGCGGCGGCGCCACAACGCGGCGGCGGTCCCGGTGCCGGCGGCCCTGGCCGCTCCGTCGCAGAAGGCGCTGTCCACCCAGGCGGCCTTCGGCCTGATCCTGAACGAGCTGGGCCGCGAAAAGACAGAGTTGGCGGAGCGCATCGTGACGACCGCGCCGGACGTGACGGTCTCCACCAACCTCGGCGCCTGGGTGAACCGCCGCGGCCTGTTCGCCAAGAGCGCGCTGGCCGACCTGTTCAAGAAGGAGCGCATCCCCTCCACCTACACGTGGGACTTCTCGCCCGATGGTCAGCATTTCGAGCTGGGCATCGCCGAGTCCAACCTGTTCATCTTGCTGTCGGCGCTGGGCCTGTCCCACTCGCTGTTCGGGGAGCGGCTTCTGCCCATCGGCACCGTCTACGACCCCTTCGTCATGCGGGCGGCGGACCAGATGAACTACGCCTGCTATCAGGACGCGCGCTTCCTTCTGGTGGCGACCCCGTCCGGCGTGACGCTGGCGCCGGAGGGCGGGGCGCACCAGTCGATCGCCACGCCGCTGGTCGGCATGGCCCAGGACGGGCTGGCCTGCTTCGAGCCTGCCTTCGCCGACGAGCTGGCCGTCACCATGCGCTGGGCCTTCGACTACATGCAACGGGAGGGCGAGGGCGAGCCGGACGAGCGGAACTGGCTACGCGACGAGACCGGCGGCTCGGTCTATCTGCGCCTGTCCTCCCGCGTTCTGGAACAGCCGGTCCGGACCATGGACGCGGAGCTGGAGAACGGCATTGTCCAGGGCGCCTACTGGCTGCGCCGCCCCGGCCCGAACGCCCAGGTGGTGGTCGCCTACAGCGGCGTGGTGGCGCCGGAAGCCATCGAGGCGGTGGGCATGCTCGGCGAGGACCGCCGCGACGTCGGGCTGCTGGCCGTCACCTCCGCCGACCGTCTGCACGCCGGCTGGAGCGCCGCCCAGCGGGCGCGCGAGCGCGGCAAGCCCCACGCGCGCTCCCATGTCGAACGGCTGCTGGAGGGCGTGCCGCCCCATTGCGCGCTGGTGACCGTGCAGGACGGGCACCCGGCGGGTCTGGGTTGGCTGGGCTCGGTCCACGGCCACCGCACGCGGGCGCTGGGGGTCGAGCATTTCGGCCAGACCGGAACCATCGCCGATCTCTACCGCCATCACGGCATCGACGCCCAGGCCATCGTCCGCGCGGCCGAGGCGCTGTCGCCCGGCCGCCCGGTCCGTCATCTGAAGGCGGTGTAGACGGGTTGAGTCCGTCCATCACTCGCGTCGGCCTGCCTGACGGATCATCCATAGAAAGAGTAGGGCGCCAGCGCCGAAAAACGCCACGCCGCTAAGCAATGAGATCATATCCCATATGTCGCGCTTCATAGCGAAGGTGGCAAAAGCGACGAAGAGACCCAGCAACGTCATAACAACACTGAGACCAAAGAACACCCACAGGCTGCGTCGGTCGGATTTGCGGACTGATATGCGCGTTGCATCCGCCCATGTCATCCGCTCATCCGAGAGCATGTATTTGCGCACCATCATATAATTCACAAAAATCTGGATGATCAATCCTAGGAAAATGACAATCAGCCCCGCAAGAAGTGACGGCTTTAACATAAACAAGATAAGGCCGGAGATTGAACCAAACACAACTGATCGCTTTGCAAAGGCCTTTATTTTATTCTCTTCTTGCTCGTTTGGTACAATGCGTGCGCGGCCGAACATGCCAAAGGGGAAATACAACCTTTGCCCGGTGGCGCTGGTTTTGATCGTTGCTTCAGCCATGCTGTCGAGCAAGCCCATTGCATACCCTCGTTCAACCCGCGAAATACAAACGATGGTAGTGCGCAATCGCCGGCAAGCACAAGCCGAATCAGAGAGATCGCCAACAGTTGCGCTACTAGTAATACATACAACAGCAAAAATATGGCTGGATGGTTGAGAGGACCCAGGATGTGAGGATGCGATGACAGCCAGAGGCGCACCGTGTCGCCACGCGCCCGGGATCACCACATAAGGATCACACCCACATCGGTCACAGCGCGAGGCGAGGTCGGGATGAGCTGGTCGATCCCCATCGGCACCGTGAAGGGCACGGTGATCCGCATCCACATCACCTTCTTCCTGTTCCTGTTGTGGATCGGCGCCGCCTACCACGCGCAGGGCGGCTGGCCGGCGGCACTGGAGGGGGTGGTCTTCCTCTCGCTGCTGTTCCTCTGCGTGCTGCTGCACGAGTTCGGGCATGTCTTCGCCGCCCGGCGCTACGGCGTCCGCACCCCGGACATCACGCTGCTGCCCATCGGCGGCGTGGCCCGTCTGGAGCGCCTGCCGGAAAAGCCGTCGCAGGAGCTGGTGGTGGCGCTGGCCGGACCGGCGGTCAATCTGGTGATCGCGGCGCTGCTCTACGCGGCGCTCGGCGGCTTCGTGCCGGCAGGGGCGGCGGAGGTGCGGAACGCCGGCATCGACGTGCTGTCGCGGCTGGCCGTGGTCAACCTGTTCCTCGCGCTGTTCAACCTGATCCCGGCCTTCCCCATGGACGGCGGACGCGTGCTGCGCGCGGTGCTGGCGAGCCGCATGGGCTATGTCCGCGGCACCCAGGTGGCGGCCTCGGTCGGGCAGGCGGTGGCCATCGGGCTGGGGCTGCTCGGGCTGTTCGGCAACCCGATGCTGCTGTTCATCGCGCTGTTCGTCTATCTGGGCGCCTCGTCGGAGGCGCACGCGGTGCAGATGCGCGAGATCACCCACGGCGTGGTCCTGTCGGACGCCATGGTCACCCGCTTCGAGACGCTGCCGCCCTCCGGCGTGCTGGAGGACGCGGTGCAATGCCTGATCCGGACGACCCAGCACGAGTTTCCCGTGGTGGATGGCGCCGGCACGCTGCGCGGCGTGCTGACCCGCGACGACCTGATCCGCGCCCTGCGCGACCGCGGCCCGGACACGCCGGTTCTGGAGGTGATGCGCCCCGACATCCCGGTGATGCACCGGCACGGCAAGCTGGAGGAGGCGCTGCGGCTGATGCAGGAGAAGAGCCTGCCCGCGGTCGGCGTCGATGACGGGAACGGACGGCTGGTCGGTCTGGTCACCCCGGAAAATGTGGGGGAGATGATGATGGTCCAGGCCGCCCGGCACGCGCTGCGCCGCTGACGCCCTCCCCCTTCCGTCGCGCCCCCTCTCCCTTCGGGAACAAGCGGCGCCGGGGGGCATTGTGCTACGACAGCGGAAGCCCCCACAGCGGAAGGGAGGATGACATGGCGATGCGCTCCACGCGCCGGGCGGCGCTGGCCCTGGCCGGATTCGCCGGGATGACCGCCGCCATGGCGGGGCGGAAGGCCGGGGCGGACCAGCCCGGCGTCCACCGCGTCGCCATCCAGGTCAGCAGCAACGACCCGGCGCTGATGAACATGGCGCTGAACAACGTCAAGAACATCATCGAATACTACAAGGCCATCGGCGAAACGGTGGAGGTCGAGCTGGTCACCTTCGGCCCCGGCCTGCACATGCTGCGCGCCGACCGCTCGCCGGTGAAGGATCGGCTGGCGTCGCTGAAGGGCAGCCTGCCGACCCTGACCTATTCCGCCTGCGAGAACACCCGCAACGGCATGATCCGCGTGGAGCAGGGCGAGGTGCCCATGGTGCCGGAGGCCAAGCTGGTGCCGTCCGGCGTCGTCCGGCTGATGCAGCTTCAGGAAGAAGGCTGGTCCTACCTCCGCCCGTAACCGGGCGCCCTACTCCGCCTCGGCCTCCTTCAGCAGGGCGGCGGTCACCGGTCCAACGGTCCCGGCGCCAATGGGCTGCCCGTCGACGCGCAGCAGGGGGCGCAGGCCCAAGCTGTTGGTCAGGAAGGCTTCCCCGGCCCCCAGAAGATCGGCGATGGATAGCGGCGCCTCCCCGGCATCGCCCCGTTCCAGGATCAGCGCGCGGCGGATGCCCGGCAGGGCGCCCTCGGCGACCGGCGGGGTCAGCAGGCGCCCGTCCCGGACGATGAACAGGTTGGCGACGCTGGATTCGGCCAGACGCCCCGCGCTGTTGAGCAGGAGCGCCTCCCCCGCGCCGCGCGTCGCCGCCTCCCGCCGGGCGAGGATGGAATCCAGATAGTTCAGCGACTTCACGCGCGACAGCGGCGAATGCTCGTTGCGCCGGGTGGTCCGGGCGACGACCGCCTCCACCGGCCCGGTGGGCGGCGGCGCGGGGGCCAGCGTCATCAGCAGGGTCGGCACGGCGTCCGCAGGCGGCAGCACGCCGCGGGCGCCGGCCCCCCGCGTCAGCGTGATCCGCAGCACGCCCTCCGCCAAACCATCCCCCTGGTCCTGCGCCGCGAGCAGCGCCACGGCGGCAGCGACCAACGCCGTCGCATCGTGGGGAAGCGGCAGGCCGAGAAGCGCCGCGCCGTCCGCCAGACGGGCGAGATGCCGGTCGAGATGGCGGGCGGCGCCGCCGGCCACCCGGATCGTCTCAAACAGCCCGTCGCCCAGCGTGAAACCACGGTCCGCCGGGTCGATCCGCGCCTCCCCCGCCGGCAGCAGGCGCCCGTTCAGCCAGACGACACTCATGCCCGCTCCTCCCCCAGCGCGCGGAGTTGGGCGCGGATCTTGACCATCATCTCCTCATGCTCGTCCGCCGGGTCGGAATCGGCGACGATGCCGCCGCCGGCCTGGGCGATCACCGCATCCGGCGTGATCGACAGGGTGCGGATGACGATGCTGCTGTCCATCGCGCCGTCGAAGCCGAGCCAGGCGACCGAGCCGCAATAGGCGCCGCGCCGCGCCACCTCCAGCTCGTCGATGATCTGCATGGCGCGGATCTTGGGCGCGCCGGTGATCGAGCCGCCGGGCAGCGCCGCCCGCAGCAGGTCGACCGCCCCCAGGCCGGGCCGCAGCCGCGCCGTGACCACCGAGACGAGGTGATGGACGCTGGCGAAGCTCTCCAGCCCGTAAAGCGTCGGCACCCGGACGCTGCCCACCCGCGACACCCGGCCAAGGTCGTTGCGCAGCAGGTCGGTGATCATCAGATTCTCCGCCCGGTCCTTGACGCTGGCGGCCAGTTCCGCGGCGGCGGCGGCGTCCGCAGCCGGGTCGGCGTAGCGCGGGCGGGTGCCCTTGATCGGGCGCGTCTCCACCTCCCCGGCGGCGCTGAGGCGGATGAACCGCTCCGGCGAGGCGCTGGCGATGCGCAGGCGGGGACCGCAGTCGAGATAGGCGGCGAAGGGCGCCGGGCTGATCGCGCGCAGCCGCCGGTACAGCGCGTAGGCGTCCAGCCCGGCGCGCCGCTCGGCCAGGAAGCGCTGCGTGAAGTTGGCCTGATAGATGTCGCCGGCCCGGATGTACTCCAGCACCCGCTCCACCCGCTCCAGATAATCGTCGCGCTCCAGCTCGCTTCGCCAGGGGGCGGCCGGGACGGGGCCGAGGGGCGGCGCCCCGCCGGCCTCCAGCCGGGCCGCCAGGGCGCGGGCGCGGCCCTCGGCCTCCGGGCGGGCGGCGATCACCCAGGCGCGGCGCTCCGCATGGTCGAAGGCAGCCACCGTGTCGTAGAAGCCGAAGGCCATCTCCGGCTGGCCGCCGGGGTTGGCGTGGCGCGAGCGGATGCGTTCCAGCCGCAACCCCGCCTCGTAGCCGATGAAGCCGACCGCTCCGCCGCAAAAGGGCGCCGGTCCCGGCGGGCCGTCGGGCCGGGCGTGGCGCGCCAGCTCCGCCGCCAGCACGGCGAAGGGGTCGCCGTCCACCGGGCGGCCGTCGAGATGCGCCCGTCCGTCCAGCGACTCCAGCGTGCGGAAGGGCTCCGCCGCGATGTAGCTGAAGCGGCCGTGGGCCGGGTGCGGGGCGGCGCTGTCGAGCAGCATCGACCAGGGCTGTCCGGACAGGGCGCGGAAAGCCTCCGCCGGATCAGCGCATGACAAGGGGATCGCCAGCATGGCGGCGGAGCTTCCTCTAAGACCGGCCTTACATGAGAATGGTGGCGCCGCCGTCCACCACCAACACATGCCCATTGACGTAGGACGCGGCGGGCGAGGCCAGGAACACCGCCGCCCCGGCGATCTCCTCCGGTCGGCCCCAGCGGCCGATCGGGGTGCGTCCCTCGAAATAGGCGGACAGCGCCGGGTTGCCGGTGATGCCGGCGTTGGTCTCCGTCGCGAAGAAGCCCGGCGCGATGGCGTTGCTGGTCAGGCCCTTTCCGCCATATTCGGCGGCGAGAGCCCGCACCATGCCGGCCAGCCCGGCCTTCGCGGCGGCGTAGACCGCGTCGTTGGCGCGGGCCACCTGACCGGCGATCGAGGTCACGGCGATCAGCCGCCCGAAGCCCTGGGGCAGCATCAGCCGCGCCGCCTCCCGCGCCAGGATCAGGCCGGCGGCCAGATCGACGTTCAGAAGCTCGCTGATTTCCTCGTCCGCGAAGTCGGTCAGCGGCTTGCGGTTGCGCTGCCCGACATTCTGAACCAGAACGTCCAGCCGCCCATGGTCCCGGTCGATCCGCGCGAAGGCGTCCCGCACCGCCTCCCGGTCGGCCACGTCGAAGGCCAGCACGGAAACCCGGCCACCGGCCGCGGCGATGGCCTCGGCCTGGGCGTCCAGCCGCGCGGAGTCGCGCCCGTTCAGCAGCACATGGGCGCCGGACCCGGCCATGGCGCGGGCGATTTCCAGCCCCAGCCCGCGCCCGGAGCCGGTGACCAGCGCCACCCGGCCTTCCAGCGAGAACTGCGACAGATAGGGAAGATGCGGGGCGGTCATGGTCACCGATGCCGATGGGGAAACGTGGATGGTTTCCAAGGTTTAGCAGATGCCCCGCCGAATGCCACCCCGTCCGGCTTCCGGCATCACGCGCGGGGAAGCAGTTCGACCGTTTCCGCGATGGTCCAGCCGTCCGCCCGCACCAGCCGCCCGAGGCGCCCGTACAGAGCGGCTCCGGGCGGCACGCGCCCCTCCGCGGCCCAGCCGTGGTCGGCGGAGGCGGTTAGCAGGCCCAGCACCTCCACCGAGAAGACGACGCCGTTGCGCGCCAGCAGGCGCCCGAAGGGCTCCGTCCCCTCCTGAAGCTGCTCGGCGAAGGCCGCGGCAAAGCCGTCGAGCGCGATGCGGATGCTCGCCAGTTCCACCGGCAGCGCGTCCGGTCCGACGGTCAGCACGATGTCGCGCAGCAGCGCCGTCCCGTCCGGCTCCGTCCGCTGGCGCAGCACCCGCACGCCCACCGGTTCGCCCCACCGCTCCGACAGAACGGCGGTCATGCCACGGTCGTGGTCGAGCAGCGCCCGGTAAGGCGCGGGAACCGCGCCCGCGGGCAGCGTGGACAGCGCCCGCGCCCCGGCTCCCCATCCCGCCGTCAGCGCCCGCGCACGCGCCAGGGCGGAACCGGACTCGTCCACGGGGGAACAACCGGCGGCGGAGGCGGACGAAAAGGAAGGCTTCATTCGAAATCGTGGTTCTGCGTAAGGACATGGGCGGAAGAGCCTGGCTGCATCCGGCGGGGGATGGCCACGGGCCGGCATTCTAGGAACAGCGCCCCGCCGACCGCAATGCCGAAGGCGCACATCCCTGGGTCGTGCCGACCGCTTGGCCCCGCAATGATAGGGGTCGCCGACCGCAGCCCTGCCCCGCGCTGCCGGCCTCTTGCGCTTCATGGACGCTGCATTAGATCACGCTCATAAAATCGCCCGTCCCGGAGGGAAGCCGCGCCATGTCCGACCTTCTGCACGTCGCCTGCCCGAGTTGCGACACCCTGAACCGTATGCCGCGCGGACGCCTGGACCAGCCCGGCGCCGGCAAATGCGGCCGCTGCGGCCAGCCGCTGTTCCAGGGCAAGCCCATCGCGCTGACCGCCGCCCGCTTCGCCGCCCAGGCGGAGCGCAGCGACCTGCCGCTGCTCATCGATTTCTGGGCGGAGTGGTGCGGGCCGTGCCGGATGATGGCCCCGGTCTTCGAGCAGGCCGCCGGCCAGTTGGAACCCCATGTCCGCCTCGCCAAGGTCGACACCGAGGCCGCCCCCGATCTGGCCGCGCGCTTCGGCGTGCGCAGCATCCCGACCCTCGTGCTGGTCCATCACGGGCGCGAGGTGGCGCGCACCGCCGGGGCGATGCCGTTGCCCGCCCTGCTCGGCTGGGTCCGGCAGGCGATGGCGGCGGTCTGACCGCTGTCCGGGCGGACCCTTCATTCCGCTTCCAGAAGCAGCCGGGTCAGGTCGGAGACGGAGGCGACCTCCAGCTTGTCCATGACGTTGTGACGGTGCACCTCGACCGTCTTCAGGCTGAGGTTGATCTCCGCCGCGATGACCTTGTTCGGCTTGCCCTGCACGACCAGATCCGCGACCTGCCGCTCCCGCGGGGTCAGGCGGGCCAGCAGGGCCCGGACATGGGCCTTTCGCGCCAGCGCCTCCCACGCCCGGCGGGATTTCTCCAGCGCCTCGTGAACCCGGTCGAGCAGGAGCTGGTCGTTGAAGGGCTTCTCGATGACATCCACCGCCCCGGCGCGGAAGGCGCGGGCGGCCATCGGCACGTCGCCGTGGCCGGTGATGACCACCACGGCCAGGACGGAGCCGGCGCGGGCCAGCGTGTCCTGCAATTCCAGCCCGCTCATCCCCGGCATCCGCACGTCGGTGACGAGGCAGCCGGGCCGGTCGGCGCGGACGGCGCGCAGGAACTCCTCGCCGGACCCGAAGGACTCCACCGCCACGCCCAGCGAGCCGATCAGCCAGCCCAGCGAGTGGCGCATCGCCGGATCGTCGTCCACCACGTAAACGGTGCGGGCCGCGTCAGCCTGCATTGTCCTTTTCCTCCGCTGCGGGCAGGACGAAGCGCACGACGGTGCCCCCGCCCGGATGATCGGTGGCCCAGAGATGGCCGCCATGGCTTTCCACGATGGTCCGGCAGATCGACAGGCCCAGCCCCATGCCACCGGGCTTGGTGGTGAAGAAGGGGTCGAACAGGCGCGCCCGCGCGTCCTCCGACAGCCCGTGCCCACGGTCGGCCACGGCGATCTCCACCCGCCCTTCCGCGTCCAGGCCGGTGCGCACCGTGACGCCCTGTCCTTCCGCCGCCTCGCCGTCCGCCCCGCCATCCATGGCGTCCAGCGCGTTCTTGACGAGGTTCAGGACGACCTGTTCGATCTGCACCCGGTCGGCCAGGACCGGCGGCAGGCCGGAGGCCAGCGCGCGGGTGACCGGGATGTTGCCGCTGCGCGCCCGCCCCTCGCAGAGCTGCAGCGCCGCCTCCACCGCGCCGTTGACGTCGGCCGGCTCCAACTGGACGGCGCGCTTGCGCACGAAGTCGCGGATGCGGGCGATGATCTGCCCGGCGCGGTCGGCCTGGGCGGCGATGGCGCGCGACGCCTCCGCGAACTCCGCGGGGCTGCCAACCCCGGCCTCCAGCCGCCGGGTGCAGCCCCGCGCGTAGTTGGCGATGGCGCCCAGCGGCTGGTTCAGCTCATGCGCGATGTTGCTGGCCATCTCGCCGAGGATGGAGAGGCGGGCGACATGGTCCATCTCCTTCTGCCGTTCCCGCGCGGTGTCCTCGGCGCGGCGGCGTTCGGTCATCTCGCGGCGCAGCTCGCGGTTGGCCGCGCGCAGTTCCGCCGTGCGCACCTTGATGAGATGCTCGACCCGCAGCGAATGGACCGTCCACCACAACAGGGCCAGTGCCGCCAGCGCCAGCCAGTGCCAATGCTCCTGCGCGAGGTCGAGCAGGGTGACGTCGCGCAGATGCTGGTAGGGGCCGATGCGCAGGCTGCGGAACAGGCCGTGGACCGGCTGGTAGTCCATCGGCACCGTCCAGCCCTCATAGCCGCCGGCCAGCGCCGCCGGATGGCCCTCCGGCATCTCGAACAGCGCGACCACCACCGCCTTCGCCAAATCCTCCGGCGTGTTGGCCAGCCGGGCGAGCGGCCAGTCCGGATAGAGGCCGGTGGACAGGGCGCAGCCGAACCCCGGCTCCGCCCGCGGGGCGACGACCTGGAACCCCGCGCGGTCGAGGTGGCCTTCCTGGGCCAACTCCTCCAGCACGCAGGCGCGCAGCACGCCCGCATCCACCGCGCCGTCGCGGACGGCGAAGGCGACGCGGTCCACGGGGAACCCCGAGAAGCGCAGCTCCTTCAGATCGCCGTAAGGATCGACCCCGGCCGTCAGCATCGCGCCCCAGGCGACCTGGAAGCCGCCGAAGGCGTCAGGGTCCACCGCCATCACGGACTTGCCCTTGAGGTCGGCGAGACTGCGGATGTCGTCGCGCCCGGCCCGGACGATCAGCGCCGATCCCACCGCCGCCCCCGACGCGCCGGAGCGGGAGGAATGGAGCGTGGCGATGCGGGTGACGCCGTGGCGGGCCTCCAGCTCCACGTAATTGCCGGTGTTGGTCAGAACGAAATCGACGCGGCCGGCGGCCACCGCCGCGTCCATGCCCGGCAGGTCGAGCGGCACCATCTCCGCCCCGCGCTGAGGAAAGCGCTCCGCCAGATAGCGGATGGTCGGTTCCCAGATGGCGTTGGCGTGGTCGCCGCCACGGTAGGCCAGCACGCCGACACGGATCGGCGGCTCCGCCGCCCGGGCGGAAAGCCCGGCGGAGAGCATCCCCAGCAGCGCCAGCATCAGGCAAACCGGGCGGACGGTGAACCGCATCGCATCCTTCGGACGGGTGAAGAGGCGGGGGAACCGCGGGAACGGCCCCCGACGCGCCGCATACACCGTTACGCCGCCGCTTTCAATCCGCGCGGCCGCATGCGCTCGCTCAGGGGAAGGCGACGCCGGGGCGCAGGCCGATCCGCTTCAGCACGATCGCCAGCGGGCAAAAACCGGTGAAGGCCGCCTGGAGCAGGTTGGCCCCGACGAAGGCGGTCAGCCACAGCCAAGCGGGGCTGTGAAGCTGGGACAGGACGAGGCTCAGCAGGATCATGCTTCCGGCGAAGGCCATGACGATGCGGTCGATGCTCACGATGGGAACTCCTCTGTGCCGGTTCGGGATGGCGCTCGGGCTTTTTAATTCGTTGACACTAATTTAGCAATTTCTAAATTATGAGATCACGACACCCTGAGTTCCGTCCCTCCCGTCCGAAGCGCCCCGCCATGCCCCGCTCTCCCCTTCCAAGCCCGCCGGCCCGCAAGCCGCTGCTCGCCGCCCTTCTGCTGGCGGCCCTCCTTCCCCTGTCCGCGACGGCGGCCGAACCGGGCACCCTGACCATCCGGCCGCGTCCGGTGGAGGACCTGAAGGCCGTCTTCGCCACCGTGGAAAGCGTGCGCGAGACGCTGGCCCGCACCCGCATCGGCGGCACCATCGCCGATCTGACGGTGACGGAGGGCGACAAGGTGGCCGTGGGGCAGGTCATCGCCACCGTGCGCGACCCCAAGCTGCCGCTGCGGCTCGCCGCGCTGGACGCGCGAATCCAGGCGCTGACGGCGCAGCAGCATCAGGCGGAGCTGGAGCTGGGCCGCGCCCGCCAGCTCCGCGCCAGCGGCACCGGCACGCAGCAGCGGCTGGACGACGCGCAGGCGGCGCTGGACGTCGCCCGCGCCCAGATCGCCGCCATGACGGCCGAACGTTCCGTCGTCGCCCAACAGGCTCGGGAGGGAGAGGTGCTGGCGCCCGCCGCCGGGCGCGTCCTTCAGGTGAAGGCGATCGCCGGCGCCGTGGTGATGCCGGGCGAGCCGGTCGCCAGCATCGCCACCGACAGCTACATCCTGCGGCTGCGCCTGCCGGAGCGGCACGCCCGCTTCCTGAAGGAGGGCGACCCGGTGCTGGTCGGCCAGCGCGGGCTGGCCCCGGTGAGCCCGGCCGATCCCGGCGGCGCGGCGCTGGCGCGCGGGACCGTCCGGCAGGTCTACCCCGAGATGGACGGCGGTCGGGTGGTCGCCGACGCCACGGTCGATGGCCTCGGCGACTTCTTCGTCGGCGAGCGGGTGCGGGTCTATGTCGCCACCGGCACGCGCGACGCGGTGGTGGTCCCGCCGGACTGGCTGCTGCGCCGCTTCGGCACCGATTTCGTCCGGCTGGCCGACGGGACGGAGGTGCCGGTCCAGGCGGGCGGCGCGATTCCCTCAATCGACTCCGCGGCCGGCGACCGGCCCGGCGGGCTGGAGATCCTGTCCGGCCTGAAGCCCGGCGACGTGATTGTCCGCCCGGCGGGCTCGTGAGGGGAATGCCATGAAGCTCGGCCTTTCCGGGGTGCTGACGCGGACCTTCATCCGCTCCCCCCTGACCCCGCTGCTGCTGCTCGCCTCGCTGGCCGTCGGCGCCATCGCCCTCCTGTCGCTGCCGCGCGAGGAGGAGCCGCAGATCAGCGTCCCCATGGTCGACATCCTCGTCCAGGCCGACGGGCTGAAGGCCGGCGACGCGGTGGAGCTGGTCACCCGGCCGCTGGAGGAGATCGTCAAGGGCATCGACGGGGTCGAACACACCTACAGCCAGACCATGGACGACCGCGTGGTGGTCACCGCGCGCTTCCTCGTCGGCACCCCGTCCGACGACGCCATCCTGCGCGTGCACGAGAAGGTGCGGGCCAGCCTGGACCGCATCCCGCTGGGCATCCCGGAACCGCTGATCGTCGGGCGCGGCATCAACGACGTCCCCATCCTGACGCTCACCCTGTCGCCCCGGGCGGAGGCCGCCGGACGCTGGACCGTCAACGCCCTGCACGGGGTGGCCGACGACCTGCTGGGCCAACTCACCCAGGTCGAGGACGTGGGGCGCAGTTTCATCGTCGGGGGGAGCCCCGACCAGATCCGCGTGGAGCCCGATCCGGAACGGCTGGCGCTCTACGGCGTCACGCTGAACCAGCTCGTCGACAAGGTGAGGAACGCCAACCGCGCCTTTCTCGCCGGGTCGCTGCGCAGCGCGGGCGGCAGCCTGCCGGTGATCGCCGGCCGGACGCTCCAGGGGACGGCGGACATCGGGCTGCTTCTCGTCACCACCCGCGACGGACGGCCCGTCTATGTGAAGGACGTGGCCGAGGTGGTGGCGGGGGCGCGCCCCGACGAGAGCAGCGCCTGGCATCTGGTGCCGGACGGCCAGGGCGGACTGGTCCGGACCCCCGCCGTCACCATCGCCATCGCCAAGCGCGCCGGGGCCAACGCCGTCACCATCGCCGACCGCGTGCTGGGGCGCGTCCAGGCGATCCAGACGGAGGGGTTGCCGAAGGACCTGACGCTGACCGTCACCCGCAACTACGGCGAGACGGCCGACGAGAAAGTCAACGAGCTGCTGTTCCATCTGGCGCTCGCCACCGTCACCATCGTCGGGCTGATCGTCCTGGCCATCGGCTGGCGCGAAGGGCTGGTGACGCTGGTGGTCATCCCGACGACGATCCTGCTGACCCTGTTCGCGTCCTGGCTGATGGGCTACACCATCAACCGCGTCAGCCTGTTCGCGCTGATCTTCTCCATCGGCATCCTGGTCGACGACGCCATCGTGGTGGTGGAGAACATCGACCGCCACTGGTCCATGCGCGACGGGCGGAGCACGGTCCAGGCCGCCGTCGAGGCGGTGGCCGAGGTCGGCAACCCGACCATCGTCGCCACGCTGACGGTCATCGCCGCGCTTCTGCCGATGATGTTCGTGTCCGGGCTGATGGGCCCCTACATGAGCCCGATCCCGGCCAACGCCTCCGCCGCCATGGTCTTCAGCTTCTTCGCCGCCATGGTGCTGACGCCCTGGCTGATGGTGACGCTGCGACCGGGGAAGACGCCGACGCACGGCGCCGGGCACGGTGAGGACGGCGGACGGCTGGGACGCCTCTACAGCGCCGTCGCCCGCCCGTTGGTGCGCGGCAAGCGCCGCGCCTGGATCTTCCTGCTGGCGGTCGGGGTGGCGACGCTCGCCGCGACGGGGCTGTTCTACAGCAAGGACGTGGCGGTGAAGCTGCTGCCCTTCGACAACAAGTCGGAGCTTCAGGTGGTGCTCGACCTCCCGCGCGGCGCGGCGCCGGAGGACACGGAGCGCGCCCTGCTCGCCGCCGCCCGGAGCATCGCCGATCTGCCGGAGCTGTCCAGCGTCCAGGCCTACGCCGGAACCGCCTCCCCCTTCACCTTCAACGGTCTGGTCCGGCATTACTACCTGCGCGACCAGCCGGAGCAGGGCGACCTCCAGGTCAACCTCGCCCCCAAGGGCGAGCGGAGCCGCAGCAGCCACGACATCGCGCTCGACATCCGCGCGCGTCTCTCCGGCCTGCCCCTGCCCGCCGGGACCGTGCTGAAGGTGGTCGAGGTGCCGCCCGGCCCGCCCGTGCTGTCCACCCTACTCATGGAGGTCTACGGCCCCGACGCGGAAACCCGGCGCAAGGCGGCCCAGGCGGTGGAGGACGCCTTCCGCGGCGTGGACTTCATCGTCGACGTGGAGAACAGCGTCCGCCCGGCCGGCGACCGGCTGCGCGTCGCGCTGGACCGCGAGAGCCTGGAATTCCACGGCGTTGAGGAGCAGGCCGTCTACGACACGCTGCGCGCGCTGACCGGCGGCGTTCCGGTCGGCTACTCGCACCGGGGAGCGGGGCGCACGCCCGTCGAGATCGCCGTGCGGATGCCGCGCTCCGGCCTGTTCCTGTCCGAGCGCCTCCTCGCCACCCCGGTCCCGGGGGCGCGCGGCACGGTGGAGCTGGGCGATCTGGTGACGATGGCCCGCGAACCGGCCTCCCACACGCTGTTCCGCCGCAACGGGCGCTTCGCGGAGATGGTCATGGCCGATCTGGCCGGACGGTTCGAGGCGCCGGTCTACGGCATGCTGGCGGTGCAGGAGCGGCTGAAGACCGTCGATTGGGCCGCCGCCGGGCTCGCCGCCGCGCCGGAGATCCGGCTGCACGGCCAGCCGGACGACCAGAGCCGGCCCGTGCTGCTGTGGGACGGCGAGTGGGAGATCACCTACGTCACCTTCCGCGACATGGGGGCGGCCTTCGGCGTGGCGATCCTCGGCATCTATCTGCTGGTCGTCGCCCAGTTCGGCAGCTTCAAGCTGCCGCTGGTCATCCTGGTGCCGGTGCCGCTGACGCTGATCGGCATCGTTCTGGGCCACTGGTTGTTCGGGGCGGCCTTCACCGCCACCTCGATGATCGGCTTCATCGCGCTGGCCGGGATCATCGTGCGCAACTCCATCCTGCTGGTGGATTTCATCCGCCACCTGCGGGAACGCGGGATGCCGCTGCGCGAGGCGGTGCTGGAGGCCGGGGCCATCCGCTTCAAGCCGATCCTGCTGACCGCCGTCGCCGCGATGATCGGCGCCGCCTTCATCCTGACCGACCCGATCTTCCAGGGACTGGCGATCTCGCTGCTGTTCGGGCTGTTCAGCTCGACCCTTCTGACGGTGCTGGTGATTCCCGCGATCTACACCGTCCTGCGCGGGAACGCCGCCGACCGCCGAGACCGCTCCATCATCCAGAGGTGACCATGCTCAAGACCCTTCTCTCCCGTTTCGGCCTTAACCGGAGCGCAAGCGCCACGAGCGACCGGATCAAGACCGTCGACACCGCCACCGTCATGGGCTGGCTGAGGGACGGCACGGCGGTGATCGTCGATGTCCGCGAACCGCATGAGCACCGCGCCGGCCACATCCCCGGCGCCACGTCGGTACCGCTGTCGCGGTTCGACCCGGCCCGCGTGCCGGACGCGACGGGCAAGCATCTCGTCTTCCAGTGCCAGAGCGGGCGGCGCTGCGGCCCGGCCTCGGCGAGGATGGCGGCCGGCGGCTATGCCGGAGACATCCACCGGCTGAGCGGCGGCATGGCCGCCTGGATGGCCGCGTCCGGGCCGGTCGAGCGGTGAGGGACCGGTTTCAAGGAGTCGGGTTCGCGTCGGTCGCGCAGCGTGCGCCGACGCAGAACTGGCGGTACAGCTCCAGCAGGACAGGCCGCACCCGGTCCGACCCGATGCGGTAGTGGATCGAGGTGCCGTCGCGCCGGGTGGCGACCAGCCCCTCGTCCCGCAGCTTGGCGAGGTGCTGGGACAGGTTCGACGGGGACAGGCCGAGCCGCCGCGCGAGATCGCCCACCGGCGTCTCTCCGTCCAGAAGGCTGCACAGGATCATCAGCCGGTGGCGGCTGGCGATGGAGCGCAGGAAGGCTTCCGCCTCGGCGGCCCGTGCCTCCAGTTCGGCGGGGTCGAGCGGCGGGTCGATGAATGGCTCGGTGGGCGACATGGGCCTTATCCGCCCCTGAAATAAGATATATCTAATCTACAGTCGATCCCCCACCGATCAAGCGGATTGTGACCGGTCTTTCTGAACCGCGCTTGAACGTCCCGTTCAGGCACGGCTCAGCCGCGGCTTGCCATGATCCCTCCTGTTCGGGCGGACCACCCGCCCCTTGCGATGGAGACAGGATCATGCGCCCTTCCACCACGTCCCCCTTCCTGGCCGTTCCCGTCCTGGCGGCCCCCGTCTTGGCGACCCCCGTCTTGGCTGCGGCCTTCGCCGCCCTTCTGCTGTCCGGCCCCGCCGACGCCGGCGAGCGGCACCCTGCGGTCCAGGCATCCTCGCCGCAGCCGGTCGCCGAGGTGCTGCGGGCCGGGGCCGGCACCGTCTCCGGAACGGTTGCCGCAGCGGGCGCGACCTGGATGATGGTCCAGGACGGCAGCGCGCGGACGGATGTCAGTGTGCGCGGTCTCCTGCCGGAGGGAATCGAGCCGGGCGCCCCCATCACCGTCACCGGCCGTGTCCGCAAGGGTGGGCTGGTGGCCAGCGAGATCATCCTCGCCGATGGCTCCCTGCACCGGCCGTCCCGCGACCACGACGACGATTGACCGCGCAAAGCGTCCCCCCCGGGATTAAAAGGCCCTCCCGAAACGAAAACGGAGCAGGAGTTCGGGAAATCCAGTCCACGGGGTGGAGACGTGACGTTCAGCCTGCGCGACCAACTGTCGAATCAACTGCGCTCCTTGCGCCGCTACGCCCTCGCGCTGGCGCGCAACCGCGACGATGCGGAGGATCTCGTGCAGGAGACGCTGGTGCGCGCCATCTCCGGCTCGCGGACCTTCCGTCCGAACGGTGACCTGCGGTCCTGGCTGTTCGGCATTTTGCACAACGTCCACGTCAACGGGGTGCGGCGGGAGCAGGTGCGGGCGCGCGGCGCCTCGGCCATCGAGGCGATGACCTACGGGCAGATGCCGCCCAACCAGCCCGACCATGTCGAGTTGATGCGGACCATCGAGGCCTTCTCCACCCTCCCCGACGAGCAGCGCCGCGTCCTGACCCTCGTCGCCGTCGAGGGGATGAGCTACCAGGAGGCCGCCCGCCAGCTGGACATCCCGCTCGGCACGCTGATGTCGCGCCTGGCCCGCGGGCGAGAAGCGCTGCGCGTGGAGATGGGCCACCGGGAGATGGGCCAGCGCGACCGCGCCCCGGCCACTCTGCGGGCGGTGAGGTGAGCCATGGGCAGCCGTGATCCCATCAGCCTCAACCAGGACGCCGACCTGCATCTCTACATGGACGGCGAGATGGAGCCGGCCCGCCGCGCCGCCTTCGAGGCGCAGCTCGCCGCCAACCCGGCCCTGGCCGCCAAGCTCGACGAGTACCGGCACCAGCAGGAGATGCTGAAGCTGGGGCTGGACATGATGGCCGGCGTTTCGGTGCAGGAGACCGAAACGCTGGCCGGGCGCCTGCGCTGGCGCCTGGACATGGACCGCTTCTCCCGGCGGGTCGCCCCGCTGGCCGCCGCCATGCTGCTGGTCATGGGAGGGTGGAGCCTGACCGTGTGGGTGCAGTCGGGCGCGGCCAGCGGACCGCAGCTGGCCGGCGAGGTCGACGACGTGCCGGCCTTCGCGGATGAGGCGGCGGACGCGCATTCCAAGGCCGTCGCGCTCAACACGCTGCAGCCGGCGCCGCCCCAGATGGACGCCACCCCCATCTTGGCGCAGACCGCCCAGGTGCCTCTGCCGGAGGGCAACGGCTTGACGGTGGCGCTGCCCGCCATCGGTCCGGAACTGACCCTGATCCGGGCCAGCGTCGTGCCATGGAACCATGGCACCGCTCTCCAGTTTCTCTACAGGGAGCCGGACGGCGAATTGCTGACCCTGTTCGTCGCGTCCGGCGGCCCGGCGCAGGACGGCACGCTGCACACCGTCGTGCAGGACAGCCTGCGGCTCGTCTACTGGCGGGCCGGGCTGGTCGCCTACACCGTCACCGGCAACAAGGCCGACGGCGACCTGCTGACCGTCGCCAAGAAGATGGCGGACAGCATCCGCCGATCCTGACACCGCACCGCCCTGAGACCCTGTCGGGCGGAGCCCCACCGAACCTGTGGAGCCCAGCCATGAGCCTGTACACCGATCCGGACGAGCGGAACGGCCATCCGCTGGACATGGTCGAAACCTTCGTCGCCCGCGAGCACTGGGAACCGATCCTGCGGCAGGCCGCCTTCAACGGCATGGTGCTGGGCGCGGTCACCCTGCTGCTGGGTCTGGACGCGCTACCCGGCCTCGCGATCATCCACATCATCACCTTCGCGTCGGGCATGGCCCAGGGCTTCCTGGCGCTGCGCCTGGAGGAGAGCGGGCAGGACGAGGCCGCCGTCGCCGTGGGGCGCCGCTCCATGGCCGCCTTCACGCTGGCCTCGGTCACGCTGTTCCTGATGCCCTTCGCGGCCTGACCCGCGCAGAAGTCACGCGCGGAAGCGGCCGTTCCGTGTCATGGTCCCCGTCCCGCCGGGGACCTTCCCCCGGATGGGGATTCAAAGCCAGGGAATAGGACAACCGATGCGGGGCAGGCAGACACGCTCCGGGGGCCGGATGCAGATCCGTGCGCCCTATCTCGACCCGGTGCGTGTGGGGGAGACCTCGGGAAACCTGCGCTGCCGCTGCTGCGGGCGGCCCGACGGGGTCGTCGTGCGCTGCCTGCCCGACGGGCGCTGGTACGACGGGGCGGACGAGACGTGGCGCGATGGGCGTGGTCGCCGCGTGCCTTGGCCGGAGGCCGCCGAATACGCCGCCACCACCGACATCCTGGTCAGCGTCGAGGCGCTGCGCATCACCCGCTCCACGGTCGAGCGGGTCCGCCTGCTGTGCAACCGTTGCCGCCGGCTGGAGGGCGCCGTCCACGGGCGCGCCCGCGCCCGGATCAGCATCCTGCTGCGCCGGGCCATCGGCGACCTTTTCCTCGGACGCTACGACGACCCCGCCGTCCTGACGGCGCTGGTCGCCCTGTACCGCAAGGACGGCTGAGCCGGACCGTCCGGGGGGCTCAGCCGGCGGTGTCCTCGGCCATCCCGCCGTCGAGCCGAGCCGCCAGTTCCCGCCGCGCCAGAAGCTCCGGCGCCACCGTCGCCGCAGGAGCCGCGGCGGGCAGGCGGCCGTAGGCGCCGATGCCGAAGGCCCCGGCGTCGCCGACGATCCACTCCTCGGCGGGCGGGGACGCAGGCGGGGGCGCTTCGATCTTCCGGAACAGCGCGGCGGCGGAGGCCAGCGCGGAGGAAGCGGTGAGCGGGATCGTGGAATTCGCGCGTTCGGTCCGGCCCTGCATGGCCAGAACCTCATCATATGCATCGGACATCGGCCTCTCCCTCACCGCGTGACGAAGGGTAACGCTGGAACTGTGGCATGGAAGTCACGCTCCGTCCAATTGCACGAACGGATGAACCGCCGCTTGGACAACAGTCCGCCCCCACCGCCGGTTCATAAGCAATTAGGGGGAATACGATCCGGGGGAGCCGCGCGAGCGTTCCCGCTGTTCAGCCTACGGTGCTGCAACGGGGAGATTGGGCGGACGCATGGGACGGTTCTTGCGCTGGACGTCGGCCCTGCTGCTTCTGGCGGCCGCAAGCGGGGCGGCGCTGGTGGGAACGGGCGCGGTGACGGTTCCGCCCCGCTACGACCCCTGGGCGCCGCTGGACATCGCGGAGGCGCCGAACCTTCTGACCCGCCTCAAGCTGTCCCGGCTGGACGGAGCGCCACGGCAGTGCCACGCCGTCCTGGGCGACGCGGGCCTGCGCTTCAGCCCGGTGACCGACCGGCAGACCGGTCCGGGCTGCGGTTTGGTCGATGCGGTGCGGGTCAGCCGCTCGGCGGTGGCCTTCAACGGCGGCTTCATCGTCACCTGCCCGCTCGCCGCCGCCTGGATGCTGTTCGAGACGCACACACTCCAGCCCGCGGCGCAGCGGCATTTCGGCCAGCCGGTGACGCGGGTTCGGCATTTGGGAAGCTACGCCTGCCGCAACGTCTACGGCCGGGCGGAAGGGCGCCGCAGCGAGCACGCCACCGCCAACGCCCTGGATATCGCCGGTTTCACGCTGGCCGACGGCACCACCATCGCGCTGCCCGGCGATTGGACCCCGCAGGACGGAAGAAAGGGCGCCTTCCTGCGCGAGGTGCGCGATGGTGCCTGCGAGGTCTTCCGCGCGGTGCTGGGCCCCGACTACAACGATGCCCACCGCGACCACTTCCATCTCGACATGGGACCGTACCGGGTCTGCCGCTGAGGTGGCGCCCGCAGGCCGGGTGTCCGGGCTCAGGCGCTGTGGTAGGCCAGCACGCCGTCGGCGCGTGTCTCGGTGCGCAGGTCGCCGCGCCCGACCATGTGGTTGATGTGGGCCAGCGCCTCGCCGAAGGCGAAGCTCAGCTGGTGGGAATCCAGCGCCCGGCGGAACAGAACCGGCACCAGTTCCTTGCAGCTCAGCGGCTTGGCGCGGCAGGCCTCGGCGATCTGCGCGCAGCGGTCGGCGTGGTGCGACTCCAGCGCCCGGGTGCGGTGGTCCAGCCCGTAGAAGGGCAGCCTGTGACCGGACAGGACCAGCGAGTCGGCCGCCACCTCCTCCCGGATCGCGGCCAGCGACGACAGGTAGAGCCCCAGCGGATCGGCCTTGGGCTGCATCGCCGAGACGCTGACGTTGGGGGAGATGCGCGCGATGACCTGATCGGCGGCCAGGAACAGCCGGTCGGCGGCGCAATAGAGCATCGCCTGCTCCGGCGAATGGCCGCCGCCGGTCAGGATGCGCCAGTCGCGCCCGCCCAGCCGCATGGTCTGGCCGGGAATCATCCGCTCGAAGCTGGGCGCCAGCCCGGTCGTGCGGTTCAGGTAGCTGAGGCCGCGCTTCAGCATCTGCTGGGTCTCGTCGGGCGACAGGCCGCCGGTCTGGTAAAACGTCTCCTGCGCCTCCAGCGCCTGGGGGTCGCGGCCCTGCTGCAGCAGCTTGGCGTAGAAATACTCGCTCTGGGTCATGTGCAGCGGCGGGGCGAAGCGCTCGTGCAGCCAGCCGGCCAGACCGACGTGGTCGGGGTGGAAGTGGCTGACCACCAGCCGGACGATCGGCTTGCCGCCCAGCGGGCCGCGCAGCAGCCGGTCCCAGCAGTCGCGGCTGACGTCGTCGCCCAGCCCGGTGTCGAACAGCGCCCAGCCGTCCCCCTCCTCGAAGAGGTAGAGGTTGACGTGGTCCAGCGCGTAGGGCAGCGGCAGGCGCAGCCACAGCACACCCGGCGCCACCTCCCGGACCGTTCCATTGTCCGGTGCTTCGGAAAACGGATGGCGGATGAGTTCGGCGTCGTCTTTCACCCTGATGATCCTCCTGCGCTGCGGAGCCCCCGCTGCTCCTGGCTAC
This sequence comes from Azospirillum formosense, assembly GCF_040500525.1. Lineage (NCBI taxonomy): Bacteria > Pseudomonadati > Pseudomonadota > Alphaproteobacteria > Rhodospirillales > Azospirillaceae > Azospirillum > Azospirillum formosense. Next base: position 80,070 of record NZ_CP159404.1, on the reverse strand, counting down.
CTTTTGGTTCGCGTCCGGTCAACTATCCGCAGATAGAACATTCCGGTCATTGACACACTCCGCCGCCCATCCGATGTCCGCGGAACCACGCGAGAATCGATGCCGGCGCGACGAATGCGCCGCGCGCCGGTTATCGAAAGGGCATTGCCAAAGGAGAATACCCGGATGACCACCGCAACGTTCCGGATCATCCGCCACGCCGACGGGTCGGTTTTCTTCGAAGACCGGACGATCACACTCGCGGAGGCGCAGATCATCATCAACGACGCCATCGCGCGGGGCGACCTGGAGGTCGGTTCCTTCCTGCGGATCGACGGCGAAGAGCTGGTGGTCGAACGGGAGGTTGCGGGATAGGCGGCGCACCGCCCGACCCACAGCCCGTCCGTTTCCCGGTCAGTTTCCGGGTCAGCTCCCCGGTCAGCTCATGGCGACGAGGCTGGCGTTGCCGCCGGCCGCCGCGGTGTTGACGCTGACCGACCGCTCGTTGAGCAGCAGGTCAAGGTCATAGCCCTCGCCCCGCCCGGCCGCCAGCGCCTCGCTGCTCGCCGCCTGCACCAGCAGGATCGGGCCGGGCATCTCCGCGACGCGGCGGTTGACGGCGGTCACGCGCTCGCGGTCGCCTTCCACCAGAACCGCGGCGAGCGGTCCCGCGTCCCGCCAATCCGCCGTGGTCCGCACCTTGGCGGCCAGCGCCGGAGGCAGGCCGCGCAGCAGCTCGGCCAGCTCCGGCGGGGCGTCCACCGCGGCGCTGTTGCCCGTCGCCAGGACCGCGCCGAGCTGGAGCAGCATCCCCGTCCGCGTCTGCGGCAGCAGCAGGACGCGGCCGCGGCCGTGCAGCTCGTAGAGGTTGCGCTCGCCCACCGGGCCGTTCAGCTCCGCGCCGCCGCCAATGGCGCTGCGCGCCGCATAACCGGCGCAGCGCGACGCCTCCGCCGTGAAACCCTTGGCGCGCAGCCACTCGCCGTAGGCCAGCCCCGGCGCGCGCGCCGCGTCCGGCCCGCGGAACTCCAGCCAGCCCTTGGGACGGCGGCTGAGCAGGCGGGAGAGATAGAGCGGGCCGCCCGCCTTGGGGCCGGTGCCCGACAGGCCGTGGCCGCCGAAGGGCTGCACCCCGACCACCGCGCCGATGGTGTTGCGGTTGACGTAGACGTTGCCCGCGCCGATCCGCTCGGTCACCCGCTCGATGGTCGCGTCGATCCGGGTGTGCAGGCCGAAGGTCAGGCCGTAGCCGGTGGCGTTGATGGAGTCCACCAGGGCGTCCAGATCGTCGCGGCGGAAGCGGACGACGTGCAGGACCGGACCGAAGACCTCCCGCTCAAGCTCGTCGATGCCGCGGATCTCGATCACGGTCGGGGCGACGAAGGTGCCCTCCGCCGTCTCGGCGGGCAGCGGCAGGAACTCCACGTTGCGGCCCTTGGCGCGCATCGCCTCGATGTGGCCGGCGATGGTGGCGCGGGCCTCCTCGCTGATCACCGGACCGACGTCGACGGCCAGCCGGTCCGGGTTGCCGATGCGCAGTTCGCGCATGGCGCCTTTCAGCATGGCGAGCGTGCGGTCGGCCACGTCCTCCTGCAGGCAGAGGATGCGCAGGGCGGAGCAGCGCTGGCCGGCGCTGTCGAAGGCGGACGCGATCACGTCGCCGACCACCTGCTCGGCCAGGGCGGAGCTGTCCACGATCATGGCGTTCTGGCCGCCGGTCTCGGCGATCAGCGGGATCGGCGCGCCGTCCGGCAGCAGGCGCCCGGCGAGCTGGCGCTGGATCAGCCGCGCCACCTCGGTGGAGCCGGTGAACATCACGCCGCGCACCGCCTCGTGCCCGACCAGGGCGGCTCCAACCTCGCCCGCGCCTGGGAGAAGCTGAAGCGCCCCGGCGGGGATGCCCGCCGCGTGCAGGATGCGCACCGCCTCGGCGGCGATCAACGGGGTTTCCTCGGCCGGCTTGGCCAGCACCGGGTTGCCGGCGGCCAGCGCCGCGGCGATCTGGCCGGAGAAGATGGCCAGCGGGAAGTTCCACGGGCTGATGCAGACCACCGGCCCCAGCGGGCGATGGGTGGCGTTGTCGAAGCGGTCGCGCACCTGCGCCCCGTAGTAGCGCAGGAAGTCGATGGCCTCGCGCACCTCGGCGATGGCGTTGGGCAGCGATTTGCCGGCCTCGCGGACGATCAGGCCGAGCAGGGTCGGCATCCGCTCCTGCATCGTGTCGGCGGCGCGGAACAGGCAGGCGGCGCGCTCCTCCGGCGGGGTGGCGGCCCAGGCGGACGCCGCGGCGACGGCGTGGCCGAAGGCCTCCGCCACCAGGGACTCGTTCGCCTCGGTCACCGTGCCGACCACGTCGCGGCGGTCGGCGGGGTTGCGCACCGGCTGCGCCGTCCCCGACCGCTCCCCGTCGGCCAGCAGCGGCGCGGCGGTCCAGGTCATCGCGGCGCTCGCCGACAGGGCGGCGGACAGGCTGGCAAGCTCCGTCTCGTTGGACAGGTCGATGCCGGCGGAGTTCGCCCGCTCCGGCGCGTAGAGGTTCCGCGGCAGGGCGATCAGCGCGTGCGGCGCCCCCACCGGGGCGATGGCCCTGGCGACCGCCACCGGATCGGCGATCAGCTCGTCGACCGGGACCGCCGGGTCGGCGATGCGGTTGACGAAGGAGCTGTTGGCGCCGTTCTCCAGCAGGCGGCGGACCAGATAGGCCAGCAGCGTCTCGTGCGTGCCGACCGGCGCGTAGATGCGGCAGGGCCGCTTCAGCGGGCCGACGACCTCCTTGTAGAGCGGCTCGCCCATGCCGTGCAGGCACTGGAACTCGTACTTGCCGACCTGGAAGTCGCTGCCGGCCATCTCATAGATGGTGGCGAGGGTCTGGGCGTTGTGCGTGGCGAACTGCGGGAAGACCGCCTCCGGGGCGGCCAGCAGCTTGCGGGCGCAGGCGACGTAGGAGACGTCGGTGTAGACCTTGCGCGTGTAGACCGGGAAGTCGGGCAGCCCGTCGAGCTGGGCGCGCTTGATCTCGCTGTCCCAATAGGCGCCCTTGACCAGCCGGATCATCAGCCGGTGGCCGCTGCGCCGCGCCAGATCGACCAGGAAGTCGATGACGTAGGGGCAGCGCTTGCCGTAGGCCTGGACGACGAAGCCGATGCCGTTCCAGCCCGCCAGATCCGGGTCGAAGCACAGCGATTCCATCAGGTCGAGCGACAGCTCCAGCCGGTCGGCCTCCTCGGCGTCGATGTTCAGGCCGATGTCGTAGCCCTTGGCGAGCAGCGCCAGCGCCTTCACGCGCGGCAGCAGCTCGTCCATCACCCGGTCGGCCTGGGCGCGGGAGTAGCGCGGGTGGATCGCCGACAGCTTGATGGAGATGCCCGGCCCCTCATAGACGCCGCGCCCCGCCGACGCTTTGCCGATGGCGTGGATGGCGTTCTCGTAGTCGGCGTAGTAGCGCGCGGCGTCCTCCGCCGTCAGCGCCGCCTCGCCCAGCATGTCGTAGGAGTAGCGGAAGCCCTCGGCCTCCATCGGGCGGGCGTTGGTCAGCGCTTCCTGGATCGTCTGGCCGGTGACGAACTGCTCGCCCATCATGCGCATGGCGAAATCGACGCCGCGGCGGATCAGCGGCTCGCCGCCGCGCGCGATCAGCCGCGTCAGGGCGGAGGACAGCGCCTGCTCGCCGCCCGCCGAGGTCAGCTTGCCGGTGATCAGCAGGCCCCAGGTGGCGGCGTTGACGAACATCGAGCCGCCCTTGCCGAGATGCGCCTGCCAGTCGCCGCCGGCGATCTTGTCGCGGATCAGCGCGTCGCGCGTGGCGTGGTCGGGGATGCGCAGCAGCGCCTCCGCCAGGCACATCAGCGCCATGCCCTCCTGGCTGGACAGGCTGTATTCGTGGATCAGCCCCTCGACGCCGCGGCCCCGCGGCTTGGCGCGCAGGGCGGTGATCAGCTTGCGGGCGGTGGCCGCCGCCGCGGTGACGATGCCGGGCGGCAGCGACGCCAGCTCGAACAGGAAGGGCAGGCATTCCGGCTCGGGCCGGCGGTAGGCGGCGGTGACCGCGGCGCGCAGCTCGGTCGCCGGACGGATGGGCGGCGCGAAGTCCGCGAACGGCGCCGCGCTGCCGGAGGCGGCGGACGGAGTGGCGGTCCGGGTGGCGGCCCGGGTGGCGGTCGGGTTGGTCATGCTGTTCATCGGTGTCGTCCGCTCGAATCCGCAGGCCGGGGGCGAGCCGGTCCCTGATGGTGAAAGGGGGGTGCTTCTCAGGCTTTCGGGCCGGTTCCGCCCAGTTCGGCGGCACGCTGGGCCGCCGCGCGCAGGGTCGCGTTCAACAGACTCTGGAGGTGGTCATCGGCCATCAGCTTGGAAAGGCCGGCCGCCGTGGTCCCGCCGGGGGAGGTGACGCCGGCGCGAAGCTCGGCCGCCGGCTGGCCGGTGGCGCCCATCAGCGCCCCCGCCCCCTCGACCGTGGCGCGGGCCAGCCGTTCCGAGACGTCGGCGGGCAACCCCACCTCGACCCCGGCGCGGGTCAGGCACTCCACGAGGTAGAAGACGTAGGCGGGGCCGGAGCCGGACAGCGCCGTGGCGGCGTCGACCAGAGCCTCGTCGGCCAGCCACTCCAGGCTCCCGACGGCGGTGAGCAGCGACGCGGCGCGCTCCCTGCGATCCGCCGGGCAATCCGCCTCGGCCACCGCGACGGTGGCGCCGCGTCCGACCGCCGCCGGAAGGTTCGGCATCGCCCGCACCACGCTGCCCGCCGCCGGGAACAGGCGGCGCAGGTCGGCCAGCGTCTTGCCCGCCATGATCGACAACACCAGCGTGTGCGGCGCCAGCATCGCCAGCACGCCCGCCGCGGCGCTCTCCACCATCTGCGGCTTGACCGCGACCACCAGGGTATCAACTGAGGCGGCATCGACCGCGGCGCCGTCCGCCGGATTCACGCGGACGCCGGTCCGGGCGGCCAGATCGACCAGATCCGGCGCCGGGTTGGGGTCGGCGATGGAAATGGCGGCGGCCGGCACGCCCTGCGCCAGCCAGCCGCGCAGCATGGCGCCGCCCATGCGCCCGGCGCCCAGCAGAAGGATCGTGCCGCCGCCCGGCGCCGATCCGGCACCGTCCGCAGCGTTGGGGGCCGCAGCGTTGGGAGCCGCAGCCTTGGGACCAATGTCGATGGTCACGGTGTCTCTCACCCGATCCAATTCGTCTTTGCAAACCGCAGCGTCCGCTTTGTTTTGCTTGTTCCACTGCGGCATCCGGAGACTATCGCGGACCCTGCCGTGTCTCCACGGTTGTTTTCGACGACTGGCCGCGATATCAACGGCCAAAGGCGGCATGGAGCGTGAAAATGACGGAGCTTGACCGGACCGACCGGCGCATCCTGGCGATCCTGCAGATGGACGGCAGGATTTCCGCCGTGGATCTGGCGGAGCGGGTCGGCCTGTCGGCCACAACCGCCGGCGAACGGATGCGGCGGCTGCTGAAGGATGGCTATGTCACGGGGTTCACGGCGCGGCTCGATCCGCACCGGCTGGGCTTCGGGCTGATGGTGTTCGTCGAGGTGCTGCTCGACAAGACGACGCCCGACGTGTTCGACCGCTTTGCCCAGGCCATCCGGCACGCGCCGGAGGTTCTGGAATGCCACATGGTGGCCGGCGGGTTCGACTATCTGGTGAAGACGCGGGTGGCCGACATGGCGGCCTACCGGCGGTTCCTGGGGGATGTGCTGCTGTCACTGCCCGGCGTTCGGGAGACGCGCACCTACGCGGTGATGGAGGAGGTCAAGAACGAAGGCCCCCTCCCCCTCTGACTCATATTCTATAGGCGGTCCGGTCCTATAGACGGCCCCGTCAGGACACCCGGACGGGAGCCACCGGGCGGCGGGCCGGAAGAATGACCCGCACCATGGCGTGCAGCGTGGCCATGCCCAGCACCGACAGAGCCGTCAGGAAGCCGGTCAGCAGAAACGCCAGCACCAGAAAGACCATCGTCTCCATGTCATCTCTCCTTGCAATGCATGGAGGGAGGCTACGCCCGGACCGGCTCCGGCGGATTGACCCGGGTCAAAGGATGGTCCGATTTCGGAAGCACCCTCTTTTTTGTCCGCAGCACCGCCATCCCCGGCTGCGCATCGCCCCGTTCCATCCCGCCGTCGCGACGGGTTGACACGACGCTTTTCCTACCGGTTGCAGCGCCCGAACGACGCGCCACCAGTGCGGATCGGCCTCACTGTGATCCAAATATCACGCATTTGAGATTTATTATCCTAAAATCGTCCCATTTAAGGCCACAGCGAAGCCGCTAGTCTTAAGGGGTAAGCCAAAAGGCTAGAGCGCTAACCGAAAGGAAGGGGACGCACCGACCGCGTGCCGGCCCCGCTGGCCACCCAACGCGGTGGCGTCCCCACAAGCATAGAGAGTGCAGACCATGGACGATCTGGGTATCGACCTTCACCATCAGGATCTGACCGACCACACCAACTACGCCGGTGATCTCGGCGCCGACACGGCGCATCTGACCATCAGCGAGACCTCCGTGTCCACCGCCGATTCCTTCGCGACGCCGGCCTCCCTCCTCCAGGCGCAGGCCCTGCAGACCGCGCAGCCGCTGGCCCTGGCCGACGCCGCCGCGACCGCCGACAACGCCACGAAGATCGTCATCAACGCGGCTGGCCATGTCGCGGGCGGCATCGCCCCGCACTTCAAGGTGATGGTGGACGGCAAGGTCATCGGCGAAGGCTCCGCCGGCACCGACGCCAAGGACTTCACCTTCAACGCCAACGTCACCGCGGATCAGGCCCACAAGATCCAGATCCAGTACGACAACGACGGCGTGGCGAACGGTCAGGACCGCAACCTGATCGTCAACAAGATCACCATCAACGGCCACGCGCTCGACGCGGCCGACCCGTCGGTGACCTACGACAAGGGCGCGCTCGACGGCAAGGACGTGGTCAAGGGCCAGTCCGGCATGTGGTGGAACGGCACCCTGGTCGTCGCCGCGCCCAAGGACTTCTTCCCCGCCGCGACCGCCGAGGCGGTGACGGGCGCCACGAAGATCGTCGTCAACGCCGCCGGCAACGTGGCGGGCGGCGTGGCCCCGCACTTCAAGGTGATGGTGGACGGCAAGGTCATCGGCGAGGGTTCCGCCGGCACCGCCGCCAAAGACTACAGCTTCACTGCCGACATCGCCCCCGGCCAGGCCCACAAGGTCCAGATCCAGTACGACAACGATGGCTTCGTGAACGGTCAGGACCGCAACCTGATCGTCAACAAGATCACCATCAACGGCAACGCCGTCAATCCGACCGACGCCTCCGTCACCTATGACAAGGGCGCGCTCGACGGCAAGGACGTGGTGAAGGGCCAGTCCGGCATGTGGTGGGACGGCACCCTGGTCGTCGCCGCGCCGAAGGAGTTCTTCCCCTCCTCGACCACGACGCCGACCACTCCGACCACGCCGACCGCGCCGACCACCCCCACGACGCCGACGGCCCCGCCCGCCCCGTCGAACCCGAGCGGCGGCACGTCGGATTACCCGGCGACCCCGGCCTCGCAGGTCTTCTACATCGACGCGACGCACGGCAACGACAGCAACTCGGGCAACAACCCGAACCAGGCCTGGAAGTCGCTGGCCAAGGTGAACTCCACCAACTTCGCCGCCGGCTCGCTGGTCCTGTTCGAGCGTGGCGAGACCTGGACCGACAGCCTGCTGGTCTCGACCTCCGGCACCGCCGACAAGCCGATCATCTACGGCGCCTACGGCACCGGCGCCGACCCGGTCATCAAGGCCAAGAGCGGCGCCAGCTTCGCGGTCAGCCTGAACAACAAGGACAACATCACGTTCGACAACCTGACGATGACGGGTTCGAACGACACCGGCCTGCTGCTGAACGGTGGCGCCAACAACGTGAAGGTCACCAACTCGCAGATCGTCGACAACCGCGGTTCGGGCGTGGTGATCAGCGGCACCTCCAACAACCTGCGCATCGATCATTCCACGATCGACGGCAACGGCGGCTACGGCCTCGTCCACTACTCCGCCGACAACGCCAACCAGTACTTCACCAACAACGTCATCAGCGACAACGGCTGGCGGACCGATGCGGTGTATTCGGGCTGGAACGGCCGCATCCTGAGCGGCGAGATCGCCGGCAACACGATCTTCAACAACGGCAGCGGCGGCGGCGACGGCCGGTCGCACGGCCTGTACCACGACCACAGCCAGGCCAACAGCACGCTGAAGATCCACGACAACGTGATATATTCGAACCCGCGCGGCGCCGGCATCCTCGCCAAGTCGAGCACCGAGATCTACAACAACACGATCTACGGCAACTCGAACGTCGGCATCTCCATCGGCCAGAACCAGGGCACCAACGTCACCTACAAGATCTACGGCAACGAGATCTTCAACAACAACGGCGGCATCCTGGAACACCTGAAGGGCGCCGGGTCGATCACGCTGAGCCTGTACGACAACACCTTCTACAACAACAACGGCCGTGCGGCGATCAACATCGCCGACAACATCAAGCAGACGGTGACCAACAACACCATCTCCTCGGTCTCCAAGGCCAACCCGATCATCTGATCGATCGGCGTTACGCCCCTTCGGCAACGTCCGCGCCCGGCCCCTCGTGGCCGGGCGTTGGCGTGTCTGGACAGCGTGTGCGGTGGAGCGTTTCCGACTTCCGCTCGCGACACAAAACGGCAATAATCGAAAGCACAGCCCCGCTGGCTGCTCTGCTTTCGCCCCTATTTCTTGTGCGTCGCACAACAAGGCCCGCCTCAGCGGAGTGATGAAGTCCGAATGCCACCCCGGTTCGCCGCCTTTTCATAGCAATCAGCCGTTATTTCTCCGCAGTGCGCGCGGCATCCCCCACTTTCTCCACAATCGACCAAAGTGGCAGACGGCTTTCCCTTTGGGACGCTGCGAAGGGGATATTTATCTTGCACTTTATGTAGGTTTACCCGCCATCCGCCCTTTGATAGCGTCCACAGACCTATTCCGTGCCTATGCGTGCATCGGCACCGGCCGATACGACGGCCAGGGGTGTCCTAATCCGGGATGCGGACCGGAGGGAGGCCCCCACAGAACCGACGAGGAAAGGGACGAGACAGGGCAACAAAGGCACTGAAAACGACGACAAGGACGGGACGGCAGGCGCCGCGCAGGCGCCGGACCGACGGCCACCGGGAAGGAACGCCGAAACCGCTTGCGCGCGCGTGCCGCGGAAGCGGGGCTCAGGGCGGCACGCACACGCCTCCATTCCCAGGGCCGCGGCGTCCGTGGTCATGGTCACCGGGCGTCGCCCTTCGCGGGGCGGCGCCCGGTGACCGGACCGCCGCACGCCGTCCGCGTCGCCACGACAAGAGGGGTGGAGACCAGGTATGAATCACGTGAGCGGACCGAGGGACGGTCGGGACACTCAATCGATCAGCGTGCTTATGGCCACCTACGCCGGCGAGAAGGCGGACAACCTTCAGGCCGCGCTGGAGAGCGTCTATACGCAGACGCTTCTCCCGCGCGAGTGCGTGCTGGTGGTCGATGGACGGATCGGGGAGGAGCAGGAGAAGGTCATCGCCCACTATCAGGCGTCCAACGCCTGCCGGCTTGTGGTGGTGCGGCGGCGCAACCAGGGGGGCTTGGCCCGCGCGCTGAACGACGGCCTGCAATACTGCACGGGCTATCTGGTGGCCCGCATGGACAGCGACGACATCTGCCTGCCCCACCGCTTCGAGACGCAGGCGCGCGCCTTCGCCGAGCAGGGGTCGCTGGACGCGTCCTTCTCCTGGCACGCGGAGTTCGAACAGGACCCCGGCGCCATCACCTGCGTGAAGCGCAGCCCGGAGACCCATGAGGAAATCAGCCAGGGCATGAAGTGGCACTGCGTCCTGTCTCACCCCACCATGATGGTGCGGCGGCGGGCGCTGACCGCCATCGGCGGGTACCGCTCCTGCTTCGGCAATCTGGAGGACTACGACCTCTATGTCCGCCTCCTCCAGGCCGGGGGGCGCATGGAGACGGTGCAGGAGGCGCTTCTTCTCTTCCGCACCAGCATGGCCCAGCGCGTCCGCCGCGGCGGGTTGCGCTACGCCGTCAACGAATGGGCGTTCCGGGTCTGGTGCTGGCGGTCGGGCTTCCTGACCAACTCGGAGTTCCTGGCGACGGCCTCCCTTCAGATCGGCTTCCGGCTGACGCCGCCGGGCCTGAAGAAGATGCTGTACCGCATGGTCCGCACGCCGACCGAGGCGCAGGCCATGGCCCAGATCCACACCGCCATGATGCAGCCCAAGCGCCTCGCTCCCGATGGGGCGGACGCCCTCTGACCCTCGCCCTCTGACCCTTCCGCGGGAGGACATGAATGAGCGTTGCCGACGTGATTTCCGGTGGCGGGCTGGGCCGGCGGGTCCGGTGGATGGACGCGCTGCGCAACCCGCTGGGAACCGCCTGCCATCACGCCTACGGCAGCCCGGTGCTGGCCGTCGTCTACCACGCCGTCTGCGACACGGTGCCGGACCATCTGAAGCACATCTACCGCCCCCGCACGCCGAAGGAATTCACGGAGGACCTCGATTTTCTCCTGAAGCACTTCGAACCGACGGACCTGCCCACGGTCACCGGATCGGCCATGGGCGGGCCGGAGATCCGCCGTCCGTCGCTGCTGGTCACCTTCGACGACGGCATGCGCGAGGTGGCGGAAGTCGCGATGCCCATCCTGCGCCGCAAGGGCATCCGGCCGGCGCTGTATCTCAACCTGAACTTCCTCGACAACGGGTCTCTCTTCTACCGGCACAAGGCGAGCCTTCTGGCGGAGCGGCTGAGCCGGCTGGCCGAGACCGATCCCCGCCGCGCCGTCTGCGCCGCCACCCTGGCGCGGGCGGGCGCCGTCGCCGCCGATCCCGCCGCCGCTGTCATGAAGGTGAGCTGGCACCAGCGCGCCGTGCTGGACGAGATCGCCACCGTTCTGGAATTCGACACCGCCGGCTTCCTGGCGACGCAGAAGCCCTATTTGACCCACGACGAGATCGCCGACCTGATGGCGGAGGGGGTGTCGATCGGCGCCCACGGCTTCGACCATCCCAACCACCGCCTGCTGACGCCGGAGCAGCGGAAGGCGGAGGTGACGGGCAGCGTCGCCGGCATCCGGGAGTTGTTCGGTCCCGGCTGCGGCTCGTTTGCCTTCCCCTACTCGGACGAGGGCCTGCACGACACGCTGTTCGCGGACCTGTACGACAGCGGCGTCGACCTCACGTTCGGCACCTCGTGGCCACGCCGCGGCGGTCCGCAGCGGCGGATCCAGCGCATCTGCTTCGAGAACGGCCCGGCCCCGGCAAAGCAGCAGCTGGTCAAGCGCCTGCTGCGCGGCGGCGCCGGCAACATGAAGCGCGCCCTGGCCGGCTAAGCGCTCCGGCTTATGAATGGCCGGCTCCCTCTCCCATCGCGGGGGAGGGAGTTCTTGCCGTTCTCATATGCATTACGGGCGATCACCACTCGGCAATTCCAAAGAGAAGGCCTATTCCTCCCTTTGGAATGCCCCCTTATCGTACCCTGATCGCTTAAGCGTGATCCCTTTTCATTTCCCTTTATTTGTCCATGACGTAACACAAAATACCGTAACAGGGACACGCAGCGGTTTCAGTCGCCGGTCCTCCCGCTTAACGGCCCCCGCGAGGAGATCGCCATGATCGAGCAAGCCACGCCGGCCAGCCCGAACCTGCTGGGTGGGGTTGCGGACGTCCTTCCGGCGGACGCCGCGCCGACGGTGGCGGAGCGCGCCGCCCCCCCGCTTCTCGATCTTCCGCGGGCCGGCTGGGCCCTGCTGTGCGCCGGCTGCGCGCTGGCGGCCTGGGGCCTCGCCTACGCGCTGTTCCGCGCCGCCGTGTAAGACCGCGCGAGCCGGAGCCATGGATTACCTGCCCCCTCCTCCCCCCGCCATCGAGCGTCCTGCCCAGCCGTCGCTGCTCGTCAGCGCGCGGCGGAGCGCCGACGAGGCACCGGTCTTCTACGTCGACGCCACGAACGGCGACGACCGCCGGTCGGGCCGCGGCCCGAAGGAAGCCTGGAAATCGCTGGACAAGGTGAACGCCACCGCCTTCCCGCCGGGCAGCCGCGTGCTGTTCGAGCGCGGGAGAGCTGGCGCGGCAGCCTGCTGGCCTCCTCCTCCGGCACCACCGACCGGCCGATCACCTACGGCGCCTATGGCACAGGCGGCGCTCCGGTGATCGACGCGCGGGGCGCCGCCGTCGCGGTCAGCCTGAACGGGCGGGCCAACGTCGCCTTCGACGGGCTGATCATCACCGGCGCGGCCGACACCGGCCTGCTTCTGGGCCCGCGGGCGCGCAACGTGTCGGTGACGAACGTGACCGTGACGGGCAACGGCGGCTCCGGCATCGTCGTTGCCGGCACCTCCGACGGGCTGCGGATCGACGGGTCGGCCATCACCGGCAACGGCGCCTATGGGATCGTGCATTACGCCGCGGACAACACCGATCAGGTCATCACGCGCAACACCATCGCCGACAACGGCTGGCGCAAGGACGGCGGCGTCTATTCCGGCTGGAACGGGCGCATCCTGACCGGCGAGATCGCCCACAACCGCGTCTTCAACAACGGCGTCAACGGCGGCGAGGGACGCTCCCACGGCCTCTACCACGACCAGGGGCAGGCCGGCAGCACGCTGAAGATCCACGACAACCTGATTCACGACAATCCGCGCGGCGCCGGCATCCTGGCGAAGTCCAGCACCGAGATTTACCGGAACGTCATCTTCCGCAACGCCGACGCGGGCCTCTCGCTCGGCCAGAACCGCGGGATCGACGTGACTTACCGGGTCTACGAGAACGAATTCTACGACAACAACGGCGGCGTCCTGCAGCACCAGAAGGGCAACGGCTCGATCACGCTGGAGCTGCGCGACAACGTCTTCCACCGCAACGGCAAGCGGGCCGCCATCATCATCGCCGACAGCATCGACAAGGCCATCACCGGCAACCGGGTCAGCAACAACGCCAGAACAGAGGCCCAAACCGAAACCCGGGCCGGGACCACCGCCAACCAACCATCGGCCGACAAACCATCGGCCAACCAACCATCGGGAGGAACTGTGCAGGAAGCATCCGGAATGCGGCCGGAATCCGTGCGCTGACCTTGGCCCCGACGTCCGCGGGCGAGCCGCGGGCCGGGCAAGGGACGGCGCGTTCGAACAAGGGGGGGCATGTGAGCACCAGCAGCAGCACCGTCGGTCAGTCGATCACCGACCGGCTGAAGAAAACCGTTTTCCGTTTCGACGCTTCCGACAAGGGGGAGCTGCGCGGCTTCCAGCGCAAGATGTTCGGGGAACGGGTCTGGCAGGTGGACGAGGCCTACAACCGCTGGCTCTTCGACGAGGTGCCCGACCGGGACGCGGACGGGCCGCAAGTCTGGGTGTGCAAGCGGCAGGGGCAGATCGTCGGCCAGCAATGCGGGATTCCCTTCCGCCTGAAGGCGCAGGACCGGGAGATCCCGGCCTCCTGGGCCAACAGCCTGATGGTCCTGCCGGAATGGCGGATGCGCGGCGCCTTCACGCCCCTGGCGGAAGCGCAGCTCGACAGCCGTCCCCTGGCGATGGCCATCCACATCTCGGACTCCGCCTACAAGGCCTACAGCAAGGCGGGCTGGATCGACATCGGCGCCCTGCCCGCCTACGTCTTCCCGCTGGACACGCGGCGCTGCGTGGAGGCGTCGTCGCTGCAGGGCCGCATGCGGACCATCGGGGCGATCGCCGGCCCGGCCCTGCACGGCGCGCGGATCGGCGGCCACCTGCTGAGCCGGGCGACCGGCGCGCGGTTCGAGGAGATCGGGCGGTTCGACGGGCGGGCCGACGCCATCTGGCGGCGCTCCTCCCCGCATTACCCGCTGATCGCGTTGCGCGACCTGACGCATCTGCGCTGGCGCTACGACGCGATTCCCTGCGCCTCGGACTACCGCCGCTTCATGCTGACGCGCGGGGACGAGCCGCTGGGCTACGTGGTCCTGCGCCGCGAGACCTGGCGCAAGGAGCCCTGCCTCGCCATCGTGGATTACCTGTGCGAGCCGAAATGGCTGTGGGTCCTGCTGAGCCACACGCTGCGCATCGCCGCGACGGAGCGCGCGACCGCGCTGATCTGCCGGACGCTGAACACGCGGGCGGAGCGGACCTTCCTCGCCATGGGCATGATGAAGGTGCCCGACCGCGTGGGCTTCCCGGTGCGGGTGATGGCGCACGCCGGGCCGGACGCCGGCATCGACCGCGACACGTTCGCCGACCGCCGCAACTGGCTGCTGACCATGGGCGACGGCGACGCCAGCTTCCTGATGCACAACACGCTGCCCGAGACGGCCGGGCTGCAACCGGAGGGAGTCGCCGTCCAGGGATGACCGCGGTGCGAAGGAGCCGTCCGGCCGCTGACGCGCCGGTCCGGCTCCTTTCGTCTATTCTGCCCGTGGTTACTCAAAAGGGGTTAATAAAGCACCTTTCGGGATGGTCATCCCGAAAGTCTCACAAGAAAGGTCACCCGGTCAACTGACGGTAGTTCGGCCTTTTACGACGTTTACGGCTGCCACTTTTTCTATCACGATTGCTGGGTGCTTAGACAAAGCAGCCTAATGTATTCGGTGAGAGGAAACGCCGATCGATCAGTCTTATGAACAGCAAAAGCCAAGGCCCGATGTCAGAACCGGACCTTGGCTTCGGTTTTGTGTCGGTAAATTTGATCTCTGTAATACAGCGCGAATAACGGTGAAACCTCTACGAACAAGAGAGTCGGAAAAGGAGACGTCTTATGTCGAGCAATGAGTTTGCCGACCTGTTGGTGAGCGGGGGTTCGGTCGGCACGTCCGGCATTCCGGAAGCCCTGGCGGCGCTGGAGTCGAAGATCGCGGCGGGCACCGCCAGCGTCGGCGTCATCGGCCTGGGCTATGTCGGCCTGCCTCTGGCGCGGCTGTTCGCGCGGGCCGGCTTCTCGGTGACGGGCTTCGACATCGATCCGGAAAAGGTCGCCAGCCTGAACGGCGGCACCTCCTACATCGGCACCGTGTCGACCGACGAGGTCCGCGGGATGCTGGAGGAGGGCCGCTTCACGGCCACGGCGAACTTCCAGTCGCTGGCCGACATGGACGCCATCGTCATCTGCGTGCCGACGCCGCTGACGCGCAACCGTGAACCGGACATGAGCTGCATCGAGGTCACCACCCGGCAGATCGCCCAGGTGCTGCGCCCCGGCCAGCTGATCGTCCTCGAATCGACCACCTACCCCGGCACGACGCGCGAGGTGGTGCGCCCCATCCTGGAGAAGACCGGCCTCGTCAGCGGCACGGACTTCCTGCTGGCCTTCTCGCCGGAGCGCGAGGACCCGGGCAACGAGACCTTCACCACCGCCCGCATCCCGAAGATCGTCGGCGGCGAGGACCCCAACGCGCTGCGCATCGCCTGCTCGATGTACGGCCGCGCTCTGGAGCGCGTGATTCCGGTCTCGTCGCTGGAAGCGGCCGAGGCGGTGAAGCTGACCGAGAACATCTTCCGCTGCGTCAACATCGCGCTCGTCAACGAGCTGAAGGTCGTCTACGACGCGATGGGCATCGACGTCTGGGAAGTGATCGAGGGCGCCAAGACCAAGCCCTTCGGCTACATGCCCTTCTACCCCGGCCCCGGCCTGGGCGGTCACTGCATCCCGATCGATCCCTTCTACCTGACCTGGAAGGCCCGCGAGTTCGACGTCGCCACCCGCTTCATCGAGCTGGCCGGCGAGATCAACACCCGCATGCCGCATTACGTGGTGGAGCGGCTGTCGCAGGCCATGGACTCCAAGCTGGGCCGCGCGCTGCGCGGGTCGCGCATCCTGGTGCTGGGCGTCGCCTACAAGAAGAACATCGAGGACATGCGCGAGAGCCCGGCGCTGAAGATCATCGATCTTCTGCAGGACCGCGGCTGCGAGGTCTTCTACTACGACCCGCATGTGCCGGAGCTTCCGGAGACGCGCCGTCTGGCCCGCATGGCCGGCACGCCGTCGGTTGCGCTGGAGGAGATCCGGGACGGTGCCTTCGACGCCGCGATCCTGTGCACCGACCACGACTCCTTCGACCTGAAGGCCTTCCTGGACGGGCTGCCGCTGATCGTCGACACCCGCAACGCCTTCGGCAAGGCGGGCATCGTCGACGAGAAGATCGTGAAGGGCTGACCGCCGGCCTGGACCCTCACAGACCGATCCTCAGGAGAATGGGATGGCCGCGTACACTCATGTAGACGGAGCCCTGGGGTCCGAAGCCAGCACCCGGGAGGTCGCGCTCCGCGACCTCCTCCAGGTGCTGCGCCGGCGCCGGAGCACGATCATCGCCAGCGTCCTGTGCTGCACCGCGCTGGCCACCACCGGTGCCCTGCTCTATGAGCCGCGGTTCACCAGCCAGGCCGTGCTCATCATCGACCCGCGCACGACGGAGGTCACGGACATCAACGCCGTGATCTCCAACCTGCCGCGCGAGGCGGCGGCGATCCGGACTGAAATCGACATGATCACCTCGACCGCCACCGCCGCCAAGGTGGTGGACCGGTTGGGGCTGGTCCACGACCCGGAGTTCAACGGCGCCATCGAGCGGCCTTCGGCCATCGACCGCGCCATCGCCGGGATCAACGACACCGTCGGCTACGACCTGTCGCCGCTGCGCCAGCAGATCACCGGCTATCTGAATTCCGCCGGCATCGGCGTCAAGGAGCCGACCTCGCCGGAGAAGGAGCGCGCCGCGGTCATCGCCGACGTGCGCCGCGGCCTCTCGGCGACCAGCGACGCCCAGTCCTACACCATCGTCGTCTCCTTCAAGGCGAAGGAGGCGGAGAAGGCGGCGCGCATCGCCAACGCCTTCGTCGACGAGTATCTGCTCGACCAGCTCCAGACCAAGCAGGAGGTCACCCAGCAGGCCAACAAGTGGCTGGAGGACCGCATCAACGAGCTGCGCGCCCAGGTCGAGGTGTCGGACAAGGCGGTGCAGGACTACCGCGCGCAGCAGGGCCTCGTGCTCGGCGGCACCGGCGGCGAGACCTTCCTGTCGCAGCAGCTGGCCGAGTTGAACCGCGCCCTGGTCGTCGCCCAGACGGAGCGCGGCCGGGCCGAGGCGCGGGCCCAGAACGCCCGGATCGTCGCGCGCAGCCCGACCGAGGGCAACGCGGCCGAGGTGCTCGGCTCGCCGCTGATCCAGCGGTTGGGTGAAGAGGAGTCGGGCATCGCCCGGCGGCTCGCCGAATACCGCACCCGCTACGGCGACCAGCATCCGGCGGTGCAGGCCTACGTCAACCAGTTGACGAACCTGCGCCAGAAGATGCGCGAGGAAGCCACCAAGATCATGGCGGTCATCAACAACGAGGTCGAGATCGCCCGCGCCCGCGAGCGCGAGCTTGAGGCCGCGTTGAAGAAGCTGACCGCCGAGACCGCTGGCGAGTTGGGAGCCAACGTCCGTCTGGCCCAGCTTCAGCGCGAGGCCGACGCCAACCGCCGCGTCTATGAAGGGCTGCTCCAGCGTCTCGTCGAAACGCGCGAGCAGGACGACCTTCAGCAGCGCGACGCCCGCGTCGTGTCCAAGGCGGAGCCGCCGCTGGAGCCGTCCACGCCGGGCAAGAAGCTGTTCGTCGGCGGCGGTCTGGCCGTGGGCCTGCTGATCGGCATGTTCCTGGCCTTCCTGCGCGACCATCTGAACAAGACCTTCCGCAACACCCAGCATGTGGAGGAGACGATCGGCGTGCCGGCCATCGGGCTGGTGCCGTCCCTGCCGCATCACAGGAACGCCAAGCCGGAAGACTATGTGCTCGACCGTCCGCGGTCGGAGTACAGCGAGGCGGTGCGCGCCATCGGCGTGTCGCTCTACGCCCGCGGCGCCCTGAACACCGGCTCCGTGGTGATGGTCACCTCCGCCGTTCCCGGCGAGGGCAAGACCACCGTCTGCCTGACCCTGGCGCGCATGCTGGCGGCGTCCGGCCGGCGGGTCCTGCTGCTGGAATGCGACCTGCGCTGCCCGCGCATCGGGAACGTGCTGGGCGACAACGCCCCGGGCGACCTGAGCGACCTGATCGTCGGCAAGGCGGAATGGCAGGACGTGGTCCAGGTGGATGGCCGCAGCGGACTGCACTACGTCGTCGGCCGCCCGCATTGCGACCACCCGCAGGAGCTTCTGGGCTCGGAGAAGCTGGCGAGCATCATCAAGTTCGCCTCGCTCGAATACGACTGCGTCATCCTCGACACCCCGCCGATGGCGGTCGTGGCGGACGCGGGCGTGCTGACCCGGTCGGCGACGGAATGCCTGTTCGTGGTGCGCTGGGAGCAGACGCCGCGCGCCGTCGTCCAGCGGGCCATCGACCGGCTGACCGAGCTGGGCCGCGACGTGACCAGCGTCGTGCTGAGCCGGGTCGACCTGAAGAAGCTGGCCCGCACCGACGCGTCGGAAGAGGCCTACGGCATGAACGAGGCGCGCCGCTACTACACGCGCTGACCATGACGTGACGGCGGAACGCCCGGCGCCCCGGCGGCCGGGCGTTTCCGTACCCCCGGGCAGGAGTTGACCCGGGGGTTCATCGGGGGAACAGGATGAGTGCAACGCCATTTCCGCGAAACCGAGCCGCTCTGGCGGCGGCGCCCGCTGCCGACGCGCCGCCCGTCCGGCCACGGACGCCGCTCCTGCGCAGCGCCGCCGATCTCACGCCCAGCCTGTTCGATCAGGTGGTGTGCGCCATCGGCCTGATCCTGCTGTGGGACGCGCTGCTGTCGGTGATGATGTCCGCGCCCTCGCAGCGCTTCATCCTGCGCGCGGGCGGCGCGCCGGAATCCTCCGGCGACACCATCAAGCAGCTCATCTTCGCCGCTCTCTATGCCACGGCCCTGCTGCGGATCGTGATGCTCCACGGCGTGCGGGCCTTCCGCTATCTCAGCATTCCCATGGCCCTCATGGTCGTGCTGGCCATCGCGTCCAGCCAATGGTCGCATGACCCGTCGCTGACCATCCGCCGCAGCGTGGCCCTGGTCGGCACGACGATCTTCGGCCTCTATGTCGGCCTGTCCTACGGGGAGGTCGCGCTGGCGCGGATGATCCACCGCGCGGTCTTCGTGCTGGCGGTGCTGAGCGCGCTTCTGGCGGTCGGCCTGCCGAGCTACGGCCTGATGCCGGCGGAGCAGGGGTCGCAGTGGCGCGGCGTCTTCTCCCACAAGAACGGCCTGGGCGACGCCATGGCCTTCGGCCTGACCGCCGGGCTGTTCGTCCTGCGCTCCCGCCCGGTGACCGACACCATGGCGCTGGTCTGGCGGCTTGGCACCTTCGCCATCATGGCCGGCTGTCTCGCCATGTCCGGCTCCGCCACGGCGCTGATCGTCGCCACGGCGGGCATGACCCTGGTGATGCTGGTCACCCACCGGCAGGACGCCGGGTCGCTGGCGCTGGAGCTGTACGGCGGCACCATGGTCATCATGCTGGCCGCCATCTTCGCGCTGCTGAACCTGGAAAGCATCACCGCGCTGCTC
Source organism: Azospirillum formosense (assembly GCF_040500525.1). Lineage (NCBI taxonomy): Bacteria > Pseudomonadati > Pseudomonadota > Alphaproteobacteria > Rhodospirillales > Azospirillaceae > Azospirillum > Azospirillum formosense. The sequence goes on along the minus strand of NZ_CP159404.1, from coordinate 60,592 downwards.
GGCCGCGACATCACGCTGACCGGGCGCACGCTGATCTGGGACTTCGCGATCCGGATGATCGAGCAGCAGCCGGTGCTGGGCTACGGCTTCAGCGCCTTCTGGTCGGGTCTGGACGCGCCGGGCGCGCTGTTCTGGCGCACCTCGGGCCGCTTCGACATCCACGCCCACAACGGCTTCATCCAGACAACGCTGGACGTCGGCCTGCTCGGCCTCGGCCTCTTCCTGGTGGCCTATGTGATCTACCTGTCGCGCATCGCCCGGATCGTTCCGGTCGACCGCAGCGGCGCAGCGCGCTGGCACATCGTCTTCGCCATGATGCTCCTGCTCGGCAACGTCGCGGAAAGCAGCCTGCTGATCCAGAACGGCCTGCTGTGGTTCCTCTTCACCGCCTTCCAGACGCGGCTGGCCAAGACGGTCCACGCCCACGCCCTGACCCCGCGTCCGGCGGCGGGACGGCGGCCCAAGCTGCAGAACGGCATCCCGGTGGCGGAGTCGCGGTCATGATGTCGAGCGGCTTCGCCTTCTTCGCGACCCGGATCGCCGTCGGCATCCTGGGCTTCGCGGCGGTCGCGGTCTTCTCGCGCATCGTCACGCCGGAGGCCTACGGCCATTACGCCCTGGTGATGGCGGCGGCGGCGGCGATCAACGCCTGCGGCTTCTCCTGGATGGGCCTGTTCGTCCTGCGCAAATGCGGCGGCGACGCGGCGGAGCGGGACGCCTGGCTCTCCACCGTGGTCACCGCCTTCCTGGTGGTGGCCTGCGGGGTGCTCGCCATCCTGGGCGCGGTGGTCGCCTTCTATCCGGGCATGAACGGCATCGACTATGTGCTGTATCTTCCGGTCATCGCGATCCTGATCTCCTGGTTCGACCTGTCGATCCAGATGTCTCGGGCGCGTCTGAAAGGCTCGGTCTTCGCCGCGAAGTCCTTCGCCAAGGCGCTGTTCGGGCTGGCGCTCGGCTCCGCCTTCGTGCTGATCGGCTGGAAGGAGGAGGGGCTGCTGCTCGGCACCAGCATCGGCTTCCTGCTGGTCACGGCGATCTGGCTGCGCTCCGACCTGAAGGGCATCTCGCTGCGCTGGCCGGCGCGGGAGCGGGTCGGCCTGCTGCTGACCTTCGGCGGTCCGCTGATGCTGAGCCTGATGGTCGGCTGGGCGCTCGATTTCGCCGACCGCTTCCTGATCTACTGGTTCATCGGCGAGGCGGCGGCCGGCGCCTACGCCATGGCCTTCGACCTCGCTAAGCAGCCGATCATGCTGGTGGCCTCGGCGGCCTCGCTGGTCACGCTGCCGATGGCGTCGCGCGCCTTCGACAGCGCCGGCCCGCGCGCCGCGCGCCCGATCATGGCGCAGAACCTGACGATCCTGCTGCTCGTCTGCCTGCCCCTGGTTCTGATGGAGGTGATCTCCGCCCAGGGCATCGTCGGGCTCCTGCTCGGCGAGGCGTACCGCGAGACCGGCGCGGCGATCATGCCGATCGTCGCCCTGTCGGTCTCCATCAGCATCCTGCGCATCTACCACTTCGACCTGTCGCTGCACCTGACGAAGAAGACCGGCTACATCCTGAAGCTGACCATGCTGACGGCGGTGCTGAACATCGGCGCCAACCTGTTCCTGATCCCGCGCTTCGGGGTGATCGGGGCGGCCTACGGCTCGCTGGCGGCCCAGCTCGGCTGGGTGGTGGCCGCAGTCCTCCTGATGCCGCGCGCCGGCGTGCTGGCGGTGCCGGTGAAGGATCTTCTGAAGGTGACCACCGCCGCCCTGCTCTTCGCCGCCGGGCTGAAGATCGCGGCGATGGAAAGCGACCTGCTGCTCGTCCAGCTCGCCCCGGCGGGCAGCCTCTATCTGCTGGCCCTGGCCGTGCTCAACCCCGCCAACCTGATGGGTCAGGTGCGGATCGCGCTGGCCCGGCTGAAACGCACCCGATCCCCGGCATGAACACCATGAACAGGCGTGAGGAAGGAACAGGCACCATGTCGAAAAAGCTGGTGGTTTGCGTGTGCACCTACCGCAGGCCGAAGGATCTTCACCGCACGTTGCTGTCGCTGGAAGGGCTGACCTTCAACCCCGACGCCCCGCTGGACGTCGAAGTGCTGGTGGTGGACAACGACCCGGCGCGCTCCGCCGAACCGCTGTGCCGGGAGATGGCGCAGGACTGGCGCTTCCCCATCCGCTACGCGGCGGAGCCGGTGCCGGGCATCCCGGCCGCCCGCAACCGCTGCCTGGACGAGACCACGGACGCCGACCTGATCGCCTTCATCGACGACGACGAGGTGGCGAGCCCCGGCTGGCTGGACTGGCTGGTGACGGCCATGGAGCGCACCGGCGCCGCCGTGGTCGCCGGCCCCGTCCTGCCGATCTACGAGAAGCGCCCGCCCGATTGGCTGACCAAGGGCCGCTTCCACGACCTGCAGCGCTTGCCCACGGGCAGCGAACCGGCCTATTGCGCCACCGGCAACGTGCTGTTCCGCCGCTCCATCCTGAAGGGCGGCGTGCGCTTCGACCCGGAGCTGAGCCTGTCCGGCGGCAGCGACGTGCTGTTCTTCGAGCAGATCCGCCGCCAGGGCCACCGCATCGTCTGGTGCGACGAGGCGACCATCGAGGAGCATGTGCCGGCCAGCCGCATGACGGCGCGCTGGATCCTGCGCCGCGCCTTCCGCCTGGGCACCTGCGTGTCGCTGACCGAGGCCAAGCTGAACGGCCAGCGCCGCACGCTGGTGAAGCGCTCCACGCTGGGGCTCGCGCACATCGCGCTGAATCTCGCCGCGCTGCCGCTCATGCCGATGGCGCTGGCCTTCGACACGAGCTGGCCGATCCGCCGTCTCCAGAAGATCTGCGTCGGCAGCGGCTATCTCTACGGCCTGATGGGCTTCCAATATCTGGAGTACAAGCGATGAAGGACGTTGCGATGAACGGCGGTGAAGCGAAGAACGGGACGGCGGAAGCCCCGCCCGTCACCGTCAGCGCGGTCATCCCGACGCGCAACCGCCCGCATCTGGTGCTGAACGCCGTGGAGAGCGTGCGCGCCCAGACGCTCAAGGACCTGGAGATCGTCGTCGTCGTCGACGGGCCGGACCCGGCGACCGTCGCGGCGCTGGAGGCGGTGGAGGACCGCCGCCTGCGAATCGTGCAGAACCCGGCGTCGCTCGGCCCCGCGGGGGCGCGCAACGCCGGCGTGCAGGCGGCGCGGGGGGAATGGATCGCCTTCCTGGACGACGACGATGCCTGGGCGCCGGAAAAGCTGGAGCGCCAGCTCGCCGCCGCCAAGGCGTCGGGCGCCACGCTGCCGGTCGTGTCCTGCAGCACGAGCGTCAGCATCGGCGAGCGCCGCTACGTCTGGCCGCAGCGCCGGCCGGAGCCGGGCGAGCCGATCAGCGACTACCTGATCGACCGCCGCAGCCCGCTGTCCCGCCCCGGCTATCTCGCCACCCCGACGATCATGGTGCCGCGCTCGCTGGCGCTTGCCGTGCCGATGCCGGACTACCGCCATTTCGAGGATTGGGGCTGGCTGTTCCGCGCGCTGGATCAGCCCGGCGCGGAGCTGGTCTTCGTCAACGAGCCGCTGTGCTTCGTGGAGATCGACGAGGGGCGCGCCTCGCTGCATTCGGTGGACGACTGGCGCCAGGCCTTCGAGTGGGCGCGCACGCACCGGCCGCTGATGACCGGCAACGCCTACGCCGCCTTCCTGATGACCAAGGTCGTCGGCATGGCCCGCCGCGAGGGCGACTGGAACGCCGTCCGCCGCCTGCTGGCCGAGGCGACCCGAGCGGGCGACCCGAAGATGCGGCATTACCTGATGTTCTTCGGGACCTGCGTGGTGCCGCCGTCCTTCCACCGCCGGGTCCGCGCGGCGACCCATTCGGACGCCGCGACGGCGTGAGGCTTCCACCCTAACCCTCCCCCGCTAACGCAGGGGAGGGAACTGTTTCTCCCTCCCCCGCCCAGCGGGGGAGGGCCGGGGAGGGGGCGTTAGTGCCCCCTCCCCTCTTCACATCACCGCGGCCAGCAGCAGCGGCAGCGTGAGGAACGACAGCGCGGTCGAGCCCAGAACCATTCCGGCGACCTCCTGCGGCGCATTGTTGTAGCGCAGCGCCCAGAGATAGTTGAACACCGCCACCGGCATGGTGCTTTCCAGCAGCACGACGCCGCGCATCGTGCCCTCCAGGCCCAGCACCTCCACCACCGCCAGCCCGGCGGCGAAGCCGAGCAGCAGGCGCAGCGCCGACATGGCCAGCGAGCGCAGCATGCCCTGCATCCGCAGCCCAGCCAGGGCCACCCCCAACGAGAACAGCATCAGCGGCACCGCGCAGTTGCCGAGCAGCGTCGTCGTGTTGGTCACCCATTGCGGCGGCTGGAAGCCGGTCATCAGGACCAGCACGGCCAGCGCGACCGCGTAGATCACCGGGGTGCGCAGCACCTGCCTGGCGTCCGTGCGCCCCGCCGCCAGGGCCGGGCCGATGGTGAACTGGAGGACGGCGAGCGTCGCGAAGAACAGCACCGCCAGCCCCATCCCGGTCTCCCCAAAGGCGAACAGGCAGACGGGGATGCCCATGTTGCCGCCGTTGGGAAAACTGAGCGCCGGCAGATAGACGCGCAGCGGCAGGCGGCTGGCGAGCAGGATCGGCGTCGCCATCAGCCCGGCCAGCGCCATGCTGCCGACCGAGGCCACCGCCATGGTCAGCAGGTCGTCCCCGCCCAGCGTCAGCCGGGCCAGCGAGGAAAAGACCAGACAGGGGGTGGAGACGTTGATCGCGAAGGTGGTGATGAAGGCGCTGTCGTAAGGCAGCTTGGCGCGGCTCCAGCCGAAGCCGAGGGCGGCGATCAGGAACACCGGCACGACGACCGCGGCGATGCTGGACAGGGGGGCGAGCAGGTCCATGGTCAGCGCGCGGCCCGCGTGTTGGCGGCGTGGAACCAGCCCAGCCCGTCCTCGGTGCGGGCGCGGGGCCGGTACTCGCAGCCGATGAAGCCCCGGTAGCCGGTGCCGGCCAGAACCTCGAACAGATAGGGATAATGCACCTCGCCGCGGTCGGGTTCCTGGCGGTCGGGCACGCCGGCGATCTGAACATGGGCGGTGAGATCGGCGTTGGCCCGGATGCGGGTGGCGAGGTCGCCCTCGCTGATCTGGCAATGGTAGAGATCGAGCTGGAGCTTCAGGTTCGGCGCCCCCACGTCTCCGATCACCCGGCGGGCCAGCGCGGTGCCGTTCATCAGATAGCCGGGCATGTCGCGGTTGTTGATCGGCTCGACCAGCAGAGTCAACCCGGCCTCCGCGCAGGCCGCGGCGGCGTGGCGCAGATTGCCGGTGTAGACCGCCAGCGCCTCCTCCCGATCCATTCCCTGCGGCGGGATGCCGGCCATGCAGTGCAGCAGGCGGTTCCCCAGCACCGTGGCGTAGGCGATGGCCGCCGCAACGCCCTCGCGGAACTCCGCCTCGCGTCCCGGCAGGCAGGCGATGCCGCGCTCCCCCGCTGCCCAGTCGCCGGGAGGCAGATTGAACAGCGCCTGGGTCAGCCCATGCTCGTCCAGCGCCGCCTTGATCCGCTCCGCCGGAACATCATAGGGGAAGAGGAACTCCACCGCGTCGAAGCCGGCCGCCGCCGCCGCGCCGAACCGCTCCAGAAAAGGCCGCTCGGTGAACATCATGGACAGGTTGGCGGCGAACCTCATGGCGTCCGTCCTCCGGCTGTTGTGGGCATGGTCCCCTCCCGCGTCGTCTGGGCCGCCGTGGCGGCCGGTTGTTCCGACAATGCCGCAGGCGGACGGTCCGAACAATCGCTGGCCTATGCCGCACACGCTTGTCAGGTGACCGCCCATACCGGTTGCGCGGGATTGCGGGGGACACGCACAGTGCACGGCCCTTGCCGCAGCCGGACCCGACGGATGATGAAGCGACTCGCCGCCACCGCCCTGACCCTCCTTCTGGCCACACTGGGTGGGGGTCTGTTCGCCGTCGCCGGTCTGCCCGCGGCGTGGCTGATGGGGGCGATGACCGCGGTGGCCGGCGGGGCGCTCGGCGGGATGAAACTCCGCCTGCCCTCCCCGCTCGGCACCGCCGCCTTCGTCCTGCTGGGCATTTCCATGGGCGCCGGGGTGACGCCGGACACCCTGCACCAGATGGCCTCCTGGCCGCTCAGCATGGCGCTTCTCGCCGGATCGGTGATGGCCTGCCTGTACGCCTGCTCGGCGTGGCTGGAGCGGGTGCACCGCTGGGACCCGGCGACCGCCCGCTACGCCGCCGTTCCCGGCGCGCTGGGCGCGGTGCTGGTACTGGCTGCGGAGAGCCGGGCCGACCTGCCGCGGGTGGCGCTGGCGCAGAGCCTGCGGCTGTTCGTGCTGGTCGCCGCCATGCCCTGGCTGCTGGATCTGGTGTCGTCCACCCCCGGCCTTCCGCCCCGCCCTGCCCCGTCCGACCCGGCGGGCGCCCTGCCCGAACTGGCCTTGCTGGTCGGCGCCAGCGCCCTGGCCGGCCTGCTGTTCCAGAAGCTGCGCGTGCCGGGCGGCGTGCTGCTGGGCGCCATGCTGGGAAGCGCCGTGCTGCACGGCAGCGGGGTCGTGGACCACCGGTTGCCGAACGGGCTGCTGAACGCGGGCTTCGTGGTGACGGGAGCGCTGATCGGGTCGCGTTTCGCCGGTGTCACGCTGGCGTCCCTGCGGGCGGCGCTGCGCCCGTCGCTGGAAAGCGTGGCGCTGGCGCTCGTCCTGTCCTCGGTCTTCGCCTGGGCGGGGGCTTGGCTGCTCGGGCTTCCCTTCGGCCAGCTCTGGCTCGCCTACGCGCCGGGCGGGGTGGAGGCGATGACCATCGTGGCCTTCGTGCTCGGCCTGGACACTGCCTTCGTCGGCACGCACCACGTCGTGCGCTTCGCCGGGCTGGGCTTCCTGGCCCGCTGGTGGCAGCCCCGCCGCGGCTGAGCGGACGCCTTACAGCCCGTCGAAGAGAAGCTGCGCCGGCGGCTCCGCCTTGCGCTTTTTCTTCTTCTCTTTGGGCGCCTTCTCCGCAGCCGGCTTGTCCTCGGGTGACTGGTCCTGGGCGGCCGTATCCTGGACGTCCGGGTTCAAGGCCATCTCCACCCGCTCAAGAGGAGCCGGCCCGGGCGTGGGAGGAGGCGGAGACATCTCCACCGGCTCGGGAGCCTGTGCCGGTTCCTCCGCGGCTGGCGCCTCCACGGGCGGTGTTTCCACGGGCGGCGCAGCGACAGGCGGCGAGTCCTCCGCCACGGTCTCCTGGACCGGCTCCACGGCCGCGTCCTCGGCCGGCTTCTCCGCCTTTTTCTTCTTCGGGCGGGACGGGCGCGGCTCAATGCCCGTCCCGTCCTTGACGCGGGCCTTGGCCTTGTCGCGGGCGATGGCCTCCGGCGCGTTGGGATCGTCGTTCAGCCACTTGCCGCGCTTGATGACTTCGTTCACGCGCCCCTGGTTGACGCCGAGCTGGAACGCGATCTCCTGCTGGGTCATGTCGGTGGTGCGGTGAAGCTCCAGGATCTGCGCGGCGAGTTCCGGAGTCATCTTCTTGCCAACGACGCGCCGCGCCGGACGGATCGACCGCTGGGCCTTGTCGCGCTCGCGCAGCTTGCCCAGGATCTCCAGGGCCTCCGTGTTGCCCGCCGTCTTCAAGGCTTCTTCGAATTCCTTGAGCGTCGCCACCCGTTCCTCCTGCCACCATCCAACCGCGGCGACGCCATCGCATCGCCGGCCTACAAGACCGACTATACATGGAATCGCGCGGGCGGTTGAGAAGGCTCTTTTCCCGGACATCCACAGAATGGCACGGCCGGGAGGGGATGGCGTCGCGACGCTATTAGACGTCTAATCGCAGTGAGCGTCATTCGCCGGGATACTGTTTCTCCTGCAGGAAGCGCGCGAGATGGGCGGCGTTGCGCGCGGCCATGGCCGAGGTGGAGACGACCTTGTCCGGCACCCTGTCCAAATCCTGGAAGTCGGTCTTCTGCATCGCCTCCCCCACCCAGTAGCAGACGGCGTTGGCGGCGAGCGTGAAGCCGACGTCGTTCAAGGCCTGGAACAGCTCCGCCGAGACATGGTGGGCGCCGTCCTCGTTGCCGACGACGGCCACCAGCGCGACCTTGCCGTAGGACACCATGCGGCCCTGATCGTCCGTCTCGCCGAGGAAGGCGTCCATGCGCTCCAGCACCCGCTTGCACACGCTGGAGGGCTGGCCCATCCAGATCGGCGTGCCGAGGATGAGGATGTCCGCCTCCAGCACCTGGCGGCGCAGGTCCGGCCAGGCGTCGCCCGGCCCCTCGTCCGAGGTGACGCCGGGCTTCACGTCATGGTCGGCGACGCGGACCGGCGCCCCCACCTCCACTCCATGGGCCGCCAGATCCTTCTGGAGCAGGCCGATCATCGCGTCCGTCGATGACGGCTTTCCCGACGGCTTCAGGGTGCAGTTCAGCGCGAAGGCTTTGATCGGCATGTCGATCTCCAGGTTCGATCCGCCGTGTGCCGGCGGTGACGGGAAGCAACATCCCGCCCCGCAAAACGTTGCGGCTTCCAGAACCCGCGCACCAGAATCATGACCACCGAATTGCCCCGGCACAGTCCATCCGCCATCGGATAGGATGCGGCGGACAGAACCACAACGGAGGAACAGACATGCCGACCATGACCGTCCGACCCATGTGCCTTGCCGCGGCGCTGGCCGGGTCCCTGGCGCTGGCCGGATGCGCCGGAAACTCGACGGGGCTCGGGCTGAACCTCGTCTCGCAGGAGCAGCTCGTCGAACTCGGCCAGCAGGACTGGCAACGCCTGATCCAGTCGACCCCGGCCACCACCAACGCCAGTTACCAGCGCCGCGCCGAGCAGATCTCCGCCCGCCTGCTGCGCGCCGCCTCGCTCGACCCCGCGGGCTGGGAGGTGCGCGTGTTCAAGGGCCAGGAGGCCAACGCCTTCGCCCTGCCCGGCCAGAAGATCGGCGTCTATGAGGGGCTGTTCCAATACGCCAAGACCGACGCGCAGCTCGCCGCCGTCATCGGCCACGAGATCGCCCACAATCTGGAAGGCCACGCCGCCGAGCGGGTGAGCACCCAGATGGCCACCGACGCCGGCACCAGCATCCTGGGGGCCGTGGCTGGGGCGAGCGGGGTCGGCGGCAGCGAGATGATCGCCGCGGCGCTGGGCACCGGCGCGCAGTACGGCCTGCTTCTGCCCTATTCCCGCAACCAGGAGCTGGCGGCCGACCGCGCCGGCCTGCTGATGATGGCCCGCGCCGGCTACGACCCGCAGGCGGCCATCGAGCTGTGGCAGAACATGAAGCAGGCGGGGAACGAGCCGCCGACCTTCATGTCAACCCACCCGGGCACGACGGACCGCATCGCCGCGCTGCAAAAGCTGATGCCCGAGGCAAAGGCGGCCTACAAGCCTGGCTGACCGGAGCGGCGGGTGGTGCCGTGCCGCACCGCCCGCCGGGGGCCCGTCTCGAGGGAAAGGCCCGCGAGAAAATTTTCTCGCCGAATGTTGACTCCCCTCCCCTGCTCCGGAGTCAACATTCCGGCTTGACCGGACTCCGGCGCCGCGCAAAAGTGGCCTTGGGGCAAGGCAGGGGAATGAACCATGCGCGGCGAGGACATCAAGGCGTTCCGGGAAGGCCGGACGCTGAACCAGCCGGATTTCGCGGCTTGGCTGAACGAAAAACTCGGCCGGAAATACGACAAGGCGAAGATCTCGCGCTGGGAAAACGGCAGCGAGAAGATTCCGGCCCCGGTCATTTCCCTGCTGCTGCAGGAGAAGATCGGAACGGTGACGCAGCATGGCCCGGCGCTGATTTGTGCCGCGGCCAACCGCAAGGGCGGCGTGGGCAAGACGGCCTTCACCGTCAACACCGCCACCCTGCTCGCCCGGCACTTCAAGGTTCTGCTGATCGACGCGGACCCCCAGGCCAACGCCACCATCCATCTCGGCATCAACTCCATCGAGCGCGAGCGTGAGGAGAAAACCCTCTACTACGCGCTGAAGGCGTCCGTGGAGGCGCTGAAATCGCGGGGGAAGGGGTTCGACCTCGGCGATTACATCGTCACCACCGACAGCGGTCTGGACGTGATCCCCAGCGGCATGCGGCTGGGCGACGCGGAGGCCGAGCTGCAGAGCCAGTCGTCGGGGGACTGCGCGCTTCGGGAATGCCTGGATGGCGGGGCGCGGCAGAGCTACGATTTCATCTTCGTCGACACCCCGCCGCATTTCGGGATGCTGGCGCGCAATGCGCTGACCGCCGCCAACACCGTCGCCATTCCCTGCCAGACCGAGATGCTGAGCGTCGCCGGCGTGGAATTCCTGCTGGAGAACCTGGACATGATCCGCCGCCGGGCCAACCCGGGGGTCAGCGTTCTCGGCATCCTGCCGACGATGTTCAACGCGCGGCTGACCCAGGACCAGGCGTCGCTGGACGACATCCGCAAGCTGTTCGGCGCGAAGCTGCGCGTCTTCGGCCCGATCCCGCGGGCGACCGTCTACGCCCAGGCGGTGGCCGCCGGGCGCGCCGCGCTGGAGGCGGTGCCGGACGCGCCGGGCTACGAGGTCTATCAGGCCGTCGCCGACGCGCTGATTCAGGAACGTGCCCGCATGCCGGAGGTGATGGCCCATGTCGCGTAAACTGGCCCGGACGAACACCGGCGTGCTGACCACCGCGGCGGCGGAGCGCCAAGCCCGCGAGGAGGGGCAGGGCTTCAACCGCCGCGGCCCGGTCGTCGTGGAGATCGACGTCGGCCGCATCGTCACCAACCCCGACCAGCCGCGCCGGCATTTCGACGAGGCGGACATGGAGGCGCTGAAATCCTCCATCGCGCAGCATGGGCTGGCCCAGCCGGTCGGCGTGCAGCAGCTGGGTGACGGCCGCTTCCAGCTCGTCTTCGGGGAGCGGCGTTTCCGCGCCGTGCGGGCGCTCGGCCATCCGACCATCTACGCTGTCACCGTGACCGGCGCGTCGGACGAGCTGGCGCTGATCGAGAACGTCGTCCGCGCCGACCTGTCGCCTTTTGAAGAGGGCGACGCCTACGCCCGGCTGATGGAACGCCACGGCTACCGGCAGGAGGATGTCGGGCGGATCGTCGGCAAGGACCGGGTGGACATTTCCCGCGCGCTCCTCATCAGCCGCCTGCCGCAGCGCATCCGCGACGAGTACCCGCTGCACCGTCCGGCGCGCTACCGGCTGGTGGAGATCGCGCGGCTGAAAGGGGAGGGCGAACAGCTGCGCGGCTGGGACGCGCTGGTCACCGAGATGACCCGACGCTCCACCGATGGGGAAGACGCGCCGGCGCCCGCGGTCGCGAAGCCCCGCTCCGGCGCCGTCCCCACTGGCAGCGCCCTGCCGAAGCCGCTGGCCAAGGCGATGTTCGGAGCCCGACAGACGGTCGCCAGCGTCCGTGAACGGGGCTTGGCCTTGGCGGACATCGACCGGGAGACGCTCCGCGCCATCCGCGACGACATCGACGCCATCCTCGATGCCGGGAAGGGCAGGGGAGGGGAGTGAGAGACACCGGCTCCGCGAGAAAATTTTCTCGCGGAGCCGTGACGCCCGGCGCTGTTCAGTGGCCCGCCGAGGCCAGCGGCGCGGCCGAGGTGCGGGCGCTGTCCAACGATTGCAACAGGTTCGTGCGGGCCATGACCATCAGAAGGTCGGTCTGGGTCACCACGCCCAGCAGCCCGCCGCTTCCGTCCACGATGGCGACCTCGTGCGTGCCCCCGTCCGACAGCGGGCCGAGCAGGCGGAAGGCCGGGGTTTCCGGGCCGGCGGTCACCGGCGGGTCCATCACCGCCGCCACCGTCGCGGCATCCCCGACCAGATGCTGGTGCCCGACCAGACCGACCACCACGTTGCGCCGGTCCACCACCGGCAGGGTGCGGAAGCTGTGCTCGATCAGGCGGGCGCGGGCCACCTCGGGATGGGCCTCCGCGCTCACCGTCACCACGTCGCGGGACATGATGTCGCCGCAGATGATCCCGCCATGCATCCGCTCCATGGCGTGAAGCTCCGCCTTCTCCAGAAGGGCGCTCAGGTCGTCGCGGTTGACGTCCAGCGCCTCCCCCAGCTCGCGGATCGCCTCGTCGAGGTCGTCGGCGCTCAGGCCGGCGCGCGCCCGGGGCGGCGGATCGGCGGTGCCGTGGCTGTTGGCCGGCTTGGGCGGCGCCCGGTGCGGGTAGGAATGGCCGGAGAAGCGATGGAACATCCAGCCCGCCAGCACCAGCAGGATGGAGTTGACGGCGACCGGGTAGAACACGAACTGCATCCCCGACGCCGCGATCGCCGGACCGCCGATCACCGCAGTCAGCGCGGCGGCACCGCCCGGCGGGTGCAGACAGCGCGTCATCGACATGGTCGCGATGGCCAGAGCCACCGCCACCCCGCCGGCCAGCATCGGGTCGGGGATCAGCGCAGCCACCATCACCCCGACCAGCGCCGACAGGGTGTTGCCGCCGATGATCGACCAGGGCTGGGCGAGCGGGCTTGCCGGCACCGCGAACAGCAGGACCGCCGACGCCCCCATCGGCGCCACCAGGGCCGGCGCGCTGGTGAGGTTGGTCAGCAGATTGTGGCAGAGCAGGCCCGTCGCGGCCAAGCCGATCATCGCCCCGCAGCAGGCGATCAACCGGTCCCTCAAATTGGCGCCGGGCAGAATGGGCCTGAACAGGGCAAGGCGGCGGCGGTTTTCACGTTTCTTCAGCAGAGTGATTTTCCAGCGGCGCAGCAGGAGCCGTATCTCGCGGTGCATTCGGCCCGGTCCCTCCCAAGGTTTCGGCGTGCGGCGGCAGGATAGAACCTCAAGCTAAGTTGAGGTCAAACGGAAAGTGCCGGGCCGCCTCATCGTTTCCGCGCGGTGTTGCCGCCATCGGACCGAAGATCGGGCGTGGGCGCCTTGACCGCGGGCAAGGGGGCGATCCCGTCCAGCGCCTGCTTCAACCCCAGCACGCGCTCCACCGAGGCTGTCCATTGGGCGGCGGTCGCCAGATTGTCGATGGGCCAGGACAGCGCCGCGACGGCCTGCTGAAACGCCTGCGCGGTCTGCATCATCACCCCCAGCGTGATCGCCCCCGCGGCGTAGCGGGGCGCCACCACCAGGATGGGAAAGACCGCGGACAGCACCGAGTAGGACGCGCCGAAGGCCATCACACGGACCAGGGCCCCGGTCTGCCCCTCCCAGCCGCGGCGTACCCCGCCGAACAGAAGGGCGATGCGGCCGCGCTCCACCGCCTCGCCCTGCTGCCGGGCGATGACCGGGGCGTTCTCCCGCACCCGCGCCAGCCCGAAGCGGAAATCGGCCTCCAGCCCCTGCCGCCGCTCCGCCGCGCGGACCAGCGGGCGGGCGACGGCAATGGCGGCGGCGGTTCCGGCGGCGGCGAAGGCCAGGGCGAGGAGAAGCAGATGGCCGGGCAGGGCGAGGCTCACACCGCCGATGGCGACAGGCACCACGCCGGACAGCCGCCACAGGATGCCGGCGAAACTGACCAGAAGCAGCAGGCAGTAGGTCAGCGAATGGCCCAGATCGACGGCGAGTTCGGTGACGACGCGGACGTCCTCGGCGATGCGCCCGTCCGGGTTGTCGTGGTCGCCGGGGCGGGAGGGGAGGGCCAGCTCGCGCCCGTCCGACACCCAGTCGCCGACCAGCCGCCGGGTCAGCCACGCCCGCCAGCCGAACTGGAGGCGCCGCTTCACCCACAGATGCGCCACGGTGACGGCGATGTTGAACAGCAGGATGCCGCCCGCCGCCGCGGCCATGACCGGCAGGCGGCCCATCGCCCGCTGCTCCAGCGCGTCGAACAGGCGCTGGCTCCACAGGTTCATCATCACCGGCACGGACACCTGCGCCACCGTCAGGGCCAGCAGGGCCGCCGCCAGCAGCCGCACCGGCCAGCGGTCCCGTCCCGACCAGTAGCCTCCGGCCAGCCCGGCGAAGCGCCGGACAAAACCGGAGGCGGTCCCTGGGGAAAGCCCTCTCGCCATGACCGACCATCCCGGCCGCTCAATTCCGCGCCCAACCGAGACGCCCGTCCCTCAGGCGCCTCCGTTCAAACCTATCACCGTTCCGGCGGAGGGGAACCGGAACAAGCGGCGATTCCCCCTCCTGCCGGATCAGGCCGCCCGGACGGTGGCGATGAAGCTGCGCACCTCGCTGCGCAGCCGCTCCGCCTCGGCGGCCAGCTCCTCCGACGTGCCGTGGACATGGCTGGCGGCGCTGCCGGTTTCCGACACCGCCGTGCTGACGCCGGCGATGTTGCGCGACACCTCCTCGGTCCCCTGGGCGGCCTGGGAGACGCTGCTGGCGATCTCGCGGGTCGCTGCGGCCTGCTCCTCGATGGCGGCGGCGATGGTGGTGGCGATCTCGCTCATCCGGCCGATGGTCTGGCCGATGCTGCCGATGGCCTTCTGCGCGCCGCCGGTGGTCTGCTGGATCTCCTGCACCTTCGACTGGATCTCGTCGGTCGCCTTAGCGGTCTGGTTGGCCAGCGCCTTGACCTCGCCCGCCACCACGGCGAAGCCCTTGCCGGCCTCGCCGGCCCGCGCCGCCTCGATGGTGGCGTTCAGCGCCAGCAGGTTGGTCTGGGCGGCGATGCCGCTGATGATCTCCACCACCTGCCCGATCTGCTCGGCGGCGGTGACCAGGGCGCGCATGGTGCGGTCGGCGCCCTCCGCGTCGGTCACCGCCTGACCGGCGATGCGGGTGGAGATCTCCACCTGCTGGCCGATCTCGGCGATGGAGGCCGACAGCTCCTCCGTCGCGCTGGCGACGGTCTGCACGTTGGCCGAGGCCTCTTCGGAGGCGGAGGCGACCAGCAGCGAGCGCTCGCTGGCGTCCGCCGCGGTGCCCGACAGGGTGCTGGCGGCGTTGTGCATGCCGCCGGCGGCGCTCGCCACCGCCTCGACGATGCCCTGGACGGTCGCCTCGAAGGTGTCGGCCATGCGGATCATCGTGGCGCGGCGCTGCTCGGCGGCCTGACGCTCGGCCTCCTCCTGGGCCTTGCGCATGCGCTCCATCTCCTCGGCGTTGGACTTGAAGACCTGGAGGGCGCGGGCCAGCGCCCCGATCTCATCCTTTCGCCACCCCTCGTCCACCTGCACCGTGCGGTCGCCTTCGGCCAGCCGGCCCATCGCCCCGGTGATGGCGCCGAGCGGGCGGGTGATGGCCCGCGAGATCATCCAGGCCAGCAGCAGGCCCAGCGCCACCGCGGCGGCGGTCACCGCGGCGCCCTGGCGTTCGGCGGCGGTCACCGCGGCGGCGGCGCTGATCTCCAGCCCCTTCAGGATCTCGGTGGAATGCTGGCGGATCGCGCCGATCTTTCCGTTGATCTGGGCACCGGCGCGGGTCAGCGTGTCGGCGTTGACGCGGCCCATCTCCTCGGCGATGGCGGCGATGCGCTCGATGCCGGCGGTGTAGCGCGGCAGTTTGGCGAGCACCTCCGTGCGCTTCGCGGCGCCGGGGGAGTCGGCCCAGCCCTTGGCCTCGCCCTCGACGTCGGCGGCCACCGCCGCCAGATCCTGGCGGATGCGGGCCAGATCCTCGGGCTTCGTCTCGGTCACGAAGCGGGCGACCAGAACGCGCACCAGCAGAAACTGCTCGCTCACCCCCGCGGCCTGAACGGTGCGGTCCAGATTTCCGGTCTGCCGCTCGGCGGTCACCAGATCGCTCAGCGTCCGCCGGATGTCGGCGCCCAGCTTGTTGACGACCTCCGCCACGATGCCGTCCCGTTCGGTGCGCAGGGCAACCAGACGGTCGAAGCCGGTCAGGAAATCCCGTTCAAGCCCACGGATCTCCTCCACCGCCTGACGGTCGGCGCCGTCGCCGATGCCGGGGGCCGCCTTCTCCAATTGCCGGCGGAAGTCCGCGGCGGTGGCGCGGAAGCGGTTGGCCGCGCCGTCGGTCCCTGAGACGAGAAACTCCGCCGCGGCGCCCAGCGCGTCGGACAGCGCGGTGTCGGCCTCCCCCAGCGTCAGCGTGACGTCCGATTGGGCCGCGTAGCTGTGCAGCGCGGTGTCGCTGGACCGAAGACCGGTCCAGGACACCGCCCCCAACGTGACCAGCAGGGCCAGCGTGACCCCGAAACCGGTGTAGACCTTGGTGGCGGTGCGCAAATTGGCGAAGGCGCGAAGGGAGGTGGTCATGATGGGATGTCCTGCCTGGGGTATTTTTTGTTCGGCGTCGGTGGCCCGCACCGGATCAAATCATTCTCAAATTCCATACCAACTCCCAATCCCTGCGCAATTGCTGTTCCACCCAGCAAAATTCCCGAGTTGGCCGCGCGGTTGTTGCTTCCCAACCGTTGCAAAATGCCAACGCGCTCCCATCCGCGTTGCAAATTGCCACGCCGGCGTCGGCAGGTTGCAAATGGGAACGCCGGGACCCTCCCGGTGTTGAGGGCCGGTGTCGAGGGAAGCGCCGTCAGAGCGCACCCTGGAACCCCCGCGCACGCACGGAACAACGAGAGGTCGATCATGCCGGACAGCAAGCATTTCGCTCCGCCCGGACCCATCGGGTTTGGTGGCGCTCCGCTCGGCAACATGTTCGAGGAGGTGCCGGACGACGTGGCGGAGGCCACCCTGGCCGCCGCCTGGGACGCCGGCATCCGCTATTTCGACACGGCGCCGGAATACGGCCCCGGCATCTCGGAGCACCGGTTCGGCCATGTCCTGCGCAACCGCCCGCGCGACGAGTTCGTCCTGTCCACCAAGGTCGGGCGCCTGCTGCGCGCCGACGCCAGCAAGGGCGGGCGGCACGGTCCCTTCGTGAAGGGGCTGCCCTTCCGGGTGGACTACGACTACACCGCCGACGGGGTGCGCCGGTCCATCGAGGACAGCCTGCAACGGCTGGGCATGGCGCGCATCGACATCGCCTACATCCACGACTGCGCCGAGGACGCCCACGGCGACCGCTGGCTGGAGGTGTTCGACACCGCCATGAAGGGCGCCGCCGTGGCGCTGACCAAGCTCCGTGAGGAGGGCGTCATCCGCGGCTGGGGCCTGGGCGTCAACCGGGTGGAGCCCTGCGTGATGGCGCTGGAGCGCGCCGATCCCGACGTCTTCCTGCTGGCCGGGCGCTACAGCCTTTTGAACCAGCCGGCGCTGGACACCCTGTTCCCGCGCTGCCAGGAGCGCGGCGTCCATGTCGTGGTCGGCGGCCCCTACAACTCCGGCCTGATCGCCGGGGGCAGGAACTTCGAGTACCAGGAAGCTCCGCCGGACAAGGTGGCGGCGCGCGACCGGCTGGCCGAGATCGCCAAACGGCACGGCGTGGACCTGCGGGCGGCGGCGCTTCAGTTCTGCGCGGCGCACCCTGTCGTCGCCTCGGTCATTCCGGGCACCAAGAACCCGCCGCGCGTGCAGGAGAATGTGGCGCTGATGAAGCAGCCGATCCCGGCGGACTTCTGGCGGGAACTGAAGCAGGCCGGCGTCCTGCCGGAGCAGGCGCCCACACCGGCCTGACGCTCCGTCCTAGTCCTCCGCATCGACGGCGGCGGCGATCCAGTGGCGGAAGCTCTGCATCGCCGCCGTCTCGGGACGGGAGTGCAGGCGGGTCAGCCAGTAGCGGCCCGCCGGCACCTCGATGGCGAAGGGGCGGACCAGCCGGTCGGTGGCCAGATCATGGCCGAACAGCCGCGCCGGCAGCAGCGCCACCCCGGCGCCCATCGCGGCTGCGGCGGCGATGGTGGGGGAGGAGTCGAAGACCGGACCGCGGATGGCCGGGCAGGTCACCCCGGCCAGCGCGAACCAGCGCTGCCATTCCTCGACCCGGTAGGAGCGCAGCAGCACCTCCCGCGCGAGGTCCGCCGGGGCGGACAGCCGTTGCGCCAGCGCCGGGGCGCAGAGCGGGGTCAGCGGGGCGTCGAGCAGCGGCACCGCCTCCACCCCGTGCCAGGAGCCGTCGCCGAAGCGGATGGCGAAGTCCAGCCCCTCGCCGGCCAGATCGACCCGGTTGTTGTTTGTCAGGATGCGCAGGTCGACCGCCGGGTTCGCGGCGGTGAAGGACGGCAGGCGCGGCAGCAGCCAGCCCGTGGCGAAGGTCCCCACCACCCCGACCGTCAGCACCTCTTGGTAGCGCCCCTCGGCAAAGCGGTCGAGCGTCGCGCCGATGCGCTCGAAGGCGTCCATCAGCACCGGCACCAGCGCCGCCCCCTCGTCGGTCAGGGCAAGGCCGCGCGGCAGGCGGCGGAACAGGGTGACGCCCAGCCGCGCCTCGAGCGTGCGGATCTGCTGGCTGACCGCCGCTTGGCTGACGCACAGCTCCAGCCCGGCGCGGGTGAAGCTGAGATGGCGGGCCGACGCCTCGAAGGCGCGTAGCGCGTTGAGCGGAAGCTGGGGGCGGGCCATGGACAGCTATTAGTTTTTCTTGTGGCTTGTGAAAACTATCATCGTTTGTTCGGAGGCCGGGAGCTTTTTATCGTCCGTCCATCGACACGGCATGAGACGAGGACACGATGATCGGACGGCGGGCTTTCCTGGCCGCGGCGGGCGGCGTGACGCTGCTGGCGGCAACCGGCGTGAAGGCGGAGAAACCCAGGAATTTCGGGGACAAGCGGCTGGCCGATGCAATCGCCGCACTGGAAAAGCGCAGCGGCGGGCGGCTGGGCGTGGCGGTGCTCGACACCGACACCGGGCAGCGCTTCGGCCATCGCGCGGACGAGCGCTTCCCGATGTGCAGCACCTTCAAATTTCTTTTGGCTGGCGCCGTCCTGAAGCGAGTGGACGAGGGGCGGGAGCGGCTGGACCGGCGCATTCGGGTGACCAAGGGGGACATGGTCCCCTACGCGCCCTTCGCCGAAACCCGCCTCGACGGCCCGCCCCCCACGGTGGCCGAACTGTGCGAGGCGACGATGACGCTCAGCGACAACGTGGCGGCAAACCTGCTGCTGCCGGCGGTGGGCGACCCCGCCGGGCTGACCGCCTTCCTGCGCACGCTGGGCGACCGGAAAACCCGGCTGGACCGCAACGAGCCGTCGCTGAACAGCGCCATTCCCGGCGACCCGCGCGACACCACCACACCCGCGGCGATGGTCCACAGCATGGAGCGGCTGATGCTGGGCGACGCGCTGACCCCCGCGTCGCGCGAGCAGCTCATCGCCTGGATGGTCGCCAACCGGACCGGCGACAAGCGGCTGCGTGCCGGCCTGCCGAAGGGCTGGCGCGTCGGCGACAAGACCGGCACCGGCGTGCGCGGGACGGCCAACGACATCGGTATCGTCTGGCCGGAGGGCAGGGCGCCCCTGCTGATCGCCAGCTACCTGACCGAGACGGCCGACGGCTTCAAGGAGCGGGACGCTATCCACGCCGGCGTGGCCCGCGCCGTCGCCGACGCGCTCAAGGGCTGATCCACGCCGGACACTGTGGTCCGGCCCCTGCGGCATGTCGTCACTGGGGTTTACCCTAAGAAGTGTAGGGATGCCCCCAATGGGAGAGGGGGGCAGGGCGCCGGTACCCTTCGCACCGTAGGGCCGCGGTTCGTCGCGGCCGAAGGAATCAGGTGCGAAGAGGCCAGCCATGGACCGATCAAGGCGCAACTTCTGCCTCGGCGCCGGCGCCGCGACCATCGGTGCCGCGACGGTGGCGGCGATGCCCGCCGCCGCCGCGGTTCCCGGTGGTGCGTCGCTCCGCCGGGACGGCGATCCGGCGCACCGCTGGGCGATGGTGGTGGACGTGGGCAAATGCGTGGGCTGCCAGGCCTGCACGGTCGCCTGCATCATGGAGAACGATGTCCCGGAAAACAGCTTCCGCACCATCGTCTCCACCTACGAGGTGACCGATCAGGGCAAGGCCGGCAGCTACATGCTGCCGCGCCTGTGCAACCACTGCGAGGACCCGCCGTGCATCCCCGTCTGTCCGACCGGCGCGACCTTCCAGCGCCGGGACGGCATCGTCGTGGTGGACAACACCGTCTGCGTCGGCTGCGCCTACTGCGTCCAGGCCTGCCCCTACGACGCGCGCTTCATCAACCACGAGACCCAGACCGCCGACAAATGCACCTTCTGCGTCCACCGCGTGGAGGCCGGGCTGCTGCCCGCCTGCGTGGAGACCTGCGTCGGCGGCGCGCGCATCTTCGGTGACCTGAACGACCCTGACAGCACCGTCTCCGCCCTGGTCCGCGACGAGAACCCCAAGGTGCTGAAGCCGGAGCAGGGGACCCAGCCGCGCGTCTTCTACCTCGGCCTCGACCCCCGCTTCCAGGGCAAGGTCGACGGCACGCCGACGCTCTGGCAGCCCAGCAGCCAGACCCACGCCCAAAAGGAGCACGCGTGATGGACAACCACATCGTCGAGGTCATCAACGTGACCCGCGAGGTCGCGTGGCTTCCCTGGGCCGTCCAGTATTTCTTCCTGATCGGCCTTTCGGTCGGCGGCCTGCTGCTCAGCCTGCCCGGCTACGCCTTCGCCCGCGAGGACTGGCGCGCGCTGGGGCGCATCGCCCTGCTGGTGGCGCTGACCTGCGGTCTGGCCGCCCCGGTGGCGCTGCTGTCCGACCTGCACCAGCCGGGCCGCTTCTGGCACTTCTACGTCGTGCTGCGCCCGACGTCGTGGATGTGGTGGGGCTCGGTCTTCATCCCGTTCTACGTCACGGGGCTGCTGGTCTACGGCTGGGCGTGCTTCCGCGAGGAGTTGCAGGCGCATGGCCAAGTGGACAGCCGCCTTGCCGCGCTCTACCGGCTGGCGTCGCTGGGCGGCGGCCGCAACGACGCGCTGATCCGCGCCGCCGGGCTGATCGCCCTGGCCGGCGCGCTGCTGGTCGCCCTCTACACCGGGGCGGAGGTCGCGGTGGTCAAGGCGCGCCCGCTGTGGCACACGCCCTTCCTGCCCGTTCAGTTCCTGATGACCGCGCTGGCCGGCGCCGCCGGCCTGGTGCTGGTGCTGAACCGCTTCGCCGCCGGCAACGACCGCGCGGTGGAGGTGCGGGCGAACCGGCTGCTCGCCGGCTTCCTGGGCGGCGTCATGCTGGCCGGCGCGCTGTGGCTGGCGCTGGGCCTGTTCGGGCTGGACTCCACCCACGCGGAGGCGCTGGGCAGCGTCGCCGGGTCGGAAGCGTGGCGCGTCACCGCCGTCTGGGCCGTCGCCGCCACCGCGCTGCCCTTCGCCGTCGCCGTCGCCAAGCCCGCCGGGACGGGGCTGCTGACCGGGCTGATCGCCCTGCACGGCGCCTGGATGTTCCGCTGGACCGTCTTCATCGGCGGCCAGACCGTGCCGAAGACCGGCGCTGGCTTCTACGACTACGCGCTGCCCGCCGGCCCGGAGGGGCTGCTGGGGATCGTCGGCACGGCGGGACTCTGGCTGTTCCTGCTGATCGCCCTCACCGCCATCCTGCCTTCCCCGCGCCGCCCGGCGCCCGGACCGGCCCGCGCCCCCCGGGCGCCCGCCGGAACCGTGGCCGCCGCCGAGTGAACGGAGCAACCATCATGTCGATTTCCCGTCGCCTCCTCCTGAAGACCAGCGCCGCCGGCGGCGCGCTCGCCGCCTTCGCGGCTGGCTTCTCCGACACCGGGCGCAAGCTCGTCAAGGGCGCCTGGGCCGGGGACAAGCCCGACCACGCCATCTCCGGCAATGCCCCGGCCCCCGAATTCCGCGTCGATCCGGCGACCGGCGCCCTCACCCCGACGCCGGGCCAGATCGTCGCCAACGTCGCCTGCCTCGGCTGCACCACGCTGTGCGGCGTCCGCGTCCGGGTGGATGTGGAGAAGAACAAGGTGCTGCGCGTCGCCGGCAACCCCTACAGCCCGCTGTCGACCGATCCCTTCCTGCCCTACGGCACGCCGATCAGGGAGAGCTTCAAGTCGCTGTCGCGGCTGGACGAGAAGGGGCTGAAGGGCCGCTCGACCGCCTGCGGCCGGGGCAACGCGGCGCTGGAGATGCTGACCTCGCCCTTCCGCGTCGCCACGCCGATGAAGCGGGTCGGCCCGCGCGGCTCCGGCCAATGGGAACCCATCGCCTTCGACAAACTCGTGGAGGAGATCGCGGAGGGCGGCGACCTGTTCGGCGAAGGCCCGGTGCCCGGCCTGCGCGCCTTGCGCGACCTGAAGACGCCCATCGATCCCGCCGCACCCGAGCTGGGGCCGAAGGTCAACCAGGTGGCCCTGCTGTCGTCGGTCAACGATGGGCGGGAGCCCTTCGTGCGGCGCTTCTTCAACCAGGCGCTGGGGACGATCAACTTCGTCGGCCACGGCTCCTACTGCGGCGGCGCCTACCGGTCCGGCTCGGGGGCGGTGTTCGGCGACGCCAAGAAGATGCCGCACGCCAAGCCGGACCTGCAGAACGCCGAGTTCGTGCTGTTCATCGGCACCGCCCCGTCGAACGCCGGCAACCCGTTCAAGCGGCAGGCCATGCTGCTCGCCAAGGGGCGGACGGACGGCGTCCTGAACTACGTCGTCGTCGACCCGGTGCTGACCAACGCCGACAACCGCGCGGCGGCGGAGCGGTCCAACTGGATACCCATCCGGCCCGGCACCGACGGCGCCCTGGTCAT
Source organism: Azospirillum formosense (assembly GCF_040500525.1). Taxonomy (NCBI): domain Bacteria; kingdom Pseudomonadati; phylum Pseudomonadota; class Alphaproteobacteria; order Rhodospirillales; family Azospirillaceae; genus Azospirillum; species Azospirillum formosense. The sequence goes on along the minus strand of NZ_CP159404.1, from coordinate 38,155 downwards.
GGGCATGATGCGCTGGATGTTCGAGAACGGGCGCATCGACGCCAACTATCTTTCCCAGCCCAACGGCAAGGCGGCGGAGGCCGCGGGCGAGGCCGGCTGGTGCAACGCCACCCATCTGGTGATCCAGCAGGCGGGCCACCCGCGCGACGGGCGGATGCTGCGCGCCTCCGACCTCGGCTGGGTGACGCTGGACGAGAAGGAGCGCTACGGCGCCAAGGACGCCTTCGTCGTGCTCGACCCCAGCGGGACTCCGGTGGCCCACGACGCCCTGATGGGACCGGCCGCGCTGTTCCATGGCGGGACGGTGGTGACCCCGGCGGGCGACGTCGCGGTGAAGACCAGCCTGACCCTGCTGCGCGAGCAGGCGATGAAGCTCGACCTCGCCGGCTACGCCGACGCCTGCGGCATCCCCGCCGACGTCATCGCCGGTCTGGCGCGGGAGTTCACCAGCCACGGCAAGAAGGCCGCCGCCAACACCCACGGCGGCATGATGGCGGGCAACGGCTTCTATAACGCCTTCGGCGTGGTGACGCTGAACACGCTGATCGGCAACCTGAACTGGAAGGGCGGGACCATCTTCGGCGGCGGGCGCTTCCCGGACGAGCAGGACGGCCCGCGCTACAAGCTGGCGAGCTTCCCCGGACAGGTGAAGCCCTCCGGCACGGCCATCAGCCGCCCCGTTCCCTATGAGAAATCCAGCGAGTTCAAGGCGAAGAAGGAGGCGGGCAAGCCCTATCCGGCCAAGGCGCCCTGGTATCCCAACGCCCCGCAGCTCACCACCGAGTATCTGACCAGCGGCGTGGTGGACGGCTACCCGTACCCGCTGAAGGCCCTGTTCCTGTGGAACAGCAACCCGGTCTACGGCATCCCCGGCGTGCGCGCCCAGGTGGAGGCGAAGCTGCGCGACCCGAAGGCGCTGCCGCTGATCGTGGCCATCGATCCCTTCATCAACGAATCCACGGCCTTCGCCGACTACATCATCCCCGACACGGTGCTGTACGAGACCTGGGGCTGGGCGTCCCCCTGGGCGGGCGTGCCGACCAAAACCTCGACGGCGCGCTGGCCGGTGGTGACGCCGCGCACGGAGCCGCTGCCGGAGGGCCGGCACGTCCAGATGGAGACCTTCCTGATCGCGCTGGCGAAGCGGCTGGGCCTGCCCGGCTTCGGCCCGGACGCCATCGCCGACATGGACGGGAACACCCATCCGCTGGAGCGGCCGGAGGACTGGTACCTGCGCGGCGGCGCCAACATCGCGTGGCTGGGCAAGCAGCCGGTGCCCGACGCCACGGACGAGGACATCGCCCTGTCCGGCGTCGCCCGCGTCCTGCCGGCGCTCCAGTCGGTGCTGAAGGATGAGGAGTGGCGCAAGGTCGCCTTCATCCTGGCGCGCGGCGGGCGCTACCAGAATCAGGCGGAGGGCTTCGAGGGCGACAAGGCCACCCACCGCTTCAAGGACGGGCTGCTGGTCTACAACGAGGCGGTCGGCGCGGCGCGGAGCAGCGTCACCGGCAAGCGCTGGACCGGCACCGCCGCCTGGACGCCCCCGGCCTTCGCCGACGGCACGCCGATGCGGCAGGTCCATAGGGCGGAGGACTGGCCCTTCCAGCTCATCAGCTCGAAATCGGTGCTGGTCAGCGCCTACACCATCGCGGCCAGCCGCCTGCGCCATCTGCATCCGGAGAACCCGGTGGGCATCAACGCGGAGGACGCGCGGCGGCTGGGCATCGCCACCGGCGACCGCATCCGCATCGCCACGCCGGGCGGGTCGGAGCTGGCGACCGCCATCGTCCGGCACGGTGTGATGCCCGGCGTGCTGGCCGTCGAGCACGGCTTCGGCCACAAGGAGTTCGGCGCGCGGGCGCACGTCATCGGCGGCCACAGCCAGCCGGCGGTGCCGGAGATCGGGGCGGGGGTGAACATCAACGATCTGGGCCTGCACGACCCGACCCGTCCGGGCGCCTCGGTCTGGGTCGATCCCATCGCCGGAACGGCGGTGCGCCAGGGGCTTCCCGCCAAGCTGGAGCGCGTCGCCGCGGCGTGATCCAGGGATGAGATGGGAGGGGGGAGGAGCGGGGGAGAAAAGAAGAATCCGCTTCACCCCCGACACCCGCAGCGGCGGCCTCGTCCTAAGCGTCGCCCCAGGGGGGAGAGGGGACGGTGGTTCCACCCTCCAGCAGCGCCCGCAAATCCTCCTGGCGGCGGACGGTCCGCACCCCCAGCGTGCCGTCGCGGCCCCGGATCGCCACCTCACGGCGTTCCAGACGCTCCAGCCCCTGGAGCCCCGCCAGCTCGGCGGCCGCGTCGGAAAAGACCACGGTGGCGCCCAGCGTCTTGGTCATCTCCTCCAGCCTCGCGGCAACGTTGCCGGTGTCGCCGATGAACTGCAGCGACCCATCCTCCGAACAGGCCACCGCCCCGACCACGGCGAGGCCGGAATGCACCCCGGCCCCGAAGGCCAGGGGCTGGTCCAGCTCCTCCGCAAGGTCGCGGCTCAGCACCTCGATGTCGCGCCACAGGTCGGCGGTGGCGCGCAGCGCGCTGGTGGCCGCCGCCGCGGGGTCCTCCTCGTTCGCGAACATGCCCATCACCCCGTCGCCCGCGATGGCGATGACGTAGCCGCCGTGCTTGCGGATCGCATCCGTGACCACCTGGACATAGCGGGTGACGATGAACAGCGCGTCGAAGGGCAGCCGCTCCGCCGCCAGCGAGGTCGATCCCCGCAAATCCACGAACAGGGCGGTGATCGCCAGCTCCCGCCCGCTGTCCATCGGGGCGGTGACGGCGAAGGTGCGGCCGTTGTCCCGCGCCGAGATCAGCGGCGTAACCGACAGCGGCGCCACCGGGCGGAGCTGGCAGGCGAGGCGGACGGCGGGCGGGGCCTTCATCCGCTCCAGCACCGCCCGTTCCGTGGCGTTGGGCGGCGGCAGGGCGTCCGCACCCTCGGTCACCCGGATGCGGCAGGTGGAGCAGCGCCCCCGCCCGCCGCACAGCGCGGTGTGCGGGATGCCGTTGGCCCGGCTGGCCTCCAGCACCGAGGTCCCGCGCGGAACGGTGACCGAGCGCCCGCCGGGATAGGCGATGCGCACCGGGCTGGTCGCCCGCGCCCGCCAGTTGCGGTACTGCCGCATCCCCAGCGTGCCGACCAGCAGCAGGACGTAGGTGTTGAACACGCCGCCGCTGATCGCCGCCAGCGCGGCGCGGTTCTCCGACTCCGGCGTGCCGGCGGGGGGCGGGCGGAACTGCTCCAGATAGGCGGGATCGGCGGCCGCCCGGCGCTCGGCGTCCCAGCCGGCGTTGACGATCCCGGCCAGCGCCAGCAGCGGCAGCAGCATGGCGAAGGCGCCGAGCAGCGAGGCCCGCTGCCGGTACCAGGGCTTCGTCATCAGCCAGCCGCGCACCCCGATGCAGCCGTGGATCCACACGATCACCAGCAGCAGGAGCTGGCGCCACAGCAGGGTTTCCGGCGCGGTGATCCAGTAGAGGACGATCGCCCGCGGGTAGGTCAGCGGGTCGTTGTAGAGGTCGTCCGACAGCATCCCCGCCATGCCGTGAGGGATCAGCAGCAGCGGGATGCACAGGCCGAGCCCCAGCTGCCACGCCTCCCCGGCGGGCATGCGCAGGTGGCGGCGCCGGTACAGCGCCCACAGCCCCAGCCCGGCGTGGGTGATGAAGGAGCCGGCGAGCAGCGCCTGCCCCGGCAGCGTGTCCCAGACCCACAGCAGCGTGCGCCGCGCCACCTCCATCCCCGGCAGCAGCAGCAGCCCGGCGGCGTGGGCGAGGAAATGGGTGATGACGAAGGTGAACAGCGTCAGGCCGGTGAACAGGCGCAACGGGCGTTCGATCCGGCGTTTCATGAACGGTTCCGGGTCATGAACGGGGCCGGGCGGCGGATGGGACGGTCGTCATTTCGGTCGGCGGACTCGGGCTGTGGGTCTCGGCTTCTGCGTGGCGTCCCTTGGCATCCTATGAGATCATCCCGCGCCATGCCACAGCCCGACACCCATTCCCCTTCATGAGGCGCCGGACCGAAACGCTGGCCGGGGCGGCGCTGTTCCGCTCCCTGTCCCCCGACGAGCTGCGGGCGCTGGAGGACCGCTGCCTCTGGCGCCGGGTGGAGGCCGGGCAATGGATCATCGATTTCGAGGATGAGGGGACCGACGTCTTCATCGTCGCCGCCGGTCTGGTCCGGGTGACGATCCGCGCGATCTCCGGGCGGACGGTGATCCTGCGCGACATCCCCGCCGGGGAGTTCTTCGGCGAGCTGGCGGCCATCGACGGCAAGGCCCGCTCCGCCGGCATCGTCGCCGTGACCAACGCCACGGTCGCCTGCATGCCCGCCCCGCTGTTCCGCGACTGCATCCACCGCCACCCCGACGTCTGCGACCAGGTGATGGTCCTGCTGGCCGGGGAGATCCGGAAGCTCGCCACGCGGGTGAACGAGTTCAACACGCTGGACGTGCGCCACCGCATCTACGCCGAGCTGCTGCGGCTGGCCCGGCCGGACGGGCGGGGGGAGCACAGCGCCACCATCTCCCCGCCGCCGCCCCACGCCGACCTCGCCGCCCGTGTCAGCACCCGGCGCGAGGCGGTCTCGCGGGAGCTGAGCGCCCTGGAGCGCGATGGGCTGCTGGAGAAGCGGCGGGGGGCGCTGGTCCTCTTGGACACCCGCCGCCTGCGGGAGCGGGTCCGGCAGGCGGCGGAGGAGGATTGACGGCGCGCCTTACGCCTTCACCGCCTCGGACTCGATGATGATCTGGATGTCGTCGCCGATGTTCGGCACGCCGTACTTCATGCCGAAGTCGGAGCGCTTGATCGTGCCGCGGGCGGAGAAGCCGACCGTGTCCATCTTGCTGGCCGGGCTGACGCCGTCCTTGTTGAAGGACACGTCGAGGACCACCGGCTTGGTGACGCCCAGCAGGGTCAGGTCGCCGTGCAGCTTGCCGGTCTTGTCGCCGGTCTTCTCGATCTTCGTGCTCTTGAAGGTCATCTTCGGGAACTCCTTCGCGTTGAAGAAGTCCGGCGACTTCAGGTGCTCGTCGCGCTTGGCGTGGTTGGTGTCGACGCTGGTGGTGTCGATGGTCACCGACAGGCTGCTCTTGTCCGCGGCGTCCTTGTCGAAGGACAGCTCGCCGGCCACCGTGTTGAAGCGGCCCATGGCCTTGGCGAAGCCAAGATGGTCGACAATGAAGACCACGGCGGTGTGGGCCGGGTCGAGCTTGTAGGCGACCGGGGCGGCCTGGGCGGTCAGCGGCAGGGCGACGAGGGCCGAGAGGGCGGCGGCGGAGAGAAGACGCTTCATGATTCGGAGTCCTTTGTCGGATGGAACGGGATGACTGGGGTGGGTCAGTAGCCGGACACGTCGGAACCGGCGGAGAGCAGGAAGGCGACGCCCACGGCGGCGGCGGCCGGCACCAGGGCGAGGACGGTCAGCGCCACGGTGCCCATGGCCCGTCCCGCGGCGGTGCGCGGCAGGGGCAGGCGGTCGCGCAGCCGGTCGGCGAAGAAGGCCGGCAGGACGAGCAGCAGGGCTTCGGCGTGGGCGGAGGAGAAGAAGGTCAGGGTGGCGGCCAGCAGGACCAGGATGCCCAACGCCGCCTGACCGGCGTTGCCCCAGGCGTGGCGCTCCACCGGCCAGTTCCACAGCAGCAGGCCGCCGGTGGCCGCGGCCAGCGCGAAGGCGAGCTGGGCGACGGAGGCCGAGGCGCCGACCAGAGCCACCCCGCCCACCGCCACCGCGGCGGCCAGCAGGGCGACTCCGGGCGTCGCCACCCCCTCACCCTCACCGGCGCTGCGCGTCAGGGCGATCCAGCCGCCGGCCAGCAGCAGGACGGCGGCGGTGATGGTGTCCAGGCTTCCCGGCAGCACCGGCAGGGCGATCCACAGCAGCGCCGCCGTCACCCAGGCGCCGAGCAGCCAAGTGCCACGGCGGCGGTCCAGCCCGGCGAGGTCGGCGCCGACGCCAATGACCAGACCGGCCACCGCGCTCCAGAACAGGCGGCCCATGCTGGAGGGCGGGGGCAGGGCCGGCAGGCCGACGATCAGCGCGTAGGCCGCCAGGAAGGCGGCGGCAACACCCGCCGCCGCCAACCGGGGACCCCGCGTGCGCCCGCCGGCGAGACGGACCACGCCGACGGCGGCGACGCCAACCACCAGGGGAAACAGGGCGGTCTGCACCACAAGATCATCGAGCAGAGCCATCGTCGGGGCACTCCAAGCCGCAGGAAACGGGACGCGGGGCGGAGCCTGCCGGGATGGAACGGTCAGGCCAGCGCTTCGCGGCGCGGCTGGAGAGTGCCGTCACGGCCCGCCGACGCCTGTGCGAAAACGCACATCGCGAACGGGGTGTGACTGGGTTTTTGAGCGTGAACGATGTCGTTGGAGCTGCATCTCCGTTCAGCCCGTGCGGCCTTCAGTGTCGGGTTGGAGGATGGACACCACGTTGCCAAGATCGGGACTGCTCCCTGGACAGCCAGTTGCTTAGTCGGTTCAGCGCCATGAGCGGGCACAGCCTCCTCGTAGCGTCAGCCCATCTCAATCATCCACTGAGTCTCATGTTGAAGGTCGCGCCGCGACCGGTGGTGGTGTGTTGCGGATAGAGCGAATAGGTAAGCGTGACCTCATCGAGATTTGACTATGGGTTATCGCCCCCCTATAGGCGCCCAGCAACATTCGGCGCAGAGGACCGTCGCTTAACCCTTCGATTTGCGGTTCCAGGATTCTTGCTTCAAGAATTTTGGCAATGACAGGTGCTGCTCGTTCTGCTCCATGATAAACTCGGTCATTCCATTGTTATTAAACCAGTAGATAAAATTTATAGAATTTTTGTCTTTATCGTTGTCGGAGAACTCTGCAAAACCTTCCAGCAGAAGGTCTCGGTCGTTGCTGTCTTCAAACGAGAACCATTCCCCCGCGTACCATCCGATGCTGAATCCCACATGGAGGCATCGCTCAATGTGGCTGATGTTCCAAAATGGCTTATGGCCGTGGATTTTCATGTCCGGCAACCATGTTTTGGCTGCCTTCATTCGTTCTCTTGCATCTTTCGTTTTCCCAATTTTGAATCGGTTCTGGTCTTCTACGATGTAGATAAATCCAGGATCGCGACGGGCGATGCCGAAGACTGGAATGAATGACCCTTCAATGCTATTCTTCATTTCAGTCGCTCACAACTTGTATGTTGATCGGACATGCTACTCAAGGCTGAAATACTGGGCCAAGATAGCACCGCCTCAGGGCCACGCCAACGGTGCTTTGGTGGGAGAATGGCGCAAGGCGGTCGTCAGCGATGGTCTGCATCGGGTCAGTTTCAGACGTTCGAGAGTGCCCCGAAAGCGAGAGCTGAACCGGCGGGACTCCGCCTCAGGGCGGGCGCGGATGCGCCCCCGCCCTCCGGTCGGCTTCGCCCATGGCTCTTCCGCGTCGCCGGTTCGGTGTGTTCGGCATCGGCCGGCGGCGAGCCCCGACCGTCCGGGCTTCAAAATAAATCGGCGCCGTCACGCAAGGGCTCCGTGCCCTTGGCATCCGTCTCCCCTCTGGGATTGGGAGGAGGCGTCAGAATCCGTGGAAGCGGGTGAAGTCGGCGACCGGGGCGCGCTCGGTCTCCAGGCGGTTTTCCGGCGCGTCGGGGTCGGCGTGGCCCAGCGCCATGCCGCTCAGCAGGATGTCGCTGTCCGGGATGGCGAGATGGCGGCGGACGATGCGGTGGTAGGTGATGAAAGCCGCCTGCGGGCAGGTGTCCAGCCCGAAGCCCCGCGCCGCCACCATCACATTCTCCATGAACATGCCGACGTCGAGCCAGCTTCCCTGCTCCATCCGCCGGTCCATGGTGAAGAACAGCCCGACCGGGGCGCCGAAGAAGTCGTAGTTGCGGGCGTGCTGGTGGGCCATCGCCTCGCGGTCGCCCTTGGCGATGCCGAGCAGGCCGTAGAGGTCCCAGCCGATCTTCCGGCGCCGCGCCAGATAGGGCTCGAACCACTGGGTCGGGTAATAGGTGTATTCCGCCCCGGCCTGGGTGTCCGCCGGGTCGAAATGGGCGGCGCGCAGGTCCGCCGACAGCGCCTCGCGCGCAGCACCGGCCACCGCATGGACTTTCCAGGGCTGGATGTTCGACCCGCTGGGCGCCCGGCTGGCGGCGGCGAGGATCTCTTCCACCAAGGCGCGCGGCACCGGCTCGGCGGTGAAGGCGCGGACGCTGCGGCGGCTGCGCACGGCGTCCAACGCGGACAAGGGGCGGGGGGTGGGGTCTTCGGACGCCATGGGCGCGCTCCGCTGCGGACGGTGTCTCACGAACCCTGTCCGGGGAACGGCGGCCCTCTCAGGACCGAGAAGGACGGTCAGGCTGGCAGCAGGCGCTGCACCGCGTCAAGGAGCTGGTCCTCTTCGAACGGCTTTTCCAGGAAGGCGGTCACGCCGGCTTCCCGCGCGCGGGCGAAGGTCGCGGGATCGCCGCGCCCCGACACCATGATGACGGGCAGGCCGTGCAGGTTCGCCCCGAAGCGCTCGATGAACTCCAGCCCGCTCATCACCGGCAGGTGCAGGTCGAGGACGAGGCAGCCCGACGGCTTGCCGTTGTACTGATCCATGAAACTCTGACACGACGCGTAGTCGCGCACTTCGAAGGCACAGGCTTCGAGCAGCGCCTTCATCGAGTCCCGCACCGGCTCGTCGTCGTCGACGATGTAGACGATGCTATCGCCCGGTTCGGCCAAGACTGCCTCCAGCATCGGAAATCACGCGGAATGACGCCCGTCGTGGGGCGTTACAGGGAAGATAGAAGCCGACCGGCGGTGCCGGAATACGGAGTTCCCCTTATCGGGCGTGGTTTTGATGTGGATCAGTCACCGCCGGCGCCGCCCGGCGGCCCTGATCACTCCCCTTTGGGGGTGATTCCCGCGGACAGGGCCATGCGGACCAGCGAGGGCAGGCTGTCGGCGCGCATCTTCTCCATCACGCGGGCGCGGTGGATTTCGACCGTGCGCGGGCTGATAGACAGCTCGAAGGCGATGACCTTGTTCGACTTGCCTTCGACCAACCATTGCAGCACGTCGCGTTCCCGCGGCGTCAGGCTGGCCAGCCGCTCCAGCACCTCCGGGGAGACGGCGGGAGCAGCCGGCGCCGGAGTCGGCGCCTGGGCGGCCGGCGGGGCCGTGAGCGGAACCGCGCGGGCCAGGGCGGCCTTCACGCTGCCGATCAGCGCCTGCTCGTCGAAGGGCTTCTCCACGAAGTCGACGGCCCCGGCCTTCATGGCCCGCACCGCCAGGGGCACGTCGGCGTGGCCGGTCATGACGATCACCGGCAGGCCGCGCCCCTCCTGGACCAGACGCTCCTGCACGTCGAGCCCGCTCATCTGCGGCATCCGCACATCGACCAGCAGGCAGCCGGGGCGCGACGGCGCGTCCGACTCCAGGAAGGCGAGGGGGGATTCGAAGCTCTCGACCCGGAAGCCCTCGCATTCCAGCAGGATCACGACGGAATCGCGCACCGCCTCGTCGTCGTCCAGGACGAAGACCGTCATGTCCGACGGGGGAGTTTCGGGCGGCAATGGGGACTCAGGGCGCATCATCCTCTCCGGCAACCGGCACGGTGAAGGCAAAGGTGGCCCCTCCATCCCCCGGTTCCAACCACAGGCGGCCGCCATGGGCCTCGATGATCGACCGGCAGATCGACAGGCCGAGCCCCATCCCCTTCTCCTTGGTGGTGACGAAGGGCTGGAAGAGCTGGGCCAGGACGGTCTCGTTGAGGCCGGGGCCGGTGTCGCGGACGGTGACGCGCATCAGCGCCGCCGACTCCGGATCGGGACCGGTGGCGACCGTCAATTCCCGAATCTCCGACTCGGCCATGGCCTCGATGGCGTTTCGGACGAGGTTGAGGACGACCTGCTGGATCTGGATCTTGTCGATCAGCACCGGCCGCTCGTCGCCGCTCATCTCCAGCCGGACATGGACGCCGCGCTCCTTGGCGCCGACCAGGGCGAGGGCGCTGGCCTCCTCCACGACCTTGCCGATGCTTTCCACCGTGTGCTCGGTCTGGCCCTTCTCGATGAAGTTGCGCAGGCGGCGGATGATCTGGCCGGCGCGGGCGGCCTGGGCGGTGGCCTTGTCCATCGTCTCGCGCGCCTTGTCCGCCCCGTCCGGACGGTCGAGCAGGCGCTTCACCGCCTTGGCGTAGTTGATGACGGCGGTCAGCGGCTGGTTCAGCTCGTGCGCCAGGGTCGAGGCCATCTGGCCCATGGCGCTGACCCGGCTGACGTGCAGAAGCTCGGCCTGAAGCTCCTGCAGGCGCTTCTCGGTGGCCTGCCGCTCGGTCAGGTCGCGGATGAAGCCGGTGAAGCAGCGGTGCCCGGCCAGCTGCACCTCGCCCACCGCCAGTTCCATGGGGAAGACCGAGCCGTCGCGGCGCAGGCCGGAGACCACCCGCCCGATGCCGATGATCCGGCGCTCGCCGGTGGTCAGGTAATGGTCCATGTAACGGTCGTGCTGCTCCCGGTAGGGGGAGGGCATCAGCATGCTGACGTTCCGCCCCGTCACCTCGGCGGCGGCGTAGCCGAACAGCCGCTCCGCCGCCGGGCTGAAGGACTCGATCAGCCCGCGCTCGCTGATGACGATGATCGCCTCGGGCACCGTCTCCAGGATGGAGGTCAGGCGGGCCTCGCGCTCCCGCAGGGCGGTTTCGGCCCGCTTACGCTCGCTGATGTCGCGGATGATGCCGATGTAGACCCCGCCGCCGCCGGCCTCCCGCCAAGCCTCGCCGACCGACAGCTCCATCGGGAAGGTGGTGCCGTCGCGGCGCAGGCCGGTGACCTCGCGCCCGATGCCGATGATCCGGCGCTCCCCCGTCCGCTGGTAACGCTCCAGATAGCCGTCATGCTCCTCCCGGTAGGGCGGCGGCATCAGCATTTTGACGTTGTGGCCGATGACCTCGGCCGCCGTCCAGCCGAACAGCCGCTCGCAGGCCGGGTTGAAGGTCTGGATGCGCCCTCCGGCGTCGATGATGACGATCCCGTCCGGCACCGTGTCCAGCATGGCCTGAAAGCGCAGCATGAGGTCCGGATTTCCCGTCCCGATATCGTCCGCCATACCCGTCCCCAACGTCCCTTGTCCCTTGGACCCTTCTTGGCTCCAGAGTAGTTGAGTTGATTTCTCGGTCAACCGGGATTGGGGCCGGGAATGGGGATTGCGGGCGGGAAGAATGCTCCCAGCCCGTGCCGGACCGGTGGGTCACGCCGCCTGCTGGCCCTCCAGCGTGACGGCGCGGTCGTGCTGCAGCTGGGCCGACACCTCCTCGGCGAGGCGGAAGGCCAGCGCCACGAGGTTGATGGTCGGGTGGTCGCAGCCCATGCTGGGGAAGACCGAGCTGCCGCCGATGTACAGGTTGTGCATCCCGTGCACCTTGCAGCGCGCGTCCACCACGCCCTGCTTCGGGTCGTCGTGCATGCGGGTGGTGCCCATATGGTGCCAGCACCACGAGATGCGTTCGGCCCAGGCGCGCTCGGCGGCCTCCTGCGGGTCGGGCTCGGTCACCGTGATCAGCCCGTTGCGGGTCAGCTCCGTCCGCACCAGCTCGTTGGTGCGCAGGAAGTTGTCGCGGTCCTGCTCGGTCAGGCGCCAGACCGTGTCGGCCCGGTTGAGGCCCAGCGCGTCGCGCTCCGCCGCCAGGGTGACGCGGCTGTCGGGGTTGGGCACCGGCTCGACGATGGTCTCCAGCAGGAAGCTGCGCCTCACCCAGGCCGGGTTCACCACATTGTCGAACATGGCGTAGGCGAGATTCGGCAGATGCAGCGCGATCTGCGGCACCGCCTCGCGCAGCAGGGCGCGCAGGTCGCCCTCGGCGTGGCCGAACTTGCGGCGGTCGGACATCAGCATGCGCAGGTCGTGCAGCGCCCGCACCCCGGCGGTCGCCTCGCCGTGATACTGCGCCACCAGATAGCTGCGCGAGTTCATCAGCCCCAGCCGGCGCTGCGTCTCCACCGTGGGCGACAGAGAGGCGGAGACGGGCAGGTGCTTGGCGTTCAACCGGCGCCGCGACAGCGTCAGCGTCATGTCGTAGAGGCGGCGGTGCCGCGCCTGATCGGTCAGGCGGACCGAGCCGGCCTTGATGCGCGGGTGGTCGGTGAAGTAGCGGCCGACCAGATCGTGGCCGTTGCCCAGCCCGGCGCTCTGCACCCGGTTGGACAGCAGCAGCAGGCGGGCGTTCTCGATGCCGCCGCAGCACAGGACGAACTGCCGCGCGGTGACCGTGAAGCGGGCGCCGCTGAGGGCGGCGCAGCGCACCCGCTCGACCACCGTGGCGGTGTCGTTGGTCTCGAATTCGGTGACGTTGGCGTTCAGGTAGCAGGCGATGTTCGCGGCCTGGACGATCTCGTCGACGGAGGTCACGCCGACGCGCGGCTGGTCGCTGATCTGGGCGATCCGGTTCTCCAGGGCGCCGCCCTCGACCGGCAGAAGCTCGATCCCGTCCGGCGCCAGGGTCCGTTCCCAATGGCCGTTGTCGTAGATGTTCGACGGCAGGTTCAGGTGGCTGTGGGCGCGGGCGTAGTAGGGGGCCAATGTCTCCGGCCCGAAGGGCCAGCCGCTGTTCGGCACCCAGGGCCGCGCCTCCATGTCGATCGGCTCGAAGGGCCGGCAGAAGCCGCCCCAGCAGTTCGTGCTGCCGCCGAAATAGCGGCTGCGCGCGGTCGACAGGCGCTCGTAGGGAAGGCCGAGATTCTCTCCGGCGTAGAGCGACTGGGTGTGGCCGTCGGGGTCGAGCCCGCCGCTTTCCAGAAGGACGATCTTCCAGCGCGACCCGGCCAAGGCACGGGCTATGGCGAGCCCGGCGGCGCCGGCGCCGACGATGCAGAGGTCCGCGTCAAGGTTGGTGCCCGAGGACACCGAGCGAGCATCGAGGATCATGCTGCGCCTGCTTTTCTTTGGGGTTGAACGCACGGGACTCAGATAAATCCCAAGTTCCCGGTGCCGTTACTGAAATTGCGGGCTAGCCCGTCCAGCGGGATAGCCCCGTCACCGCCCCCAGCGTCAGAAAACGCGCGGATTTTACCCGTTTTTTCAAAGGACTGGCCGCCTCCTTCCCGCACCACTTCCGATGCAGAGTCCGAAGGGGTAGCCCGGCCTTTCCCCGGATTAAAAATTCGGCGGAGCGCCCCCCAACGCCTGGAGCAGCGACACCGCCGCCAGCAGGCGGCTCTGCCGCACCGAGAGGGCGCTTTCCTCGTCCGACAGGGCGGCGGTCTGGGCGGTCAGGACGCTGCTGTAGGGCAGGGTGCCGGCCCGGTACTGGTTCAGTGTCAGCCGCTCCGCCTCGCGCGCCAGCCGCACCGCGTCGTCCTGCACGGCGGCCTGCCGGGCCAGGATGCGCTGGGCGGCGAGCTGGTCCTCGACCTCCTGGAAGGCGGTCAGCACGGTCTGGCGGTACTGCGCCACGGTCTGGTCGAAGACGGCGCGGCGCAGCTCGACCTCGGCCGTCCGCGTGCCGCCGTCGAACAGGGTCTGGGCGACCTGCGCCCCGACCGCCCAGATCGCCGTGGGCGCCTGCAGCAGCCGCGGCAGGATCGTCGCGCTGTTGGTGAGGGAGCCGGACAGCACCACGTCGGGGTACCAGGCCGACTCCGCGATGCCGATCTGGGCGTTGGCCTGGGCCATCTGCCGCTCCGCCGCCGCGATGTCCGGCCGGCGTTCCAGCAGGGCGGAAGGCACGCCGGGCGGGATCGCCGGAACTGCGGCGGTCAGCGGCGCCGGGGCCAGAGCAAAGGCGGCGGGCGGCTGCCCGACCAGAACCGCCATGGCGTGCTCGAACTGGGCGCGCTGCACGCCCAGCGCCACGAGCTGCGACTCGGTGGAGCGGACCTGGGTTTCCGCGGTGAAGACGTCGGCCAGGGTCGCCGTGCCCACGGCGTGGCGGTTGCGGGCGATCTCCAGCGACTGACGGTAGGCGGCGATGGCCCGCTCCAGCAGCGCCTTGCGCTCGTCCGCCACGCGGAACTGGACGTAGGCGGTGGCCAGCTGCGCCTGCGCCGACAGGCGGGCGGCGGCGAGGTCGGCGGCGCTGGCCTGGAGGTTGGCGTCGTTGCTTTCCACCGAGCGGCGGATGCGGCCCCACAGGTCCGGCGCCCAGCTCGCCCCCACCCCGGCGTCGTAGGTGGTGACCGGGGTTCCGCTCCGGCTGGCCGCCGTGCCGGAGACGGCGCCGGATGTGCTGCGGTTGCCCGACCCGACGCGTCCCGCCCGGTCGGCGCCGCCGTTGACCGACAGGATCGGGAAGAATCCGGAACGCGCCTGGTCCGACAGGGCCTTGGCCTGCCGGTAGGCGGCCTCCGCCGCCTTCAGGCTCTGGTTGTCCACCTCGACCCGGCGCATCAGCCCATCCAGCACCGGATCGTTGAAGACCGTCCACCAGGGTCCGGCCTCCGCTTGTCCGGGGGTCGCGGGGCGCCAGCCGTCCTCGCGCGGGACGGGGGGAGCGAAGGCCACGGGGGCGACGCCGCTGTCCTTGAAGGCCGCCTCCTTGTAGGCCGGCGGAACGGCGGCGGACGGCCGCTCGTAGTCCGGCCCCACCGCGCAGGCCGACAGCAGGGTGATGGTGCCGAGCGCCGTGCCCAGAAGACGGGCGCGCCGCCCGAAGATCGTCGTCATGTCAGGTCCATCCGCACGTCAATTTCCCTCTCCCGCCCCGGGAGAGGGAAGGGGCCCGCGCCACAGGCGTGGGAAGGGCGAGGGTGCCGCCGAGAATCAGCGCCATGATCCTCGCGCGACCCTCACCCGCCCGCTGTCGCGGGCACCCTCTCCCGGGACGGGAGAGGGACTTGATGGTTGCGGCGATCAGCATGGTTTGGCCTCGGGGCGCCGCCAGCGCCGCCGGCACCACAGCCGGAAGCGGTCGAGGTACAGGTAGGTGACCGGCGTCGTGTAGAGGGTCAGCATTTGGCTGACGACCAGCCCGCCGACGATGGCGATGCCCAGCGGCTGGCGCAGCTCCGCCCCGTCGCCCGAGCCGAGCGCCAGCGGCAGGGCGCCCAGCAGGGCGGCGACCGTGGTCATCATGATCGGGCGGAAGCGCAGCAGGCAGGCGCGGTGGATCGCGGTGCGCGGGTCCAACCCCTCGCTCCGCTCCGCCTCCAGCGCCACGTCGATCATCATGATCGCGTTCTTCTTGACGATGCCGATCAACAGGATGACGCCGATCAGCGCGATGATGCTCAGCTCCTTGTCCAGCGCCATCAGCGCGACCAGCGCCCCCACCCCGGCGGAGGGCAGGGTGGACAGGATGGTCAGCGGGTGGATGTAGCTCTCGTAGAGCACGCCCAGCACGATGTAGACGGCCAGCAGCGCCGCCAGGATCAGCACCGGCTGGTCGCCGATGGACTGCTGGAACACGCGCGCGGTGCCCTGGAAGCTGCCCTGGATGGTCGTCGGCACGCCGATCCGGTCCATGGTGTGGCGGATGACGGCCAGCCCCTCGCCCAGCGAGATACCGGGGGCGAGGTTGAAGGAGATGGTGGTGGCGACGAACGGCCCCTGGTGATTCACCGACAGCGGCGTGTTCTCCAGCGAGACGCGGGCGATGGCCGAGAGCGGGATCATCGTCTCCACCCCCGTGCTGAGCGCCGATCCGGTGGAGGCGGCGGTGCGGCCGGTGGCGGCGATCTGGTTGATGCGCTGGTTGCGCGCGGCCTCGGTGTCGGCCGTGGCCGCGCCGGCGATGGCGCTGGTCGCCTGCGTTCCGCTGACCGCCCCGCCGGATTTGCTGATGAGGATGTCCTTCATCATCTCCGGGTCCTCGCGGTACCGGGGGGCGACCTCCATGATCACGCGGTACTGGTTCAGCGGGTTGTAGATGGTCGAGGCGGAGCGCTGGCCGAAGGCGTCGTAGAGCGTGTTGTTGATCTGGTTGAAGGACAGGCCCAGCCGCGCCGCGGCGTCGCGGTCCACCGTCACCTCCAGCGCCAGACCGCGTTGCTGCTGGTCGGAGTTCACCTCCGTCAGTTCCGGCACCTGCTGGAGCGCCTGGGTCAGGCGGGGCGCCCAGGTCTGCAGCTCGTCCAGCGTGTCGCCCTGAAGCGTGAACTGGTAATTGGCGTTGGACTGCCGCCCGCCCGCGCGCAAGTCCTGCATGACCGACAGGTACAGGTTGGCGCCGGGAACCTGGGTCAGCTGGCCGCGCAGCCGGGCGATCACCGCGTCGGCCGTGACGTCGCGCTGCGCCAGCGGCTTCAGCGAGACGGACATGAAGCCGCTGTTGGTCCGGCTGCCGCCGGTGTAGCCGACCACCGTGTCCACCGCCGGGTCGGCCTGCACCAGCGCCACGAAGCGCTCCATCTTCTCCTTCATCAGCGTGAAGGAGGTGCTCTGGTCCGCCACGACGAAGCCAATCAGCCGGCCGGTGTCCTGCTGCGGGAAGAAGCCCTTGGGGATGATCGTGAAGAGATGGACGCTGAGCGCCACCGTCGCCGCGAAGACCACCATGGTCAGCAGGCTGTTGTCGAGCGCCGCCGTCAGCGTGCGGTCGTACAGGCGCAGCGTGCCGCCGCCGATCCGGGCGCCGAAGCGGCGCAGGGCGGCCACCGCGCGGCCCGGCTCCCTGGCCTTGCGCGGCTCGCGCAGCAGGACGGCGCACATCATCGGCGTGGTGGTCAGGCTGATGACCATCGAGACCAGGATGGCGATGGACAGGGTCAGCGCGAATTCGCGGAACAGCCGCCCGACGATGCCGCCCATCAGCAGGATCGGGATGAAGACGGCCACCAGCGACACGCTCATCGACAGGACGGTGAAGCCGACCTCCCGCGCGCCGCGCAGCGCCGCCTGGGTGCGCGACATCCCGTTCTCGATGTGGCGGGCGATGTTCTCCAGCACGACGATGGCGTCGTCCACCACGAAGCCGGTGGCGATGGTCAGCGCCATCAGCGACAGGTTGTTCAGGCTGTAGCCCAGCAGATACATGGCGCCGAATGTGGCGACCAGCGACACCGGCACCACCACGCTGGGGATCAGCGCCGCCCGCGCGTTGCGCAGGAACAGGAACACCACCATCACCACGAGCCCGACGGCGATGATCAGCGTGTGCTCCACCTCGGCCAGCGAGGCGCGGATGGTCGTGGTGCGGTCGCTGGAGACCGACAGGTCGATGTCGGCGGGGATGGAGGCGCGAAGCTCCGGCAGCATGGCCTTCACCCGGTCCACCGTCTCGATGATGTTGGCCGCCGGCTGGCGGTTCAGCATCAGCAGGACCGACGGCTTGCCGTTGGTGATGCCGGCGTTGCGCAGATCCTCCACGCTGTCCGACACCTCGGCCACGTCCGACAGGCGGACCGCCGCCCCGTTGCGGTAGGCGATGACCAGGGACCGGTATTCCTCCGCCTTGCGGGCCTGGTCGTTGGTGTAGATCTGGAAGCGCAGCTCCCCGTCCTCGACGGCGCCCTTGGGGGCGTTGGCGTTGGCCGACGCGATGGCGGCGCGCACGTCCTCCAGCCCGATGCCGTACTGGAACAGGGCGCGGGGGTTCAGCTCCACCCGCACGGCGGGCAGCGAGCTGCCGCCGATGGTCACCTGCCCGACGCCCTCCACCTGGGACAGTTTCTGCTGCAGCACGGTCGCCGCGGAATCGTAGAGCTGCCCCTGGCTGAGCGTCGCCGAGGTCATGGTCAGGATCATGATCGGGGCGTCGGCGGGGTTGACCTTGCGGTAGGTCGGGTTGCTCCTCAGGCTGGACGGCAGGTCGGCGCGGGCGGCGTTGATGGCCGCCTGCACCTCCCGTCCCGCGCCGTCGATGTCGCGGTTCAGCCCGAACTGCAGCGTGATGCGCGTCGATCCGGCGGAGCTGGAGGAGGTCATCTCCGTCACGTCGGCGATCTGCGCCAGATGCCGCTCCAGCGGTGTCGCGACGCTGGCCGCCATCGTCTCCGGGCTGGCGCCGGGCATCGAGGCGGTGACCGAGATGGTCGGGAAGTCCACCTGCGGCAGCGGCGACACCGGCAGCCCCAGGAAGCCCAGCGCCCCGGCCAGCGCCAGCCCGAGCGTCAGCAGCGTCGTCGCCACCGGCCGCCGGATGAAGGGCGCCGACAGGTTGGCCGCCCAGCTCATCGCGCGGCCCCTTCCGTCTGCCCGTCGGGGCGCCCGCGCAGCTTTGCTGCCAGCCGGTCGAAGGCCAAATAGATGACCGGGGTGGTGTAGAGGGTGAGAAGCTGGCTGAGGATCAGCCCGCCGACGATGGACACGCCCATGGGCTGGCGCAGCTCCGATCCCGTGCCGGTGCCGAGCATCAGCGGCAGGGCGCCGAGCAGCGCCGCCATGGTCGTCATCAGGATCGGGCGGAAGCGCAGCAGGCAGGCCTGATAGATGGCCTCGCGCGGGGGCTTGCCCTCCTCCCGCTCGGCGTCGAGCGCGAAGTCGATCATCATGATCGCGTTCTTCTTCACGATGCCGATCAGCAGGATGATGCCGATGATGGCGATGATGTCCAGGTCGTGCCCGGCCAGCATCAGCGCGATCAGCGCCCCCACCCCGGCCGAGGGCAGGGTGGAGAGGATCGTGATCGGGTGGATGTAGCTCTCGTAGAGGACGCCCAGCACGATGTACATCGTGACGATGGCGGCCAGGATCAGCAGGAGCTGGTTGCCCAGCGACGCCTGGAAGGCCAGAGCCGCGCCCTGGAAGCGGGTCAGCACGCTGGCCGGCAGGCCGAGCTCCTGCTCCGCCGCCTCGATGGCCTTGACCGCGGCGCCCAGCGAGACCCCCGGCGCGAGGTTGAAGGAGACGGTGACCGCCGGGAACTGCCCGAAATGGTTGATCTGGAGCGGCGCGTTGCGCACCTCCATCCGCGCGAAGGCGGCCAGCGGCACCTGCCCGCCGCCCGCCGAGGGCAGATGAATGGAGGTGAGAAGCTGGTCCACCGTCATGCGGTCCGGGTCGGCTTCCAGGATCACGCGGAACTGGTTGGCCTGGGTGAAGATGGTGGAGACGATGCGCTGGCCGAAGGCGTCGTACAGCGCGTTGTCGATGGCCGCCGTGGTGACGCCGTAGCGCGCGGCGGTGTCGCGGTCGATGGTGATGGCGGCCGACAGCCCCTTCTCCTGAAGGTTGCTGGTGACGTCGGTGATCTCCGGAACTGCGGCCAGCCGGTCGATCAGCCTCGGCGCCCAGACGCGCAGCTCCTCGGGATTGGCGTCCTCCAGCACGAACTGGTACTGGGTGCGGCTGACCGTGGCGTCGATGGTCAGGTCCTGCACCGGCTGCATGAACAGCTCGATTCCGGGCACCTGCGCGGTGTTGTGGCGGATGCGGCGGATGATGTCGGCCACATGGTCCGTCCGCTGCTCCTTCGGCTTCAGGTTGATGAGGAGGCGCCCGCTGTTCATCGTGGTGTTGCTGCCGTCCACCCCGATGAAGGAGGACAGGCTGACCACGTCGGGGTCCTTCAGCACCTCCACCGCCAGCGCCCGCTGCCGCTCCGCCATGGCGGCGTAGGAGACGGACTGGGTGGCCTCCGTCACGCCCTGGATCAGGCCGGTGTCCTGCGCCGGGAAGAAGCCCTTGGGAATGGCGGTGTAGAGCACCACCGTCAGCGCCAGCGTCCCCACTGCGACCAGCAGCGTCGCGCCCTGGCGGTCCAGCACCCAGCGCAGCGTGCGGGCGTAACCGGCGATCACCGCGTCGAACCACGCCTCGCTGCGCCGCGCGATGGCGGACATCTCGCGCGGCTCGCGGTGGCGCAGCAGCTTGGCGCAGAGCATCGGCACCAGCGTCAGCGAGACGACGGCGGAGATCAGGATGGTGACGGCCAGCGT
Source organism: Azospirillum formosense (assembly GCF_040500525.1). Taxonomy (NCBI): domain Bacteria; kingdom Pseudomonadati; phylum Pseudomonadota; class Alphaproteobacteria; order Rhodospirillales; family Azospirillaceae; genus Azospirillum; species Azospirillum formosense. The sequence continues at coordinate 18,378 of NZ_CP159404.1, read as the reverse complement.
GATGGCGAACTCGCGGAACAGCCGGCCGACCACGTCGCCCATGAACAACAGCGGGATCAGCACCGCGATCAGCGAAACGGTCAGCGACACGATGGTGAAGCCGATCTGCTTCGACCCCTTCAGCGCGGCCTGGAGCGGGGATTCGCCGCGCTCCACATGGCGGGCGATGTTCTCAATCATCACGATGGCGTCGTCGACGACGAAGCCGGTCGCGACGGTCAGCGCCATCAGCGAGAGGTTGTTCAGGCTGAAGCCCGCCAGATACATCACCGCGAAGGTGCCGACCAGCGACAGCGGCACCGACAGGCTGGGGATGATCGTCGCCGGGATGTTGCGCAGGAACAGGAAGATCACCAGGACGACCAGCCCCATGGCGACCATCATCTCCATCTGCACGTCCTCGACGGAGGCGCGGATGGTCACGGTGCGGTCGGTCAGCACGGCCACGTCGACGGAACCGGGCAGGGCGGCGGTCAGGTTGGGCAGCATCTCCTTCACCCGGTCCACCACCTCGATCACGTTGGCGCCGGGCTGGCGCTGGATGTTCAGGAGGATGGCCGGCGTGTCGTTCATCCAGGCGCCCAGCCGGGTGTTCTCGGCGCTGTCCAGCACGTCGGCCACGTCGGACAGGCGGACCGGGGCGCCGTTGCGGTAGGCGACGACGAGGTCCTTGTACTCGTCGGCCCGGCGGAGCTGGTCGTTGGCGTTGATGGTGTAGTTGCGGGTCGGCCCGTCGATGGTGCCCTTGGGCGAGTTGATGTTGGCCGTGTTGATGGTGCTGCGCAGGTCGTCGATGTTCAGCCCGTAGGCGGCCAGCGCCTGGACGTTGGCGCGGATGCGCACCGCCGGCCGATGCCCGCCGCTGAGGCTGACCAGACCGACGCCGGGAAGCTGCGACAGCTTCTGCGCGAAGCGGCTGTCGGCCAGATCCTGCACCTGGGTCAGCGGCAGCGTCTTCGACGTCAGGGCCAGCGTCAGGATCGGCGCGTCCGCCGGGTTGACCTTGGCGTAGATCGGCGGGGCGGGCAGGTCGGAAGGCAGCAGGTTCCCGGCGGCGTTGATGGCCGCCTGCACCTCCTGCTCCGCGATGTCGATGCTGAGTTCCAGCCCGAACTGGAGCGTGATGACCGACGCCCCGGCGGCGCTGACCGAGGACATCTGGACCAGCCCCGGCATCTGGCCGAGCTGGCGCTCCAGCGGGGCGGTGACCGACGAGGTCATCACCTCCGGGCTGGCGCCGGGGAAGAAGGTCTGGACCTGGATCGTCGGGTATTCCACCGCCGGCAGCGCCGACAGCGGCAGGAAGCGGTAGGACACTGCCCCCACCAGCAGGATCGCCAGCATCAGCAGCGAGGTGGCGACCGGACGGACGACGAAGGGATGGGAGATGTTCATGGCGGCAGGGACGCGCGTTACGACGCGTTGCGCTGGGGGCGGTGCTGCGGGCGCGGCCCCTCGCTGGACGGGGTGGGAGCCGCCGACGGGGCCGAGCCGTCGGTCGCCGCCACCTTGGCGCCCTCGCGCAGCCGGTCGGCGCCCTGGATCACCACCGTCTCGCCGGGCTGCACCCCCTGGGTGATGACGGTCTTCGCCCCGTCGCTGGCGCCCAGCGTCACCGGGCGGACCGAGGCCGTGCTGTCCTCGCCGTTCACCACATAGACGTAGGTGCCGGGCGCCCCGCGCTGCACCGCCGCCACCGGCACCATCGGGACGCCGGCCAGCGTGTCCACCAGAAGCTGGACGTTGACGAACTGGTTGGGGAACAGCGACTGGTCGGCGTTGTCGAACTGGGCGCGCAGCTTCACCGTGCCGGTGGTCACGTCGATCTGGTTGTCCACCGTGGTCAGCGTCCCGGTCGCCAGCACGCGGTCGCGCGTCCGGTCATAGGCGGTCACCGGCAGGGTCGCCCCGCCGCGCAGCCGCGCCATGATCGCCGGGATGTTGTCCTCCGGCAGGGTGAACAGGACGGAGATCGGCTGCACCTGGGTGATGACGACGATGCCGCCCGCCTCGCCCGCCGTGACGTAGTTACCCGGATCGACCAGCCGCAGCCCGGCGCGCCCCGAGACGGGGGCGGTGATGCGGGTGTAGGACAGGTTCAGCTTGGCGTTCTCCACCGCCACCTGATCGGCCTTCACCGTGCCCTCATACTGCTGGACCAGTGATTCCTGGGTGTCGCGCTGCTGCTTGGCGATGGAGTCCTGCTTGACCAGCAGCCGGTAGCGCTCCAGGTCCAGCCGCGCGTTCTTCAGCAGAGCCTGGTCGCGCAGAAGCTGGGCCTCCGCCTGCTCGACGGCGAGCTGGAAGGGGCGCGGGTCCACCTCGGCCAGGAAGTCGCCCTTCTGCACGGCCTGCCCCTCGGTGAAGGCGACCTGGGTGAGCTGGCCGCCGACCTGCGGGCGCACCGTGACGGTGGCGAGCGAGGAGACGGTGCCCAGCCCGTTGAGCCGGATCGGCATGTCGCCCTTCTCGACCTTGGCGGTCACCACCGGCGCCGCGCTCGGCATGCCGGGCCGGAACCCGCCGGGGCCGCCGCGCGCCGCCATCTCCGGCGCCGGGCGGAAGGCGAACCACCAGACTCCGCCACCGATCAGCGCCAGCACGACCAGCCACGCCAGCACCCGGCCCAGGACCGAGCGGCGCCTGGGCGCGTCGGTCCGCTGGGCCTCGGGCGTCGTCCGGTCCCGGCGGGCGTCCGGCGCTGCCGTGGCGGGACTGTCCGGCCCGGGGACGGGCGGCGGTTTCAGGGGGGTGTCCAAATCCATCGGGTCCTTCATCGCCTGCGGGCGTCGTCCGGAAAGTCGCGTCGGGAGGGGTGCCGATGGCCCGGCCCTGATCCCGGCGGGACGCTATCACGGCGCCGCGCGCAGAATATGTCCAGAAGGGATTAGATTTGTAACGCTCGGTAACAGCGTCGAGGGGCGGCGAAGGCGTGTCTTCTGCCGGGGCGCGGAACGCGGCATTCTGTCCGGGCCCAGGGAAACGGAGGGGGAGAGACCCGATGCGCGCGCGTCGCAACAGAGTGTGGCTTTTCCTCGTGACGGCGGCATCGGCCGTCGGCGGCAGTGCCCTTGCCGCCGAACCCGCCGGCCCCTCCTTCTCCTGCGCGGGGGTGGAAAAGCGCAGCATCGAGCACATGGTCTGCACCGACGCCGGCCTGTCGGCGCTCGACCGCAGGCTGGCCGGGGTCTATGACGCGGCGGCCGCCAAGGCGGCGAACGAGCATCCCCCGACCCTCAAGGCGGAGCAGCGCGGGTGGATCAAGGGCCGGAACGACTGCTGGAAGGCGGACGACCGCCGGGCCTGCGTGGCGGAGCAGTACCGCCTGCGCATCGCCGCGCTTCAGGCCAGATACCGGCTGGTGCCCGCCATCGGTCCGGTCCGCTTCGCCTGCGACGGCCAGCCGGCCAACGAGCTGACCGTCACCTTCTTCGAGACCGACCCGCCGACGATGATCGCCGAGCGCGGCGACGCCGTGTCGCTGATGGTCGGGCAGCCGGCGGCGTCCGGCGCCCGCTACCGGGGCCGCAACGAGAGCTTCTGGGAGCATCAGGGCGAAGCGCGGGTGACCTGGGGCTACGGCGCTCCGGAGATGACCTGCCGGAAGGCGCCGTAGCCCCGCGTTCCGGGACCCTTACCCGCGCGCCGCGACGCGGGCGAGGACGGCGCAGGCGCCCGGCCCGGTCTCCAGCGTGGCGGCGGCGTCCAGACGGGCGGTCCAGCCCGGCGACACCCGCGCCACGCTGTCCCCGCTGCGCAGGATCACCTCGCCCTCCAGGGCATGGACCAGCGCCACGCCGCCGGCCGGGATGTCCGCAACCGTGTCGGCCGGCAGGATGTCGAGGCGGGCGTCGGCCCGCTCGCGGTCGAAAATCAGGTTGAAGTCGCGGATCGGCCCGTCCAGCAGGGCGCAGTCCACCGTGGCGTCGCCGGAGAATCGGAAGGCGGCGGCGCGGTTGGTCACGGTCGCCGGCACGCCGTCCACGGTCAGCCGCATGCCGGCGCCCTCGACCACGGCGATCAGCCGCTCGTAGCCGGTGAAGGCGGAGAAGGGACCGGCCTCCGCCACGTCGGCGATGCTGACCCGCCACAGGAAGCGGCCGGCGGCGCCGGGCAACTCCTGGAGGGCGATTTCGGTGGTCGTCCCGCCGCCGTTCTTCCAGGGCATGCGGCGGTAGCGGGCGGGGTCGAGAAGAGAAACAGCCATCAGAATCCTCACAGGGCGGGGAAGGGCGTCCGGCCCGGTCCCCCGTCCCTTGTCCTCGTCAATGGGTCTGCGGCGCCGATGGGCGGTGCGTCAGGCGTCCCCGAGCGATTGGGTCAGGCCCCGGTGCTTGAGAAGCGCCTCGATGCGCGGCTCGCGTCCGCGGAAGGCGGTGTAGAGCTCCATCGGGTCGCGGGTGTCGCCCGACGAATAGATCGTCTTCAGCTTCGCCGCAAGGTCCGGGTCGAAGGGGTTTCCCGTCTCCAGGAACGCCTCGAACCCGTCGGCGTCGAGCACCTCGGCCCACAGATAGGCGTAATAGCCGGCGGCGTAGCCGCTGCCGGCGAACAGGTGCTGGAAGTGGGTCGGGCGGTGGCGCACGGCGATCTCCGCCGGCATGCCGATCTTGTCCAGCACCGACCGCTCGAAGGCGGCCACGTCGGTGTCGGCGGCGTCGCCGCGGGTGTGGAACTCCAGATCGAGCAGCGCCGCCGCGGTGTACTCCACCGTGCCGAAGCCCTGGTTGAAGTTGCGGGCGGCGAGCAGGCGGCGCAGCAGGTCCTGCGGAATCGGCTCCCCGGTCTGGTGATGGCGGGCGTAGGTGGACAGCGTTTCCGGAACCGCCAGCCAGTGCTCGTAGATCTGGGAGGGCAGCTCCACGAAGTCGCGGCGCACCGAGGTGCCGGACTGGCTCGGGTAGCGGACGTTGCTGAGGCAGCCGTGCAGGAAATGGCCGAACTCGTGGAACAGCGTCTCGGCGTCGTCGAAGCTGAGCAGCGTCGGCTCGCCCTTCGAGAAGTTGTTGTTGTTGACGATGATCGGCGACACCGCCCCGTCGAAGTTCTCCTGGTCGCGGTAGCTGCTCATCCAGGCGCCGGAGCGCTTGGACGGCCGGGCGAAGTTGTCGTGCAGGAAAATGCCGACATGGCGTCCGTCCTTCTCCGTCACCTCGTAGACGCGGACGTCCGGGTGATAGACGGGCAGGTCGGGGCGCTCGGTGAAGGTCAGCCCGAACAGGCGCCCGGCGGTGTCGAAGGCCGCGCGCACCATGTTCTCCAGCACGAAGTAGGGCTTCACCTCCGCTTCGTCGATGTCGTACTTGGCCTGCCGCACCTTCTCCGCGTAGTAGCGCCAGTCCCAGGGGGCGATCGGCTCGTTCACGCCCTCCGCCCGGGCGCAGTCCTGAAGCTCCGCGCGCTCGGCGGCGGCCTTCTCCTTGGCCGGTCCCCAGACCTGCAGCAGCAGCCGCTCGACGGCGGAGGTGTCCTTCGCCATGCTGTCGTCCAGCTTGAAGTCGGCGTAGCTGGCGTAGCCCATCAGCTTGGCCTGCTCGGTGCGCAGCGCGACGATCTCCCGGATCAGCGGGCGGTTGTCGTGCTCGCCCTCATGCTCGCCGCGGCGGATCCAGGCCTCGTAGGCCACCTGCCGCAGGTCGCGGCGGGCCGAGAAGGTCAGGAACGGCTCCACCGAGGAGCGGGCGAGCGTGATGACGTACTTGCCCTCCTGCCCGCGCTCCTTGGCGGCCTGGGCGGCGGCGTTGCGCGCGAAGTCCGGCAGGCCGGCGAGGTCGCTCTCCTCCAGCACGAGCTGCCAGTCCTTCTCGTCGTGCAGCACGTTCTGGCCGAACAGCGTGTGCAGGGTCGCCAGCCGCTCGGTGATCGCGGTCATCCGCGCCTTGGCGTCCGCCGGCAGCAGCGCGCCGCTGCGCACGAATCCCAGATGCTGGCGCTCCAGAAGACGCAGCTGGTCGGGGGCGAGGCCCAGCGTGTCGCGCCGCTCGTACAGGTCGGCGACGCGGGCGAACAGCGCCGGGTCCAGCGCGATGCGCATGGAGTGCTGGGCGAATTTCGGCGCGTAGTCGCGGGCGATGGTCTCCAGCGCGTCGGTGGTGTTGCTGGAGTTCAGGTTCCAGAACACGCCGCCGACCCGGTTCAGGAAGCGCCCGCTGCGCTCCATCGCCTCGATGGTGTTGGCGAAGGTGGGGGCGTCGGGGTTTCCGGTGATCGCCGCGATCTCCGCGATGTTCTCCGCCATGCCATGGTCGAAGGCGGGCGGAAAATGCTCGGCCTGGATGCGGTCGAAGGGCGGCAGGCCGAAGGGCGTGGTCCAGGTTTCGAAGAACGGGTTGCTCATCAGGGCCCCTTGCTGACCGGAGACGGAAGACAGTCTGACATGGTGCCGCAACCGCTCCTTCGCCACAACACGCCGGTCGCCGCGGGACGCATGCCGGAGCGGCGAAAACGGAAGGAACCGCGGCGCGGTTTTAGGATAATAAGCCTTCAAATCCACGCTTGAACGACATTGATCCGGTGCCATATCCAACCGAGACATAAAAAGGCTTCAAATCTCTCCTAAAGTTTGTTAGCCTCTTGTCAGTGGCGGCCAGGAATTGTCCTCTTGAACGCGCTTCAGGAGCGCCATTCCGTGTGCGCATTTCCCTACAAACCCAGTCTGATTCAGAGGTGAAATCGGTATGCATGCATAGATAGACCTGTTTTCTTGTTCATATGGCCTTCAATTTCATGAGTCTTCGCTGTTTTTGCGTTTTCTCATGTAACTTTACTTTCCCTGTGGTTGGCGGGAGGCAGTCGCGACGCGGCTGTCAAAATTGTTGGCGTGCGGACGAAAGTCCTTGCCTTGCGTGCCTCTCCACCCCGGCACGCCCCTGCTTCCCCCTGCTTCCAATGAAGGCTGCAAGACGGACCGGTCCCGTTCGGGCTCCGGAACCACACGCATTTTGCCAAGAGCGGAGGCATCAGCGGATGACCGCGAAAATTGCCGTAAACGGCGTCACCCGGATTTTCGGGCGCCACCCACGTCAGGCGCTCGACCTGCTGAAGGCGGGTCTTTCCAAGGAAGAGATCTTTAAAAGGACCGGCCAGACCGTCGGCGTCCTCGACGCCAGTTTCGAGGTCGAGGCCGGCGAAATCTTCGTCATCATGGGCCTGTCGGGCTCCGGCAAATCGACGCTGGTCCGCATGCTCAACCGGCTGATCGACCCGACCGCGGGCGAGATCCGGATCGACGGCCGGGACATCACCAAGCTGTCGCGCGCCGAGCTGACCGAGCTGCGGCGGCGCGACCTGGGCATGGTGTTCCAGTCCTTCGCCCTGCTGCCGCACCTGCGGGTGTGGGAGAACGCCGCCTTCGGGCTGGAGATCGCCGGGGAAAGCCTGAAGGCGCGGCGCGACAAGGCGCAGCAGGCGCTGGACGCGGTCGGCCTCGGCGCCTACGCGGAGAGCTACCCGCGGGAGCTGTCGGGCGGCATGCAGCAGCGCGTCGGCCTGGCCCGCGCGCTCGCCAACGAGCCGTCCGTCCTGCTGATGGACGAGGCCTTCTCGGCCCTCGACCCGCTGATCCGGACGGAGATGCAGGACGAGCTGCTGCGCCTCCAGGCCGAACGGCAGCGCACCATCGTCTTCATCAGCCATGATCTGGACGAGGCGATCCGCATCGGCGACCGTCTGGCCATTATGGAGGGCGGCCAGATCATCCAGGTCGGGCGCCCGGACGAGATCCTGAAGCAACCGGCCAACGACTACGTCCGCTCCTTCTTCCGCAACATCGACGTCACCAAGATCCTGACGGCGGGCGACATCGCCCGGCGCGACCAGGTGACGCTGATCCGCCACACCGGCGAGGGCCCGCGCGCCGCCGTCCGCCAGCTGCGCGAGCGCGACCGTGAGTTCGGCTATGTCCAGGACGGCCGCCGCCGCTTCCAGGGCGTGGTGTCGGTGGAGACGCTGGTCACCGCCATCGAGCGGCACAACGGCTCCGCCACGCTGGACGAGGCGCTGCTTCCGGGCATCGAGCCGCTTCCCGTCGACCTGCCGATGGACGAGGTTCTGCCGCGCATCGCGTCGGCCCCGTGCCCGCTGCCGGTGGTGGACGGGCAGGGCGCCTATGTCGGGGCGATCTCCAAGACCGCCTATCTGGAAACCCTTGGACGGACGCGCTGACCATGGACTTCAAGCTTCCCATCGGCGATTGGGCCGACGCCGCCGTGCTGTTCCTCCTGGACCACGCGCAATGGCTGTTCGACGGCATCGACCTCGTGGTCGGCGCGGTCGCCGACGGCGTCCAGGCCGCCCTGACCTCGCTGCCCGGCGTGGCGCTGGCCGCCATCGTGGTGCTGATCGGGCTGTGGCGGAACGGCTGGCGCTTCGCGCTGTTCGCGGCGGCCTCGCTGCTGGTCGTCGCCGGGCTGGGCATGTGGCACCAGACGGTGGACACGCTGGCCCTGGTGCTGACGGCGACCGCCATCGCCCTGACCATCGGCGTCCCGCTGGGCATCGTCGCCGCGCGCAACGACCGGGTGGAAACGGTGGTGCGCCCGGCGCTCGACCTGATGCAGACCATGCCGGCCTTCGTCTACCTGATCCCGGCGGCCATGCTGTTCGGTCTGGGCCGCGTGCCGGGGATCATCGCGACGATCATCTTCGCCATGCCGCCGGTCGTCCGCCTGACCAGCCTGGGCATCCGCCAAGTCCCGCACGAGCTGGTCGAGGCCGGTCTCGCCTTCGGCTGCACGCCGCGCCAGCTCCTGTTCAAAGTGCAGATGCCGACCGCGCTGCCGTCGATCATGGCGGGAATCAACCAGACGATCATGCTGTCGCTGTCGATGGTCGTCATCGCCTCGATGATCGGGGCGGGCGGCGTCGGCAACGAGGTGCTGCGCGGCATCCAGCGGCTCGACATCGGCCTCGGCGTCGAGGGCGGGCTGGCCGTGGTGATCCTGGCGATCCTGCTCGACCGCATCACCCAGAGTTTCGGAACCCCGGACGCGGGGGGACGCTCCCCCCGGTCCGCCTTGCGCTCCCTGCTGAGCCGCCGCCGCGCGGCGCAGCCGAAGGACGACGCGCAGCTGTCTCCCACGCACGGAGTCACGGAAGCGGGATGAACCGCCATCCCCAAAACCATACAAAACAAAGGATTTTCCGCATGAGACGCACGTTTCTGAAGATGATGGCCCTCGGCGTCGCCGCCGTGATCGGCAGCACCGCCCTGTCCTCCGCCAGCCTGGCTGCCGAGGACAAGAAGCCGGTCCGCATCGGCTGGACCGCCTGGTCCGACGCCGAGGCGGTGACCAAGCTCGCCCAGCGCCTCATCCAGGAACGGCTGGATCAGCCGGTCGAGCTGGTGCTGGCCGACATCGGCCTGCAGTATCAGGGGCTCGCCAAGGGCGACCTCGACTTCATGATGATGTCCTGGCTGCCGACCACCCACGCCTCCTACCTGGACAAGGTGGGCAAGGACATCGTGCCGCTGGGCATGCTCTACACCCGCGCCCGCCTCGGCTGGGCCGTGCCGGACTATGTGCCGGAGGATCAGGTGAAGACGATCGCCGACCTCGCCAAGCCGGAGATCCGCGAGAAGCTGAAGGGCAAGATCCAGGGCATCGACCCCGGTTCGGGCCTGATGCAGGCGTCGGAAAAGGCGCTGAAGGACTACGGCCTGAATGACTATGAGCTGGTGTCGGCCAGCGGTGCGGCGATGACCGCCGCGCTCGGCCGCGCGGAGCGGCGCGAGGACTGGATCGCCGTCACCGCCTGGAGCCCGCACTGGATGTTCGCCAAGTGGAAGCTGCGCTACCTGGAGGACCCGAAGGGCTCGCTGGGCGGGCTGGAGCGCGTCCACGTCATGGCCCGCAAGAACTTCTACCAGGAGCACCCCAAGGTCGCCGAGTTCCTGACCCGGATGTACCTGCCGCTGGAGGATCTGGAGAAGATCATGCTGGAGGCCGACGACAGCTCCTACGACAAGGCGATCGACAATTACATCGCCAACAACAAGCAGCGCGTGGACTATTGGGTGACCGGCGAGATGCCGGCCTCCTGACGGGCCCAAGCCCCCTGTCCGAGCCTCACGACGGCACGGACAGGGGTTCGGGCAGGGGTTCGGACAGGGCTTCCACGCTGTCCTTCAGCACGCCCTCCAGGCTTCCCGCCAGGGCCAGGGCCTCGTCGGGCGGTGCCTTTTCCAGCGCCAGCGCGAGGTCGCCCAGCCGCTTCGCCCCCACGTTCCAGGACAGTCCCTTCAACGTGTGGGCGGCGCGGCGGTGCTCCTCGCCGCTGGCCAGGGCGGCGCTGATCCGCGCCACCTGTTCCCGTGCGGTGCGGGAAAAGCCTTGAACGGCCTCGGACCAGCACTCCGGACCGAGCGCTTCGGCCACGCTGTCCATCTGCTCGCGGTCCAGCAGATCCGCGGTTGGGGTGGTTTCCGGAGCCGCCTCGGCGACCGGCTTGGGAGCGGGGCCGCCGACGGCCGCGCGGAGCGCCGCATCGAGCGCCGCCGGACGCAGCGGCTTCGGCACGAACCCGTCCATGCCCGCCGCCATGCATTCGGGAAGCGAACTGCCCGAGGCGTGGGCGGTCAGCGCGATCACCGGAACGCCGCTGCGCGGCGCCGGCAGGGCGCGGATCAGGCGGGTGGCGGTCAGCCCGTCCATCCCCGGCATCTGGATGTCCATCAGGACCACGTCGAAGGGCTCCTCCGACCGCTCCACGGTCCGCACCGCCTCGTCCCCATCGACGGCGGTGACCACGCTGTGCCCGCCGCGCACCAGCAGCCCGCGGACGATGTCCCGGTTGACCGCGTTGTCGTCCACCGCCAGGACCCGCAAGGGGGGCAGGGGGGCGGCCGGCGGGGCCTCCGCGGCGGGGCGCAGCGCCGCCGGATCGCCCGGCGCGCAGGCGACCGAGACCTGGAACAGGCTTCCCTTGCCCGGCGCGCTGGTGACGGAGATCATGCCGCCGAGCAGCCCGCACAACTCCTTGCAGATCGCCAGCCCCAGACCGGTGCCGCCATAGCGGCGGGTGATCGAGCTGTCGGCCTGGGTGAAGCGGTCGAACAGCGACGGGAGGGACTCCGCGGCGATGCCGATGCCGCTGTCCTCCACCTCGAACTCCAGAAGGAAACGCCCGTCCGGCAGGTCGGCGCCGCGGCGGGCGCGCACGGCCACATGGCCGGCGCTGGTGAACTTCACCGCGTTGCCGACCAGATTGAACAGGATCTGCCGCAGGCGGGCCGGATCGGTGACCACCGCCTCCGGCACGGTGGGCAGCATGTGGCAGGTCAGGGTCAGCCCCTTGTCCGCGGCCGAGGGCTGGAACACCGCCATCACCGCCTCCGCGAGGTCGCCGGGCGCGCAGGTCTCCTCCTCGATGGCGATGCGACCGGCCTCCAGCTTGGAGAAGTCCAGGATGTCGTCGAGCAGCCGCAGCAGGCTTTCCGCCGAACGGCGGGCGACGCCGGCCAGACGCCGCTCCTCCGCATCCAGCCCTTCGCCGTCCAGCAGGGTCAGCGTGCCCAGCACGCCGTTCATCGGCGTGCGGATCTCGTGGCTGATGGTCGCCAGGAACTCGCTCTTCATCCGGTTGGCGTGCTCGGCGCTGTCGCGGGCGCGGCGGAGGTCGGCCTCGATCTGCTTGGCCTTGGACAGGTCGTGGAAGACGCCGATGAAATGCTCGCGCCCGCCGGCGCGCCAGCTCGACAGGGCGATCTCGGTGGGGACCAGCCGGCCGTCGGCGCGCTGGACCGGAACCTCGCGGATCACGCCGCTCGGGCTGCCGCGGCCGCTGGCCTGGTAATCCCGGAACAGGCGGTCGTGGTTGACGGCGTGCCCGTCCGGCATCAGGGCGCTGACGTTGCGCCCGATCATCTCCGCTTCGCGGTAGCCGAAAAGCGCTTCCGCCGCCGGGTTGAACCCGGTGATCACGGCGTTCTGGTCCGTCACCACGATGGGCTGGCCGACCGCGGCGAACATGGCGCGGTAGCGCCCCTCGCTGTCGGTCAGCGACCGTTCCGCCCGCCGCCGCTCCGTCACGTCGGAGCCGGAGCCGCGGTAGCCCGCGAAGGCGCCCTGGTCGTCGAAGACCGGCTTGCCGCTGAGCGACCAGATGCGGGTGTCGCCGTCCGGTCCGTGCACCGCGAATTCGAAATCGCGGAAGGGCTGCCGGTCCTCCAGGGTCCGGCGCTGCTTCTCCCAATGGACGTCGTCGCCGGGCTCGCGCAGGGCGATCTCCTCGCAGCGCCGGCCGCGGTACAGCTCCGGGTCGCGGATCGATCCGGCATAGGCGCCGGAGACGCCGGCGAAGCACAGGTCGGCGTCCATCTCCCAGAACCAGTCGGAGGCCGTCTCGGCGATGTCGCGCAGCTTCGTCTTGCTGGCGCGCAGATGCCGGGCCGTCTCGTCCAGCGTGGCGTGGGAGCGTTCCTGGGCGCGGCTCTGCAGCGTCACCAGCGTGGCCAGGACGAACAGCAGGGCGGTGGTCAGGCCCGCCCCGACGGTGTAGGCACGCTGCCGCGCCCAGGTCTCCGCCATGAACTCCGCCTCGCCGAAGCCCGCGCTGACGATCAGCGGGTAATTCTGAAGGCTTCGGAAGCTGGTCAGGCGGGCCACCCCGTCGACGGGACTGACCGAACGCAGGAAGCCTTGTGTTTTCGCCTCCGCCTCCTGCAGGATCGGCGATTTGCCGAGGTCCAATCCAATGATGCGGTTGTCCATGACGCTGCGCGCGCGCAGGATGCCGTCGCGGCCGATGATGGAGATGACGCCGTCATCGCCCACATTCAGATTGTCGAAGGTCCGCCCGAAGTAGAAGGGGTCCAGCGAGGCGACGATCATCCCGCCGAACCCGCCGTCCGGGGCGGTGACCTTGCGGCTGAGCTGGATCGACCATTTGCCCGACGCCCGCCCGAAGACGGGACGGCTGATGAACAGCCCGTCGACCGTTCCTTCCTTGTGCACGCGGAAATGCTCGCGGTCGGCCAGGTTGACCCGGGCCGGGGCGTTGTCCACGCTGGTCTGGATCAGGTCGCCCTTGCCGTCCGCGTAGGCGAGCTGGAGCAGCAGGTCCGAATCCAGCGTGGCGTTCCGCATCACGTCGCGCAACAGCGGGCTCTGGCTGCCCAGCCGGTACAGGTCGTAGCCGATGAAGGACAGGATGCGGTCGGTGCCGGCGATGGCCCGGGTGGTCTGTTCCGCGATGATGTGCGCCAGGTTGCCGGTGTCGCGCTCGGCCCGCTGGAGCGCGTCGCGCTGGTCGCGCTCCGTCAGGTAGAAGGCCGCGGTCCAGGCTGCCGCGATCAGCAGAAGCGCGGCCATCCACACCCCGGAGACCAGCGCCCTGGAGCGGAACGCGTAGGCCCGGTGACCGTGTTCGGGCAGGGAAAGGGCAGCGGGGGTGTCCGGCATCGCGGCCTCCGCCTAGCGGAACGCGGCGCAGTCCGCCCCGGTGAAATCCGGGTCGGGATGGGCGTCGTGAATGGCGAGGACCGACGTCCAGGCGCGCAGGAAGGCGTCGACGCAGACCGGGTCGAAATGGGTGCCGCTGTGCTCGACGATGTAGGCCTTCGCGGTGTCGAGCGGCCAGGGCGTCTTGTAGGGGCGGGCGGTGGTCAGGGCGTCGAAGACGTCGGCGATGGCGACGATGCGGCAGGCCAGCGGAATCTCCTCCCCCCGCAGACCCTTGGGATAGCCGGTGCCGTCGTACTTCTCGTGATGGCCCAGCGCGATCTCCGCCGCCTCGCAGATGAGGGGATGCTCGCTTCCCTGCAGCACGGCGTGGCCGATCACCGGATGCTCGCGCATCACCTGCATTTCGCTGTCGGTCAGCCGGCCGGGCTTCAGCAGGATGGCGTCGGGAATGCCGATCTTGCCGATGTCGTGCATCGGCGCGGCCTCGGCCAGCCGGGCGCAGTCGTCCGGGTCGAGCCCGAGGCTTTCGGCGATGACGCGCGAATAGCTCGCCATCCGCTCGATGTGCAGGCCGGTTTCCGGGTCGCGGTATTCGGCGGCGCGTGCGAGGCGGGCCACCAGCTCCTGCGCCTGCTGGCGGAGTTGGGCCGTCGCCTCCTCCACCCGGCTGCGCAGCACGGCGGCCTGGTCGCGCATCATCCGCTGGCCCAGCCGCAGGCGCAGAAGGTTCTGCGCCCGGGCGAGCAGCTCGGGAACGACGATGGGTTTGGTCAGGAAATCGGTGCAGCCGCTTTCAAGGGCGGCCACCCGCAGCTTCACCGACGTGTCGGCGGTGATCATCACCACCGGAACGTCGGCGAGATGCCGCTGGGCACGGATGCGCTCCAGCACGACCATGCCGTCGAGGTCCGGCATGACATGATCGATCAGGATCAGGTCGGGCGTGTTGACCGCCAGCCAGTCCAGAGCCTCCAGCGGACTGCCCATGCCGATGGGCTCCGCGTCGTCGATCCGCCGGATGACCGCGCTGGTGATGAACAGCGTGGAAGGATCGTCATCGACGATTACAACCTGCATTTTTACGCCCGTCCCACATCACCATTTCGGGTATCATTAGAAAATGATACACGGCAAAATCTTAACGAATCTTGCTAGAAATGGTCATAGGAGGACGAAAAAGTCGCGGCCGGACGGTCCGGCCGCGTGCAGGGAACCCGTGGTGCGGGGTGCGCCTCAGCGGGCGGCGGTCAGACCGCCGTTGGCCGGGGTGCCCGGACGGTTGAAGGCCGCAACCAGACGGCGGAACAGGCTGCGCAGGTAGGCGGCCCGCAGGGCTTCCGCCTGGCGGCGGATGTTGCGCAGTTCGGTGGACGACAGGGGGGTCGCGAAGCTATCGGCGTTCATGGCTGTCCTCATGGCGGCATCGGGGGCCGCGGTTCGATGGGAATGTCTCTGGCGGTGCCGCTCGGGCGCCGGGGTCGGCGGCTGGCCGTGGAAGGGGCCTGCGCGATGCCGGCGGAGGGGCGGTGCTGCCTGCCTGGATATAATGGCACCGCCGCCGCGAAAGCCAACGCGCCGATAACGCATGGCTTCCATTACTATGATGCAGCGCACAACTTGGAAGAAAACGGCGCATCATCTCTTGCGAACCCAAGTTATCGCAGCGCTGTTAAAAGAGTTCGTCGCAGCGCTGTGACGGCGGTGACTTCTGCAGCGCTGCGAGGCGCGGATCTCCTGCTGTTCAGGCCCGGCGGAAAGACATCGGGCCGGGCCATCCCCGGAGGATGGGTTGACCGCAATCCGCCGCCACGGCAGAGTCGGGGTCCGACCGTCGAAGGGAAACCGCATGCTCCGCCCAGCGCTGCTCGCCCTTGGCCTCCTGGCGTTGCCGACCGCCGCCGGCGCGGCGGGCTTCCCCTGCTCCAAGGCCGCAACCCCCACGGAAAAGGCGATCTGCGCCGACCCGGCGCTCTCCGCGCTGGACGAGCGGCTGGCCGCGTCCTACCGCGCCGCCCTGGAGCAACTGTCCGGCGCCAGCCCGGAGGAGGGCGCCGCCGGGACGGCCGTGAAGGCCGACCAACGGGCGTGGCTGCGCGACCGCGATTCCTGCCGCGCCGACACGGCCTGCCTGCGCCGCGCCTATGACGGGCGCGTGGCGGTTCTGTCCTTCCGCAGCGATCCGGCGGCACCCTCGTCGCCCGCCGGACGCTACGTGGGGCGCTTCGACCATGAAGGGTTCATCGGCATCGCCGCCATCGCCCTGCGCGACGGCACGGTCGCCGTCAGCGTCAGCGGCGCCGAACCCTCGGCGGGACGCTGGATATGCAATTTCTCCGGCATCGGGCGGTTGGACGACCAGGGCCGGTTGATCGTCGGCACGCCCGACGCCGAAGGGGGTGGCCTCATCCTGGTCGCCGCAGCGGACGGCGGGGTCGTCATCCCCGACCTGGAGCCCAACCGCGCCGCCAGCGGCTATTGGTGCGGTCACAACGGCAGCTTCCTCTGGGAGTACCGGCGCACGCCCTGACGCCGCGCCTTCTCAGTCCCTGCGAGAAACGTGCCGGAACGCCATTCCCGAGATGCATTGCGCGCAATTCAATTGCGCATGATAAATTACATTGCGTGCAATTCGATTTTGCGCGACAGTCCGCTTCGACAACAAGCGGCAACCCGCTTCCCCGATCGAAACGATCCATCTGTTCCAAGGAGTGAACGCAATGAAGACCCTCTACACAGCCAAGGCGACGGCCACCGGCGGACGTGACGGCAAGGCGGAGAGCGACGACGGCCTGCTGTCGGTGGCGCTGGCCGCTCCAAAGGAGCTGGGCGGCAAGGGCGGCGCCACCAACCCCGAGCAGCTGTTCGCCGCCGGCTATTCGGCCTGCTTCATCGGCGCCATGAAGTTCGTCGGCGGCCGCGACAAGATCGCCGTTCCGGCGGACGCCACCGTCACCGCCCAGGTCGGCATCGGCCCGCGCGACGACGGCGAGGGCTTCGGCCTCGCGGTGGACCTCACCGTCTCGCTGCCCGGCCTGGACAAGGCGGCGGCCGAGGATCTGGTGGCCCGCGCCCACAAGGTCTGCCCCTACAGCCACGCGACCAAGGGCAACATCGCGGTGAACACGGTCATCGCGTGACGGGCGCATAACAGGGTTTCATGCTTGCG
The DNA here is from genome assembly GCF_040500525.1 of Azospirillum formosense. Taxonomy (NCBI): domain Bacteria; kingdom Pseudomonadati; phylum Pseudomonadota; class Alphaproteobacteria; order Rhodospirillales; family Azospirillaceae; genus Azospirillum; species Azospirillum formosense. Next base: position 1,809 of record NZ_CP159404.1, on the reverse strand, counting down.
GGCGTGTTGCGTGCCATATCCCCATGCGCTATGGGGTCGCACGCAACAGGCCCGCGACGCGTCCCTGGCTGGGAACCCCCGAACGATGAGCACCGAGAACGACAACCCGCTGCTTCTGGCCAACCAGGCCTGCTTCGCCCTGTATTCGGCGAATCTGGCGATGACGCGGGTGTACCGCCCGCTTCTGGAAGCGCTGGAACTGACCTACCCGCAGTATCTGGTGATGCTCCTTCTCTGGGAGCAGGACGGCCAGACCATGAAGGCCCTGGGGGAGCGGCTGCTGCTCGACAGCGGCACGCTGACCCCGCTGCTGAAGCGGATGGAAGGGCAGGGGCTGGTCACCCGCGGGCGCGATCCGGTGGACGAGCGGCTGGTGCGCATCCACCTGACCCCGCAGGGCACCGCCCTGCGCGAGCGGGCGACGGCGCTGCCGGAGCACATCGCCGCGGCGGCGAACTGCCCGTTGCCCGACCTCGGCGGACTGCGCGACGCCCTGCTGCGCCTGCGCGATTCGCTGAACGCCGCCGCCGACCGGGACTGAGCCCGGTCGCGGGGCTCCGCTCAGCCGGCCTCGACCATGGGCAGACGCGGCGGCTCCTCGGTCAGCCGCTTGGCGCGGCGGGCCCGGGTCTCCACCGTCGCGGCGGGGGTGACCGGCACGAAATCGGTGGGCCGGCGGTCGTCGCCGGTGATCGCCCGCATGGCCGCCACGTTGGCGCTCTCCACCGCCTGCGCCTTGCGCACCTGGGCGAGGAACTTGGCGCTGGGCAGCATCACATAGGTGATCCCCTCGATGCGGGCGCCCACCTTGTCATAAAGCTTTTCCGCGCTGGTCAGGATGCCCTCCTCGACCAGGGCATCCACCGCGGAGGTCACCGCGCGCAGCGTGTCGCGGCGGCGGCTCCACACATTCATCCCGCTGTTCTTGATGATCTCGTCGGCCGAGAGCGTCATCGCCTTGGCGCCCAGGTCACCCGGCACCTCCGCCCCCGAATAGTCGTACTCGGCGCTGAGGCGGTTGTAGAGCCAGCGGGACACCGGGCTCTTCAGCCGCATCAGCCACTGGTAGCTGACCGGCTTGAACTCCAGGTTCCGGATGGCCGAGGAGACCAGCGGGTTGAACTGCAGGTGGGTTTCCTCGTCGCCCCCCTCGTCGCCGATCAGGTCGGGGCGGGAGCGGATGGCCAGCACCGGGAAGGCCGTGGACTCCAGCAGGTTGGCCCCGCGGCCCTTCTTCACCCCCTCCGCCGGCTTGCCGATGATGATGCGCGAGCGCGCCAGGATGGTCAGCGATTCGCGGATGTCGCGGATCGACAGCGTGTGGCCGACCGCCTTCAGCTCGCGCTGGATTTCGTAGAGGGTGAAGCGCATCTGGACCTTGTCGCGGTTCTCGCCGCCCAGCGACAGGCGCGAGCGGTCCATGGCGAGGCGGCGCACCACATGCTCCACCACCTGCTCGCGCTCGGCGGGGAAGACCTCGTATTCGATCTCGGTCTGGCCGTCGGCCTGGGCGGCCCCGTCATCGCGGTTGACCTGGTCGCGGCTGACTTGCTCGCGGTTGACCATCTTGGTCAGACGGGCGGGCTGGATGGTCAGGTGGAAGGTGCTGCCGTGATAGGTGAACTCGCGCTTGATCGACGCGACGAAATTGCCCTTCGCCGGCGCGGTCTCCGCGGACCGTCCACCGTCGCGCGAGGCGAAGACGTAGCGCGGCGCCAGATCGTACAGCGCGATCAGGTGCGACTGGGAGCGGTCCTCCAGCTCGAACAGAACCAGTTGCAGCGCGCCGGGTGTCGCGATCTTGCTCAT
>NZ_CP159403.1:1535000-1707124 GCF_040500525.1 Azospirillum formosense | reverse complement strand
GGGACCCCTCCGGCCTCGTTCGGTCACGTTCCTGTCATTTCAGAAAACACAAAATGTGGTGGCTGTGAAGCGCGTCCATCCCACGAATCGCTGAAGTTGCAACGGAAGCTGCAGATTCCGACTCAACTTCAGCGAAGCGGCCGTCCGCCCTCCCCAGCGGCCCGATCCCGGTCGCCCACCGCCACGGCCCACAGCCGCCCACCGCCGCCCACCGCCAAGCCAGCGTTTCAAAATCAGCGTCGCCGGAGGAGCGCCCGGCCTCGGAGGGCCGCTTGTCCACAGCCGGAGCGGCTTTTCCACGCTGAGTTGGAATCGCGGCGGGCGAAACGGGCCGGATCGGCTCGCTGACTCCGCAACGGCGGGGACGCCGAAGTCGCAACGGGGACTCGCTCATCCACGCTGAAGACGAGTCACGAAAGGCGGTTATCCACGCTGAACTCGCAACCATGTCCTATATGAGTCCCTATAGGATTCTCCGGTTAGACCGGTTGCGCGGGTGCTGGCGCGACCCCCTTCGCTGAAAACGCAACGTCGCAGGGGTCGGAGAATCGCCAACCGGGCATTCGAGGGTGATCCGGTCCCCGATCCTCCACCACGGCGAGCATCGGCGCGGATCGAAGCCTCCCGACCGAAACCGTCAACTGTCAACCGGCTCCGACGCTGAATTTGATACAAAGACGACTCGCGTCCGACGCTGAATTGGTAACATTCGACTCGGAAACCCAAGGCTTTCCAGGGCTTAGCCGACTCGTCGAGTCTCGCGCAGATCTTGCAACGCCCAGGGAAACCAGCGAATCGGAGACCGACGCTGAATTTGAAACAACAGAATCCAGGCGATTCAAGGCCCGAATCGAAACCACTCCCGCCGGCCAACGCTGAATTGGTAACGCTTTGGAAAATAGGCTTGACGGGGTCCCGGTCGATTCGCCTCCGGAACGGTTTTCCGCCGTGTGCGGCGGCCGGAAAAACTCCCGCTTTTCTATGACCATAGTCCCATACGACGTCGCATGACCCACGCTCTCCGCGCCATTTGACGCAATTTGGCGCGCTCCGGCTTGACCAGTTGCGTCACATTTTGCGAGAAAGGGCCACACACAGGGAAAGCCGGAGGCCCGATGAACGGGGAAGAACTGCGCGCCATCCGCGAACGGCGCGCCGAGGACCAGTTGAGCTTTGCCACGTGGCTCAACGGCGCACTGAACCGCCGCTACGACCGCTCCCGGATCAGCCGGTGGGAGAGCGGGGCGGAGCGCATCCCCCAGCAGGTCGCCGGGTTCCTGGCCGGCCAGGGCGGAATGGCTGCCGTTCCGCTGAACGCCGGCGTGCCGAAGATGCAGCGCGCCGTGGTGGCCGTGGCCAACCAGAAGGGCGGCGTCGGCAAGACGACGACGGCGGTCAACCTGTCCTACGCGCTGTCCACGCTGGGCCTGAAGGTGATGCTTCTCGACAGCGATCCCCAGGGCAACGCCACCGTCCATATGGGGCTCGACCCCGGCGAGATCGAAACCCAGCGCAAGGGCATCTATAATGTGGTGCGCGGCGGGGCGTCCTTCGACAGCATCCTCCAGCCGGTGTGCGGCGGCGCCGTCATGCTCGCCCCCTCCAGCATCGGGCTGGCCGCGGCGGAGACCGAGCTGGTGGCGGAGCCGGACAACTCCCTGGTCCTCAAGGAGAAGCTGGCGGAGGTGCGGAACCGTTACGACGTCATCGTGATCGACTGCCCGCCCAACCTCGGCCTTTTGACCATCAACGCGCTGGCGGCCAGCGATCTCGTGCTGATTCCCGTGCAGACGGAGGTGTTCGCCGGGCTCGGCGTGCCGCTGCTGCTGGAGACCATCGCCAAGATCCGCCGCCGCTCGAACCCGTCGCTGAACATCTTCGGCATCCTGCCGACCATGTTCTCGTCGCGCTTGACGCAAGATCAGGCCAGCCTGCGCGAGATTCAGGAGCATTACGAGGGGCGCACCCGCGTCCTGAACGCGGTGCCGCGCGCCACCCTGTTCGCCCAGGCGTCGGGCGCCGGCCGTCCGGCCATCGAGGCCGATCCGAATTCCAACAGCGTCCAGGCCTACGGCGAACTGGCGCGCGAACTGGCCGCCCACCTCCAGACTGCGGAAGACGCCCATGTCTCGTAAACTCGAACGGACCAGCACCCGCATTTTCGACAAGGCGGCGCAGCGCGGCGGGGACGCGCTGTTCGGGCTGTCCGCCGACTTCCCGCGGCTGATCGAGGTCGATCTCGACCGGGTGCACCCCAATCCGGACCAGCCGCGCCGCCATTTCGACGACCAGTCGCTGCAGGAGCTGGCCAACTCCATCGCCCGCCACGGGCTGAAGCAGCCGGTCCTCGTGCAGGATCTCGGCGATGGGGACTACCGGCTGATCGCCGGTGAGCGGCGCCTGCGCGCCTGCGGGCTGGCCGGGCGCCAGACCATCTTCGCCATCGTCACCGACGGCGACCCCGACGAGCTGGCGTTGATCGAGAACATCCAGCGCGTCGACCTCGACGCCATGGAACTGGCCCGCGCCTTCGCCCGGCTGATCGAGCGGCACGACTACACGCACGAGGCGCTGGGGCAGGTGATCGGGCGCAGCCAGGCGGAGGTGACGCGCACCCTGTCCCTCCTGCGTCTGCCCGCCGACATCGTCGCTGAATTTGAAACACGCCACCGCTCCGTCCCGAAAAGCATCCTGACGGAGATCGCCGCGGTGGACGATCCGGTCCTGCAGAGGAAGCTGTGGGACACCATCAAGGACGGCGGCACCGTCAAGGCGCTGCGCGAGGCCAAGCGCGCCCAGATGGGCGGCGGCGAGCCGGATTCCGGGGCGTCGGCGCGGGTTCAGCCGGCCCCGGCGGTGCGGTTCGTCTCCGCCGTCCAGCGCATCGCCAAGGACTTTTCCGCCGTCGACGCCGGCGAGCTGCGGGCGCACCGCAAGCAGCTCAGCGAGGCGCAATGGCAGGAGCTGCGCCGCCTCCACGCCCTTCTCGATGAGCTGCTGGCCTGACCGTCAGCAACGCTGAATTTGTAACGGACACCCGCTGACGTCAGCGGCGGGTGTCAACTTCAGCGTCGATGACCCGCCGGACCTCGCGGAACCAGCGCAGCTTTTCCGCGAAGGGCAGGCGGGCGAGCCCGCTGGGCGAGGGCAGCACGACGTCCACCGGACCACCGAACAGGCTGTCCGGCTGCACACCCCACTCCGCGCGGACGCGATCCGCGGCGGCGAGATAGACCCCCTTCCCCGTGTAGGCGATCACCCGCGGCCGGAACTCCGCGACCAGGGCGCGCAGCCGCGGCACGCCGCCGCGCAGCTCGGCCCGGCTGAGATCGGCGGCGCTCGGCGTCGCCCGCGCCACGAGGTTGGTGGAGCCCAGCCCGAAGTCCGGCAGCAGCCGGTCCTCCTCCGGACGCAGAAGGCGCGGCGTCAGGCCGGCCTCCGCCAGCAGTTTCCAGAACTGGTTGCCCGGCCCCGCGTAATTGTGGCCAAGCCGGCCGGAACGTGTTCCGGGGTTGAAGCCGACGAACAACGCGTCCAGGCCGGGGGCGATGATGTCGGGGATCGGGCCTTCGGAATCGGTCATGCTGCGTCAACAGTGGAAAGCGGCGTCCGGCAACGCTGAATTTGAAACGCTTCCACTCTGCCCGGTCACGACCGACGCCGTCAGCAAGAATTGCGCCTCGGGACGGCGTCGTGCCGAGTCACGCCTTGTAGGCGAGGCGCAGGCCGCCCCAGTGGCGCCCGCGCACGATGATCGGGGCGTCCACCTCCTTGAGGCGCACGATCTGCCCGCCGCCCATGTCGCGGTGGTAGGCCTGCAGCAGGAACGGCCGCGTGTTCCGCGCCGCGCTCAACCCGGCCCGGTCGGCGAAGATTCGCCGGTTGCGGCAGTTGGCCGTGTTCCAGACGGTGTCGCCCGGCCGCTGCGCCTGCGAGTAGCGGGTGTTGTGCGTTGGCAGATAGCCGATCGTGTTGACCGCGGCGCAGAACTGCACCCTCTGATCGAAGGCCAAAACCGGTTCCTGCACGGCCGGGAACAGCCGGTCGGTCAGCGCCAGGAAGGGGGCGGTGAACTGCTCCGGCTCGCTGCCGGGAATGGTGACCAGATCGGTGGAGAACAGATCCTCCTCACTGATCTCGCCGCGATTCACGCTGTTTTCGAACGCCCGCGACATCGCCTCCGCGGTCTCTTGCGCCTTTTCGATGAAACGCGCGTCATTGGCCACCAGCGCGTCGTAAAAGACTTCCAACCGCCCGGCCAGCGCCGAGTCTTGGCTTTCGAAGGCGAGGTGCAGACCGAGGTCGCTGGCGCCGGCGACGACGCAGGGCACCTCGCCGACGTTGTGAATCGACACACCGACGCGCCTCTGCTCGGGCAGGGTCGGCAGCGGCCCCGGATCGATCAGCATGCCGTTCAGAGACAGGTCGAGCATGGTGGTGGCATGCGGCGAGCCGGCGATGCTCACCGACACCGGGACATCGCACGGAATGCGGTCGGAGATGCGGCGGTCACCGGCCACCGACTGGCGCAGCGCAATGACCAGACGGCGTTTCAGGTCGGAGACGGCGGTGCGGGTGTCCGTCATGCGCCGGCTGACATCGGTGGCGGTGCCGTTGATCTCGTCCGCCTGATCGCGGATGCGCAGGACGCTGGACGACAGCCGGGAGGCGCCCTGGGCCGAACCGGCGGCGTTGCGCCCGATCTCGGCGTTGGCGGCGGCCTGCTCCTCGACCGCGGCGGCGGTGGCGGTGGCGGCCTCGTCGATCTCCTCGATCACGCGGATCACCATCTGGATGGAGGAGACGCTGCCTTCCACCGCCTGCTGCAATTGGGCGATCTGCCGGGCGATGTCGCCGGTGGCGCGCGCCGTCTGTCCGGCGAGCGACTTGACCTCGCCGGCCACCACGGCGAATCCCTTGCCGGCTTCACCCGCGCGGGCCGCCTCGATGGTGGCGTTCAGGGCCAGCAGGTTGGTCTGCCCGGCGATGTCGTTGATCAGCTTGGCGACCTTGCCGATTTCCTCGGTCGCCACCTCCATCCGGGTGATGGCCTCGGCGGAGTCGCGCGCGCGACGGACGGCGCGCTGGGCCACCTCGCTGGACCGCACCGCCTGGCGGGCGATCTCGCGGCCGGCGGCGGTCAACTCCTCCGTCGCGGCGGCGACGCCCGAGGCGTTGGTGCTCGCCTGCTCCGACGCGGTTGCCACGACGACCGTGTTCTCGCCCACCACGCTCAGCGCCGCCATCAGGTTGCCGATGCCGTCGTCGGCGCGCTGGGCGGCCTGCTCGACCCTGATCCAGGTGGCGTCGAGATCGCTTTCGATGGCCATGCAGGTTTCCAGAAGCGCGGACCGCGTGGCCGCCTTGCCGCGCTCCTCCATCTCCTGCCGTTCATGCAGGCCGTAGGCGACCTTGGCCTTCATGGCCCGCAATTCCGAACCGATCCGATGGAACTCCGCCACGCCGGAGAAGGGGACGGGCGTGATGAAGTCATTGCGCGCGATCCGCTCGAAGCTCTCCTCGAGAAGGCGCAGGGGGCGGCGCATGGCTCTCAACAGCAGCACGCCCATGGTGACCGCGGCGATCGTTCCGGCAACGATCATGAGCAGGATGTCGGTGACGTTCCGGTTCAGGGCGGACACGGCACCATCATACTCTTCCTTCGCGACGCGGATCTGGAGGGCGAGCAGTTCGCGGTTGACCTCGGCGGCGGCACGGAACGACGGGAGAAGCTTCGCGCCCAGATGAGACTCCAGCCGCAGGGCGTCTCCGGTTTTCGCCATCTCCAGGGCGGGCAGCAGAGCCTCGCGCACGAAAACGCCGCGCCGCTCCTGGAACCGGTCGGCCAACCGCTTCTCCTCTGGGGTCAGATAAGTCGCCAGATATTCCTTCCAGAGCGTGTCGACGCGTTCCTTGTTGGCGAGGATGCGGCGCATCCGTTCCTCGACCACCTTGGCGTCGCTGCCGTCGCGCGCGTCGATGACGAGCAGGGTGGTTTCCTGGATATCGTCGCGCATCAGGTCCAGGATGTCGCCGAGCTGAACCGCCGGCACCGTGCGGTCCTCGTAGACCGTCTTCAGGGCGGCGTTGGAACCCTCCATGCCGTACAGCCCGATGCCGCCCGCGAACGCGATGATGAGAACCAGCATCCCGACGAGCAGCGTCAGACGCCCGGCGATGCTGCGGGTCCTGTCCGCCAGCCGCGGCCCGAATCCCCGGCGAACCAGGGCGCCCTCGTGCAGTTCCAGCCGTGACGCCCGCTCCTCGCGGATGGCGGCGTAGGCGGCCTCGGTCTCGGCGATCTCTGCCCGGCTCGGCTTGGAGCGTATGGAGATGTAGCCGGTGACCTGTCCGTTCTCCACGACCGGGGTGACGTTGGCGCGGACCCAATAAAAGCCGCCGTCCTTCGTCCGGTTCTTCACCAGACCTTCCCAGGGCCGGCCGGACTTGATCGTGGCCCAGAGATTGGCGAAGGCCTCCTTGGGCATGTGGGGATGGCGGACGATGTTGTGGGGAGCGCCAATCAGCTCCTTTTCATCAAAGCCGCTGATCTCGACAAAGGCTTTGTTGACAAACGTGATCCGGCCGTTGGGGTCGGTGCGCGACACCAACGGCACCCCCTCCTGCAACTCGACCTCGGTGTTGGTAATCGGCTCGTTGATGCGCATGGACCACCTGCTTGGGACGTTTTCTCCATCTCCGCGCCATGCGACTTATCGGCATTCGAGCCACACAAGAACAACCAAGGGATAATGGTTGCCGTTGACCCTGCCGCGGAGATTTTGCCATTCCACGCAAATGATGTGCCAAAAAAGGAGTGCAGTGGCGGCTAGGCGATTCAAAGCGAGAACTGTTTCTCGCACAGGGATATGGAAACAGGTCTTGCATTCTGCATTTGCAACCACTTGTCCGTTCGCAAAATGGGAATTGCCGGGAGGTCCGCCGTGGCGGAGCACAGCCGCGTTGGGCCGTGCGGAATACGGTTCCTCGCGGTTGGTGTCGGCATGCGGCAGAGGGTTAGCCGAGGGGAGCCAAACGCTCCCGCCCCGGCTGTTCGCAGGAGCCGTCGAAAAGCGGGACGGCTTGTCGCGACCCGCAACCTCTGGCACTGTTGATGGGAACACGCCGTCACCGGATCGCTCGGGCGCGCTTCCTCCGGTCTAGGAAGTGAACATGGCGTTTTGTATCATCTCTTCGCCAAGGCTTTGATTTGGAATGCGTCACAGCTCGATCTGGGCCGCGGTGATGACGCTTTGCGCGATGTCGGCGACGCGGCGGCCCTGCTTCATGGCGGCCTTGCGCAGGGCGTTGTAAGCCGCCTCTTCGGTCAAAGACTTCTGTTGCATCAGGATCCCCTTCGCCCGCTCGATCAGCTTGCGGTCGGCGAGCTGCGTACGGGCCTCGTCGCGTTCGCGTTTCAGCGTTTCAAAAGCAGCGAATCGCGCCAGCGCGGTTTCCAGGATCGGCCGCACGCGGGCGGGATGCAGCCCGTCCAGGACGAAGGCGGCGACCCCGGCCTCCGCCGCCTGCACCGCGGCCCCTGGCGGCGCCTTGTCGGCGAACAGCACGACGGCGCAGGCTCCCGACCGGGCCAGCCGGAAGACGCCGTCCAACGCGGCGGGTGCCGGCGTTTCCAGCACGGCGACGACCGCGTCCGGGGCCAGCGCGGCGGCGCGGGCGGGCAGATCGGCGAAGCCATGGAGCACGGCGATCCGGTCGACGCCCCCCGCCCCGGCCAAGCCGTCCTCCACCGGACGCGTGGCGTCGGCGTCGGGGCCGGCCACCAGAATGGTCAGGGGTTTGTTCGCCATGGCCGCTCCGTCCTCCCCTTACGCCGCCCGCTTCACGCCGCTTTCGCCGTCCCGCGATGCCCGCCTTCCAGGAAGTTCAGCAGCTCCTCCCGGTAGGCGTAGTAGCGGGGATGCTCCAGCAGGGCCTGCCGGGTCCGGGGCTGGGGGATGTCCACCTCCAGGATGTGGCCGATGCGGGCGTTCGGCCCGTTGGACATCATCACCACACGGTCGGCCAGCAGGATTGCCTCGTCGACGTCGTGGGTCACGCAGATGGCGGTGACCTGGGTGCGCGCCCAGACCTCCATCAGCACCTCCTGAAGCTCCCAGCGGGTCAGGCTGTCCAGCATGCCGAAGGGCTCGTCGAGCAGCAGCAGCTTCGGCGACAGGGCGAAGGCCCGCGCGATGCCGACGCGCTGCTTCATGCCGTTGGACAGCTCCGCCGCCCTCTTGTGCATGGCGTCGCCCAGCCCGACGCGCGACAGGTAGTAGCGGGCGATGTCGTTGCGCTCGCCCCGGCCGGCCTGCGGGTAGACGCGGTCGACCCCCAGCATGACGTTCTCCAGGGCGGTCAGCCAGGGGAACAGGCTGGGCGCCTGGAAGACCACCGCGCGGTCGGGGCCGGCACCATCGACCTCCCGGCCATCCAGAACGATGCCGCCGCTGGAGACGTCGGCCAGCCCGGCGACCATCGACAGCACCGTGGATTTGCCGCAGCCCGAATGGCCGATCAGCGAGATAAACTCCCCCTTGCGCATCTTCAGGTCGAAGCCGTCGACCACGGTCAGCGGCCCCTTCGGCGTGGCGAAGGTCTTGGTGACCCGGCTGAACTCCACATAGCGGTCGTCGGACAGGCCGCCGCTCCGCCCGGCCTGATAGGATTTCGGCGGCGGCGCGGCGGTGACCGGCGTCGCCTTCGGCGGGGGCAGGCTCTCGTCCACCGCGGCGGCGGCGCGGCTGGCCCCGGCCTCCATCAGCCACGCCGTGACCTCGGCGCGCAGGCGCTTGAAGGCCGGGTCGTGGTTCACGGCGGTGCGGTCGCGCGGGCGCGGCAGGTCCACCGCGAAGGCCGGGCCGAGCGTCGCCCCCGGACCGGTCGTCAGCGGGATGATGCGGTCGGCCAGCAGGATCGCCTCGTCCACGTCGTTGGTGATGAGGACGACGGTCTTGCGGTCCTTGCGCCAGATCGCCTCGATCTCGTCCTGCAGTTTGGCGCGGGTCAGCGCGTCCAGCGCCGACAGCGGCTCGTCGAGCAGCAGCATCTCCGGGCTCATGGCCAGCGCGCGGGCGAAGCCGACGCGCTGGCGCATGCCGCCCGACAGCTCCCTGGGGCGGCGGTCGGTGGCGTGGCCCAGCCCCACCGTCTCCACCGCCCGGCGGGTGAGCACGCCGCGCTCCGGCGACGGCTTGCCCTTGTGCACGGCGTCCACGGCCAGCGCCACGTTGTCCTTCACACTCAGCCAGGGCATCAGCGAGTAGTTCTGGAACACGACGCCGCGTTCCGCTCCCGGCCCGCGCACCGGCTCGCCGCGGAACAGCACCTCGCCCGCGTCGGGGGCGGCCAGCCCGCCCATCAGGTTGACCAGCGTGGTCTTGCCGGCGCCGGAGAAGCCGACGATGGCGACGAACTCGCCCTCCGCGATGGACAGGTCGATTCCGCGCAGCACCTCGGTCCCGCCATAGGACTTCGCGACGGTCTTCAGCTCAAGGATGGCCATGCTCGGGGACTCCTCAGCGGGTGCCGGTGTGGGAAACGGCGGCCTGGAAGGCCAGCATGACGCGGTCGAGCAGGAAGCCGATCAGGCCGATGGTGAAGACCGCCACCATGATGCGGGCGAGCGAGGAGGAGGAGCCGTTCTGGAACTCGTCCCACACGAACTTGCCGAGGCCGGGGTTCTGGGCCAGCATCTCCGCCGCGATCAGCACCATCCAGCCCACGCCCAGCGACAGCCGCAGGCCGGTGAAGATGTAGGGCAGCGCCGATGGCAGCACGAGCCGGCGGACCATCGTTGGGCCGGAGAGCTGAAGCACCTTGCCGACGTTCATCAGGTCCTTGTCGATGGAGGACACGCCGACCGCCGTGTTGATCAGCGTCGGCCACAGCGAGCAGAGCGTGACCGTGATGGCGGAGGTCAGGAAGGACTTCTCGAAGGTCGGGTTGTCGCTCGACACCGTGGCGCTGACCACCATGGTGACCAGCGGCAGCCAGGCCAGCGGCGACACCGGCTTGAAGATCTGGATCAGCGGGTTCATCGCCGCGTTGACCGTGCGCGACAGGCCACAGGCCACCCCCAGCGGCACCGCCACCAGCGCGCCGAGCAGGAAGCCGGTGAAGACCGTCTTCAGGCTGGTGACGATCTGGTCGAGATAGGTCGGCTTGCCGGCGTAGGCGCGGTTCTTCACCTCGGCGCTCGGGTCCTTGGCCAGCAGCTCGGCGTTGCGCTTGGCCTGCCGGTCGTAGAAGGCGGCCTCCTTGGCGCGCTCCGCCTTGTGGTCGGCGTGGAGGACGCCGACCTGCTCCCACACCTGGGCGGGGCCGGGGATGGCGCCCAGGCTGGTGTTCACCTGCGGGGCCAGCCACGCCCAGGCGGCGAGGAACAGCATCAGGGCGGTCAGCGGGACGCCCATCTGCTGCCACAGCTCCCGCCCCTGCTGGCGCGGGCTGTCCCCGGCGGCCATGCGCAGCAGCCGGCTGAGCCAGCCGAGCCCGACGATCTGCAGGGTGGCGGCGGCGCGGTTCAGGCCGTGGGCGAGGCGGGCCTTGCGCCGGGCGCGCATCGCCTCGGCGGCGGAGAGGGTGGAGGCTTCGGTCACGCTGGTCATGGGGTGATCTTTCTGTTTGGCGCGGGGCGCCGCGGCCCCCTCCCTAACCCTCCCCCGCCTTCGGCGAGGGAGGGGACTTGTCTCCCTCTCCCGCAAAGCGGGGGAGGGCCGGGGAAGGGGCCCGTCGCAGCCTCTGCGCGGGTCATCCGAGGAAAGAAGCGCTCAACCGCCGACCAGCTGGCCGCCCTGCAGCGCCTGCCCGCCCTTCAGGCCGATGGGCAGCTTGGTCAGGTACTCGTTGGGCTTGCGGCCGTCGTAGGCGATGCCGTCGATGAAACCCTCGTCCAGCGGCTTGTAGCCGTCGCTGGCCCAGGGGAAATCGGCCTCCTTGGCCTTGCCCTCCTCCACCAGCAGCCGCGCGGCCTTCAGGTAGATCTCCGGCTTGTAGACCTTGCGGGCGGTCTCGTCGTACCAGGAGTCCGGCTTGGCCTCGGCGATCTGGCCCCAGCGGCGCATCTGCGTCAGGTACCAGACGGCGTCGGAATAGAAGGGATAGGTGGCGTTGTAGCGGAAGAAGACGTTGAAGTCGGGAACCGCCCGCTTGTCGCCCTTCTCATACTCGAAGGTGCCGGTCATCGAGTTGGCGATGACCTTGGCGTCGGCCCCCACATACTCCGACTTCGCCAGGATCTTCACCGCCTCGGCGCGGTTGGCGTTGCCGTTCTCGTCCAGCCACATGGCGGCGCGGATCAGCGCCTTGACCAGCGCCAGATGGGTCTTGGGGTTCTTGGCGGCCCAGCCCTCGGTGACGCCGAAGACCTTCTCCGGGTTGTTCTTCCAGATTTCGGTGTCGGTGATGACCGGCACGCCGATGCCCTTCATCACCGCCTGCTGATTCCACGGCTCGCCGACGCTGTAGCCGAAGATGGTCCCGGCCTCCAGGGTTGCCGGCATCTGCGGCGGCGGGGTGACCGACAGCAGGGCGTCGGCCTGGATCTGGCCCGACACGTCGTTGGGCGCGTAGTAGCCGGGATTGATGCCGCCGGCGGCCAGCCAGTAGCGAAGCTCGTAATTGTGGGTGGAGACGGGGAAGACCATGCCCATGGTGAAGGGCTTGCCCTCCGCCCGGTACTGGGCGATGACCGGCTTCAGCGCGTCGGCCTTGATCGGGTGCAGCGGCTTGCCGTCCGGCCCCTTGGGCAGGTTGGGCTTCATCCGGTCCCACACCTCGTTGGACAGGGTGATGCCGTTGCCATTGAGGTCCATCGAGAAGGCGGTCACCACGTTGGCCTGGGTGCCGAAACCGATGGTGGCGCCCAGCGGCTGGCCGGCCAGCATGTGGGCGCCGTCCAGCTCCCCGGAGATGACGCGGTCGAGCAGCACCTTCCAGTTGGCCTGCGGCTCCAGCGTCACCGACAGGCCCTCGTCCTCGAAGAAGCCCCTCTCCGCGGCGATGGCGAGCGGGGCCATGTCGGTGAGTTTGATGAAGCCCAGTTTGAGCTGGTCCTTCTCCACGTCGAGCGGAGCGGCTTGGGCGGACCCGAGCGTCAGCGCCAGCGTGGCGGCGGCGGACAGCAGGGCGGTGCGGGGGGAGGCGGGCAGTCGGATCACGTCTCGGATCAAGTCTCGGGTCACGTCGGTCGCTCCATCTCTCGTTCCGGAACCCCGCGGCACGCCCGACCTCGATCCAACGCCCCACCGGCGACGCGCCGTTGAGGGCTCTCCAGCCATGAAGGGCTGTCGAACCGGGTCAGCGACGGTGCCGAGGGGCCCAACCTTGGGCGTATGGGATGGACGCACCGCCGTTGGCGCGTCCCGCCGTCCCTCTCGCAAGGACCATGCCAAAGGCTGAGTAGGCCGCCAAACAGGGCCGAAAGTCTTTGTTTCTGCGGCTTTGACGCGAATTGCCTATTGTTTGTGCTAGTACCTTGGTGGTGGCGCATTGCACAATTTGTCGGCTTTCGGACCGCTTTTTGGTCGAAGCGGGACAAAAGCGCGTGTTCTGGTCCCAACATTCCCGTCATGCGTCGACGGTGGCGGGGCCGCGAAAACGGCGGAAATCCGCCATTCTGGTCCCTTTCTCATACCTTAGTGCCGGTGTTGGCACGCGGCTTGCCAGAAGGACGGGCAGATCAGGGCCAGGGCAACGGCGCCATGGCCGGTTCGACGGCGAACCACCCGGACAACGGCGTCCGAAACCCTGGGAATCCCGCGGGAGGCCCCAGGGCTTCGGGCGCCTTTTTCTTTTTGGCCTCGCGGCCTCGCAAGAGGGCACACAGCATGAGCACGCACACCAATCCACCGACTCCGCGCGAACGGCTGGTCGTCGTCGGCAACGGCATGGCCGGCATCCGCATGCTGGAGGAGCTGCTGGCCAAGGCGCCGGACCGCTACGACATCACCGTCTTCGGCGCCGAACCGCACCCCAACTACAACCGCATCATGCTCTCCCCCGTGCTGGCCGGGGAGAAGACCTTCGACCAGATCGTGCTGAACGGGCGCGACTGGTACGCGGCCAACGGAATCAAGCTGTTGACCGGCGACCGGGTGGAGGTGATCGACCGTGCGAACCGCAGCGTCACGGCGATGTCCGGCCTGACCGTGCCCTACGACCGGCTGCTGATCGCCACCGGTTCCACCCCCGTCATCATCCCGGTCCCCGGCTCCACCCTGCCCGGCGTCGTCGGCTTCCGCGACCTCGCCGATGTCGACACGATGCTGGAGGCGGCGGCCAAGGGCGGGCGCGCCGTGGTCATCGGCGGCGGCCTGCTCGGGCTGGAGGCCGCCAACGGCCTGAAGATCAAGGGCATGGACGTCACGGTCCTGCACCTGATGGACACGCTGATGGAACGGCAGCTCGACCGCTCCGCCGGGGCGCTGCTGCGGCACGAGCTGGAGCGCCGCGGCATCACCGTGCTGACCGGCGCCGACACTGCTGAAATCGTAGGCAACGAGAAAGTTTCCGCGGTTCGCCTGAAAAACGGGCAGGAGCTTCCCGCCGATCTGGTGGTCATGGCGGTGGGCATCCGCCCGAACACGACGCTGGGCAAGGCGGCGGGGCTGGCCTGCGGGCGCGGCATCCAGGTGGACGACGCCATGACCACCTCCGACCCGGCGATCCTGTCGGTCGGCGAGTGTGTGGAGCATCGCGGCCAGACCTACGGCCTCGTCGCCCCGCTGTTCGAGATGGCCAAGGTCGCCGCCGCCCGGCTGGCCGGCGGTACGGAGGCCGCCTACACCGGCTCCGTCACCTCGACCAAGCTGAAGGTGACGGGGGTGGACGTCTTCTCGGCCGGCGACTTCACCGGTGGCAAGGACTGCGAGGACATCGTGTTCCGCGACGCCGCCCGCGGCGTCTACAAGCGCGTGGTGGTCAAGGAGAACCGCATCCTGGGCGCCGTGCTCTACGGCGACACCAAGGACGGCGGCTGGTACTTCCAGATGCTGAAGGACGGGACCGAGGTGGCGCCGGTCCGCGACACCCTCATTTTTGGGCAAGGATTCGGAGGCGAGGGCGCGGCAAACCCTAAGGCCGCCGTTGCGGCGCTCCCCGACAGTGCGGAGATCTGCGGCTGCAACGGCGTGTGCAAGGGCACCATCGTCACGGCGATCACCGAGAAGGGCCTGTCCAGCCTGGACGAGGTGCGGGCTCATACCAAAGCCTCGGCCTCCTGCGGAAGCTGCACCGGTCAGGTGGAGCAGCTCCTCGCCCTGACGCTCGGCGATGGTTACACCGGCGAGGCGAAGGCCAAGCCGATGTGCAAGTGCACCGACCGCACCCACGACGAGGTGCGCCGGGCCATCACCGCGCTGGACCTGAAGTCCATCCCCGACGTGATGCAGCGGCTGGAATGGCGCACGCCCGACGGCTGCCATCATTGCCGCCCGGCGCTGAACTATTACCTGCTCTGCGAATGGCCGGGCGACTACAAGGACGACAGCCGCTCCCGCTACATCAACGAGCGCGTCCACGCCAACATCCAGAAGGACGGCACCTACTCCGTCGTTCCGCGCATGTGGGGCGGGCTGACCAGCGCCAAGGAACTGCGCGCCATCGCCGACGTGGTGGACAAGTTCGCCATCCCCACGGTGAAGGTGACGGGCGGCCAGCGCATCGACCTGTTCGGCGTGAAGAAGGAGGATCTGCCCGCGGTGTGGGCGGACCTGAACGCCGCCGGCATGGTCTCCGGCCACGCCTACGCCAAGGGGCTGCGCACGGTGAAGACCTGCGTCGGCTCGGAATGGTGCCGCTTCGGCACGCAGGACAGCACCGGCCTGGGCGTCAAGCTGGAGCGGATGACCTGGGGCACCTGGACCCCACACAAGGTGAAGCTGGCCGTCTCCGGCTGCCCGCGCAATTGCGCGGAGGCCACCATCAAGGACCTCGGCATCGTCTGCGTGGACAGCGGCTACGAGCTGCATGTCGGCGGCAACGGCGGCATGCATGTCCGGGCCTGCGACCTGCTGGTGAAGGTGGAGACCGAGGCGGAGGTGCTGGAATACACCGGCGCCTACATGCAGCTCTACCGCGAGGAGGCCCGCTATCTGGAGCGCACCGCCCCGTGGCTGGAGCGCGTCGGGCTGGACCACGTCAAGCGCCGGCTGGTCGATGATGCCGAAGGCCGCGCGGCGCTCAACGCCCGCTTCCTCTTCTCACAGAGCTTTTCGCAGGACGATCCCTGGGCCGAGCGGGCCAACGGGTCGGTGGACCGTCACGAATTCGCGCCGCTCGCTCAGGTGGGGTAACGAGACATGGATCAGAGCATTTCCTGGATCACCGTCGGCTCGGTCGAGGACATTCCCCGCCAGGGGTCCCGCGTGGTGCGGACCGGCTTCGGCGACATCGCCCTGTTCCGCACCGTGACGGACGAGGTCTACGCGCTGGAGGACCGCTGCCCGCACGCCGGCGGCCCGCTGTCGCAGGGCATCGTCCACGGCGCGCGTGTGACCTGCCCGCTGCACAGCTGGGTGATCGACCTCGCCAGCGGCGAGGCGGTCGGGCCGGACGAGGGCTGCGCCGGCCATTGCCCGGTGCGGGTGGTGGACGGCGCGGTGCAGCTCGGGCTGGCCGCCTTCCGTCCGGGACGCGGAGGGTGCGGCCATGGGTGACGCCGACAGACCCTCTCCCGCCCCGGGAGAGGGAGGGACCCACGCGTCAGCGTGGGAGGGTGAGGGGGCTGCCGAGGATCAGCGCCTTGATCCTCGCACGCCCCTCACCCGCTCTCGGCGGACCGAAGGTCCGCCTGCCGCGTCAGCGCTGGCTTTCAGCCAGCGCGAGAGCCCGCTGCGCGGGCACCCTCTTCCGAGGCGGGAGAGGGATGTTGTCCGCACCACCTGCCCCTACTGTGGCGTCGGCTGCGGCGTTCTGGCCTCCGTTTTCGCCGACGGCACCGTCACCGTCTCCGGCGACCCCGACCACCCGGCCAACCGGGGGAAGCTTTGCTCCAAGGGCACCAACCTGCCCGACACGCTGGGCCTCGGCGAGCGGCTGCTGCATCCGGACGTGGACGGGCGGCGCGTCGCCTGGGAGGAGGCCATCGCCGCCGTCGCGACGCGCCTGTCCGACACCATTGCCAAACACGGGCCGGACTCGGTGGCCTTCTACGTCTCCGGCCAGTTGCTGACGGAGGACTATTACGCCGTCAACAAGCTGGCGAAAGGCTTCCTCGGCACGGCCAACATCGACACCAACTCGCGCCTCTGCATGGCCTCCAGCGTGGCGGGCCACAAGCGCGGCTTCGGCGCCGACGCGGTGCCGGTGACCTACGAGGACATCGACGAGGCCGATCTGGTCGTTCTGGTCGGTTCCAACCTCGCCTGGTGCCACCCGATCCTGAACCAGCGGCTGCTGGCGGCCAAGCACACGCGCGGCACCCGCATCGTCGTTATCGACCCGCGCCGCACCGCCGCGGTGGACGGGGCCGACCGGCACCTGCCCATCCGTCCCGGCACCGACGCCCTGCTGTTCAACGGGTTGCTCGTCCATCTCGCCGACAACGGCCTGATCGACGCCCGTTTCGTCGCGGAGCGCACCGCCGGACTGGCGAAAACGCTGGAGGCGGCGCGCGCCGACGCGCCCTCCCCCGCCCATGTCGCCGCCCGCTGCGGTCTGCCGCCGGCCGAGATCGAGGCCTTCTACGCTGAAGTCGCAACGGTCCGCCGCACCGTCACTGTTTACTCGCAGGGGGTGAACCAGTCCTCGCAGGGGACGGACACGGTCAACGCCATCCTGAACGTCCATTTCCTGACCGGGCGGGTCGGCGCGCCGGGCATGGGGCCCTTCTCCGTCACCGGCCAGCCCAACGCCATGGGCGGGCGCGAGGTCGGCGGGCTCGCCAACCAGCTCGCCGCCCATATGGGATTCGAGCCGGAGTCGGTGGACCGGCTGCGCCGCTTCTGGAACGCGCCGCGGGTGGCGGACAAGCCCGGCCTGAAGGCGGTGGACCTGTTCCACGCGGTGGAGCAGGGCACGGTCCGCGCCGTCTGGATCATGGCGACCAACCCGGCGGTCAGCATGCCCGACGCCGCCCGCGTCCGCCGCGCGCTGGCGCGGTGCGAGACGGTCATCGTCTCCGACTGCATCGCCGACACCGACACGGCGCGGCTGGCCCACATCCGCCTGCCCGCCGCGGGCTGGAGCGAGAAGGACGGCACCGTCACCAACTCCGACCGGACCATCTCCCGCCAGCGGGCCTTCCGTCCCCTGGCGGGCGAGGCGCGGCCCGACTGGTGGATCGTCACCCAGGTCGCCCGCGCGATGGGTTATGCCGCCGCCTTCCCCTACGAGACGCCCGCCGACCTGTTCCGCGAGCACGCCGCCCTGTCCGCCTTCGAGAACGACGGTACGCGCGCCTTCGACATCGGGGGCCTCGCCGGGCTGTCCGACGCTGAATTTGAAACGCTTGCTCCCGCCCCCTGGCCGCGCCGTGTCGGCGACAGTCCGACGCGCCGCCTCTACACCGACGGGCGCTTCTTCACCGACGACGGGCGGGCGCGCTTCGTCCCGGTCATGTCCCGTCCCCTGCCCCGCTCTCGGGGGCCGGGCTCGCTGATGTTGAACACCGGCCGCCTGCGCGACCAGTGGCACACCATGACGCGCACCGGCCTGTCGCCGCGCCTCTCGTCCCACGCGCCGGAACCCTGCCTGGACCTTCACCCGCAGGACGCAGCGGCGCGCGGCCTGGCGGACGGCGCCCTGGTCCGCATCACGTCTTCCATCGGCACGGCGCTGGCCCGCCTGCGCGTGACCGAGGCGCAGCGGGCGGGCGAAGCCTTCCTGCCCATGCATTGGACCGACCGCTTCACCGGCTCCTGCGTCGTCGGGCGGCTGGTGGACGACGAGGCCGTGGACCCGCTGTCGGGCCAGCCCGACCTGAAGCGGATGCCGGTGACGGTCACACCCTACCCCGCCGCCTGGACCGGCTTCCTGATCGCCCGTGAGCCGGTGGAGCCCGCCCATGGCGGCTACTGGTCCCGCCGCGCCGTCGCTGGCGGCCACCTGATCGAGCTGGCCGGCGAGGGCGCCCTGCCCGCTCCGGAGACGCTGGAGTTCGGTTTCGCCGGGGCGACCGTCGATTACAGCGACGCGGCCCGCGGCGTGCTGCGCCGCGCCTGGGTGACCCACGACCGGCTGGAGGCCTGCCTGTTCCTGTCCACGGCCGGCGGTTTGCCGAGCCGCGCTTGGCTGGTCGACCTGCTGTCGGCGGAGGCGCTGGACGGTCCCGCCCGCCGCGCCCTGCTCTCCGGCCGGTCGCCGGTTCCCATGGCCGACGAGGGACGGACGGTCTGTTCCTGCTTCGGCGTCGGCGTCAACCGCCTGATCGCCACCATCCAAAGCCAAGGCCTGACCACGGTCCAGGAGGTCGGAGCGGCCCTGCGGGCCGGGACCAACTGCGGCTCCTGCCTTCCCGAACTCAAGGAGATCCTTGCCGATGCCCAGCGCAGCCATGTGGCTTGACGGTCTTGTCTCCCGGTCCGGAGGCAAGCGTTTCAACTTCATCGTCGCTCTGCGCGCCGCGCTGGGCTCCGCGCTGCGTCCGCGCACGACCCGCCGCATCGCCCGCGCCATCCCGGAGGCGGGCACGCGGATTCCGCACGTCACTCTGGTCGGCGCCGGGCCGGGGGACCCCGACCTGCTGACCGTCGCGGCGGCGCGGGCCATCGCTCAGGCCGAAGTGATCCTCTACGATCATCTCGTCGGGCCGGGCATCCTCGCCCTGGCACAGCCGGGGGCGGAGCTGATCTGCGTCGGCAAGCGGTCGGGCCGGCATTCCCACTCGCAGGAGGCCATCAACACGCTGATCGCGGCGCAGGCCCGCACGGGGCGGCGCACCGTCCGGCTGAAGGGCGGCGATCCGATGATCTTCGGCCGCGCTGGCGAGGAGATCGAGCATCTGGAGCGTGTCGGAGTCAGCGTGTCGGTGGTCCCCGGCATCACCGCGGCGCTCGGCTGCGCGTCCAGCGCCGGGCTGTCGCTGACCAAGCGCGGCGTGTCGCGCGCCGTCACCTTCGTCACCGCCCACGCCCGCGAGGGCGACGCGACCGAGCCGGACTGGGCGCGGCTGGCCGACCCCAAGGGCACGCTGGCGGTCTACATGGGCCGCGAGGCTGCCCGCCGCGTCGGGCGCGGCCTGACCGAAGGCGGGCTCTCTCCAGACACGCCGGTGCTGGCGGTTGAGAACGGCTGCCGCCCCGACGAGCGCCATTACCGGACGACGCTGGGCGCCATGGCCGAGCGGGGCGTGGCGTCGGGCGACGGCCCAACGCTGCTTTTGATTGGCTGGGCGCTGGAGGCCCGGGCGTTAGAGGAGCGGGCGGCGCACGCCGGTGATGCCCTCAGCGCGGACGGCCACGTCGGCCAGGGGTTCGGTCACGACTGACATGGTGAAGACGGTGGCGTGCAGCAGCGTGGCGCCGTCCAGCATGATCCCGACATGGCCGGGAAAGAACACGATGTCGCTGCGGCGGTAGTCCACGCCCTGCCCGTTCGTTGAGACCATCGGCCCCAGCCGGTCGTCGTTGCGCTGCATGCCGCTGCTGTGGTGGGTGGTGATCCCCGCCGCGCGCAGCGCGACCTGGACGAGGCCGGAGCAGTCGATGCCGAAGGCGCTCCGCCCGCCCCAGACATAGGGCGTCTCCAAGAAGCGCAGAGCCGTTTCCACTGGAACGCGGTCCAGCGGCACGGCCACCGGCTCCAGCAGCTTGCCGAAGGTCCACAGCCCGTTGTCGAGCCGGACCCAGCCGCTATCCACCTGCTCCGCCACGGTCACGAGGCTGCCGAAGCTCAGCGCCGCCACCGGCACCGCCTTGTGGGTGGGCGCCGGGTGCAGGTTCGCCACGCGCCCGGACACGCGGTGGGTCGGGGCGACCGGCTCCGTCAGGTCCGTGCCGGGGAGCAGCCAGCCGACATGGCCGTCGGTGCGGTTTTCCACCTTCACCCAGTCGCCATCCCGGTCGAGCGGCGTACATGTTTCACCGAACAGCATCTCGCTGGTTTGCGGGACGCCGTGCCTGGGCTGTTCCAGAAGAACGGCCTGCGGGGCGGCGAGGCGTCGGATCGGGGGCGTCTGTGCATCGGTCATGCCGGTCACGCTAGAGCCCGCCCCGCCGGAATGCAAGCCAGAGGACCGTTCCGGACACTCCTCCAGGAGATGGGTATTTGCTATGGATTTGATGCTTTTCGACAGGAGAGTGCGATGGGCAACCGTGTGAGGCTTCCGGGGCTCGCGGCGGCGACCGGGGCGTGTCTGCTGGCCGGCGCGGCCATTGCCCAGACAGCCCCCCCGGCGGCGACCGGAGGACCCCTGCGGCTCGTGCCGAACTCCGCCGTCTCTCCGGCGCCCTCTCCAACGGCGGAGCAGCCCCCTGCCCCGCCGGTCCCCGTTCCACCGCAGCCGTCCCCGGCGGCCACGGTGGGCCGGCCGGGTCAGCCCGCGGCCAACCCTGCGTCCATCCCGCAGCCCGCCGCGAGCGCTGACCCGGCCCAAACCCATCCGCCCACGCCGCGCCCCCAGCCGACCGACGGGGTCGCGGCGGTGCGCGCCTTCTACGATGCCTTGGGGCAGGCGGACGCCGCGCGGGCGAACACCTACGTCGTTCCCGAAAAGCGGGGAAGCGGCGCCTACGACATCGCGTCCATGAACCGCTTCTACGGCAACATGAGCGTTCCCGTCCGCCTGCTGGCCGCGGAGCCCGTCGGCCGGGACGCCGTGCGCGTGCGCTATCATTACGTCTATGTGAACGGCCGCAGCTGCGACGGCGCCGCCGAGGTTGCGCTGGCCGAGCGCGACGGGCTCGCCCTGATCGAACGGATCAAGGCCCTCAATGGCTGCTAACCCTCTTCCCTCCGGGGAGAGGGTTAGGGTGAGAGCTACCTTGGCCGCCCCGCCGGCTTGCCGCCCTTGACCGGGGCCCGGCGGCCCTTGCCCGCCTGCTGGGTGTAGAAGGTCTTGCCCGGTTTCGGCTTCTCCGCCTTGCCCACGCCGCCCGTCGTCTGCCAGGCCGGAACGAGCTGGTGCTCGCCCGGCCCGATCAGGTCGCTGCGGCCCATGGCCTTCAGCGCGTCGCGCAGCACCGGCCAGTTCTCCGGGTCGTGGTAGCGCAGGAAGGCCTTGTGCAGGCGGCGCTGCTTCAGCCCCTTGGCCGAGAACACCGTCTCCGAGCCCTCGCGGCGGATCGGGCGCAGCGGGTTGCGGTCGCTGTGGTACATCGCCGTGGCGAGCGCCATGGGGGATGGCAGGTACGTCTGCACCTGATCGGCCTTGAAGCCGTTCCGCTTCAGCCACAGGGCGAGGTTCATCATGTCCTCGTCCGTGGTGCCGGGGTGGGCGGCGATGAAGTAGGGGATCAGGTAGAGCTTCTTCCCCGCCGCCTTGGCCGCCTTCTCGAACATCTCCTTGAAGCGGTCGTAGGTGCCGATGCCCGGCTTCATCATCTTGGACAGCGGGCCGGGCTCGGTGTGCTCGGGCGCGATCTTCAGGTAGCCGCCGACATGGTGGGTCACCAGCTCCTTCACATACTCCGGGCTGCGGACGGCGAGGTCGTAGCGCAGGCCCGAGGCGATGTTGATCTTCTTCACGCCGGGGATGGCGCGCGCCTTGCGGTAGAGCTGGATCAGGTCGCTGTGGTCGGTGTTCAGGTTCTTGCAGATGTCCGGGAAGACGCAGGACGGGCGGCGGCAGACCTTCTCGATCTCCGGGTCCTTGCAGGCCATGCGGTACATGTTGGCGGTCGGCCCGCCCATGTCGGAGATGACGCCGGTGAAGCCCTTCACCTTGTCGCGGATCTCCTCGATCTCCTTGAGGATCGAGCCCTCCGAGCGGCTCTGGATGATGCGCCCCTCATGCTCGGTGATGGAGCAGAAGGAACAGCCGCCGAAGCAGCCGCGCATGATGTTCACCGAGAAGCGGATCATCTCCCAGGCCGGGATGCGCGCGTCGCCGTAGGCCGGGTGGGGCGCGCGGGCGTAGGGCAGGCCGTAGACACCGTCCATCTCCGCCGTGGTCAGCGGGATCGGGGGCGTGGTCAGCCAGACCTCGCGGTCGCCGTGCCGCTGCACCAGCGCGCGGGCGTTGCCGGGGTTGCTCTCCTGGTGCAGAACGCGCGAGGCGTGGGCGTAGAGCGCCTTGTCGGCGCTGACCTGCTCGAAGGAGGGCAGGCGGACCACGATGCGGTCGGCCCCGGCGGCGCGCGGGGCGGCGGGGGTCAGCTCGTCGATGCTGCTGCTGTCGATGACGGTCCAGCCGTCCGGCACGCGGCTGCGGACGATGGACGTGCCGCGGACGTCGTCGATCTCCCGCGCCTTCTCCCCGGCGGCGATGCGGTGGGCGACGTCGATGATCGCGCGCTCGGCGTTGCCGTAGCACAGGATGTCCGCCTTGGAATCCACCAGGATGGAGCGGCGCACCTTCTCGCTCCAATGGTCGTACTGGGCGATGCGGCGCAGCGACGCCTCGATGCCGCCGAGCACGATGGGCACGTCCTTGTAGGCCTCGCGGCAGCGCTGGCTGTAGACGATCACCGCACGGTCGGGCCGCTTGCCGCCCTCGTCGTTGGGGGTGTAGCTGTCGTTGTGGCGCAGGCGGCGGTCCGAGGTGTAGTGGTTCACCATCGAGTCCATGTTGCCGCCGGTGACCCCGAAAAACAGGTTCGGCTTGCCCAGCGCCTTGAACGGCTCCGCGCTGTTCCAGTCCGGTTGGGCGATGATGCCGACGCGGAAGCCTTGAGCCTCCAGCAGCCGCCCGATGATCGCCATGCCGAAGCTGGGGTGGTCCACATAGGCGTCGCCCGTCACCACCACGATGTCGCAGGAATCCCAGCCCAGCCGGTCCATCTCCGCCCGCGTCATCGGCAGGAAGGGCGCCGGGCGCCGGGCCTCCGTCCGGTGCCGGGGAAGGGAGAAGATGTCCCGCGCCGCCGGAACGGCGACGGTGGGCGTGGCTTCGTTGAGCATGACGCTCTCCGTTCGGGCCGCCGGTGCGCAGACGCGCGGCCGGGGCGGGGTGCTTGATGGTCGGGTGCCGGTTTCATACCGGTCTTGTCCGGCATGGTCCACCGCGCGAGTCCCTACGGAAGTGCCGCGGCGCGGTCAAGGATTGCCTGACCGTCCGGGTCAACTTTATACGCGATTATGACGCCGTGATGTGTGCAGCGGGGGCGTCCACGGCAAGGGGGCTTCCGCAACAGGTCTCCCGGCACCCTGTTGGGAGGGACGGAAACGCAAGCCTTCCCCATCGACAGGAGGTCATCATGAGCACCGACAAGCGTTACGGCGACCAGCGCGACGAGCCGCTCGACATCAAGAACACCCGCGCCGACCCCGCCATCGACGAGGAGAAGATGGGCTTCCAGAACATCGAAGGGCCGGGTGCGGAGACCAGAAAGGATAAGGCGCCGGACGCCGACGACTCTCCGGACAGCGCACCCCGGCCGTGACGCGGACCCCGCGGGTGTCCGGGGCGTTGTCCGTTGGAACCACAACAAAGCGGAGGTTCGCCATGGCTGAAGAGAAGACACCGCACAGCCCTTCCGACACGGGCAAGGACGCGCCGTTGGAGGACAAGACCAAGACGCCCGGCGACGGGACGCTGCAGGACGCCGTGCCCGCCGGAACCACGTCCGACGAGCTGCGGCGGCGGGCCGAGGAGGATGACGGCTCCGTCCAGCCGGGCACCGGCTGACGCGCCGGACGGCGTCTCCGGTTTCATCATACGACGTCGTATGAGAGCTACCGGGTGATGCTCTCGCCCGTGGGCGCGGCCAATCCGACCATGGCATAGCTGCTGCGGATGGCCGCGTCCAGCGTCGGGGGCAGGGGCTGGATGCGCTGCTCCCGCGCCGCGCGGCGGGCGAAATCGGGGTCCGCCGCCAACGCCCGCGTCGCCGCCGCCTTGGCCTCGTCCATCCGCCCCATCTGCACGAAAGCGACAGCCAGGGCGGCCTGGGCCGGGGCGGCGGCGGTCACTTCGAACTCCAGCTTCGTGCTGTCCGGGTGCCCATGGCGCTGGAGGGCGAGGCTGTAGGCGGGCAGGAGCCGTTCCCGCTGCGCGGGATCGCGCTCCATCGCCTGCTCCAGCAGGGGCAGGCCCTTCGCGGATTGCCCCGCCTCGACATGCCACAGGCCGAGGTCGCCCAGCACATGGGCGTTTCCGGGCGACGCCTGCAGGGCGCGCTGGCCGGCGGCGAAGCAGGGAGCGTATTGGCCACGCAGGCAGTAGGCGGTGTAAAGCGCCGTCAACGGGCGCAGCGCGGCCGGCTCCAGTTCGGTGGCACGCAGGGCGGCGGCCAGGGCGTCGTTCAGGGCGGCCTCGTTCCGCTCCGCACGATAAGCGTCGGATTGCAGCAGGGACAGCGCGGACCAATAGCGGGCCGCCTCGCCAGCGCTGGTCGTCAGCGCGCTCGCCGCGGAGGTCAGGCAACCGCTCAGGGCGGTCCGCTCGGCCGGCGGGATCTCATGCCGTCCGGTGGCGAGGGTGGCGCACTCGCGCGGCGACAGGCTGGCGGCCGGCTTGGCGCGCAGGCGCGCGGTGACGGCGGGCAGCAGGGGGCCTTGCGGAGCGGTCACAGGCTCGACGATTTCCGCCGCCAAGGACTGCGGCGTCGGCATGCCCTGCGGTCCGGCCGTGTGGTCCAGGCTGGTGGACCACAGAACCGTCCCGGTGGCGAGGTCGGTCAGATGCACGACCAGACGCACCGCCGCGTCATGCCCCTGAAGGCTTCCCGACAGGCGGAGTCCCCGCTGGGGCGACGCAGCGGCTGGTGGCGGGTCGATCCGCACCGGCAGGTCGGTGCGGTTGGCGAGGCCGCCGGCGACCTCGTCGGTCAGCATGGCGGCAAGCGCGGCATCCTCCCCCGACTGGCCGGTGGTGCGGAAGGGGCCGACGATCAGGGTCAGGGATGCGTCGCCCGTTGCGGGCGGCGGCGCGGCTGTGGCTATGGCTGTGGCTGTGCCGTTGGACAGGGCCGCCGGCGGTTCCGCCTCCCTCGGCTCGGCGCTGGCTGCGATCGGGTGGGGGCCGAGTGCCAACGCTTCCTCCACCTCGGCGGGCGTGGCGAGGGTTCGGCCGACCAGCAGGCCGGCGAGCCCGACCGCGATCAGCACCACGGCGGCCAGCCCGGCGAGGCGTAGGGACACGGCGCGCCGATGCGCGTCCGTTGCTGGAACCGCGCGGGGGCCGGGCAGGGCGGGGGGCGGCTCGCCGCTCATCCGCTCGAAGCGGGGGGCGTAGCCGCCCTTCGGCACGACGATGCGGATCGGGTCGTCGCGGCCGGCGGTCAGATAGTAATGATCCAGGCTGCGGCGCAGCCGTCCGGCCTCCAACCGCACGATGGGGTCGGATTGGGGGTCGAAGCTCGGTTCGCGGTTGAAGACGCTGACGGCGATGCAGTAGGCCTTGATCTGCTGCGCCCGCCCGTCCAGGCACTCCTCGACCACATAGCGCAGGAAGCGGCGGTTGCGCTCCGACGCGTCGAAATGGTCGCTCGCCAAAATCCGCTCAAGCTGCGTCCTGACGGCATGATCATCCAATGCCCACCCCTGCGCGGGCGGCGTTTCCTCGGTCATTCGTGACATCTCCCGAATTTTGAGACAGACGACGGACGATCTTTCTCAAAAGGGGTGGGTGGATGTGTTGCCGGCATTCTTCCATCGGGAAAAATTGATGTCCATCAGCCCTGTGCTTTTAGGCCGGGCGTTATTCCCGAAGTCCGCTCCGATCCCTGTTCGTTGGGGTGGGGCGCTCACCCGAAGGTGGAAACGGTCCTGCCGAAGGCGGCGGGGGCCACCCCCGCCGAACGGGGCGTAAACTACCGTATGCTACCCGCCGCGGCGGAACGGTCGGGCCATTGTCCGGGTTACCCGCCGCCGGACAGGGGACTCGACAGGGAAGGGTCCGAACGATGGCTGAAGGCCCTTCCTGTTCCCACGGCACGCCTGGCTCACCGACGCGCGTCCCCCGCCGTCATCAGCGCGTGCCGACATTTTCCGGTTTTCCCTGTTCACGGCTTCGGTAACGCAACGCACCGGTGGTTCCATGCCTTTTCTGTCTTCGTCTTTTTTGCCGTCCCTGAACGCTTCGTCCCATCGCTCTCCCGCTACCCACCCTCAAGCGTCGTCCCCAAAATCCCGGATGGCCCAGTCCGCCGCCGCCGCGCTGACGCGTCGCGGCATCTTCGGGCTGGGAGCCGCGGTGGCGGTCGGCGTCTGCAACAGCCGCAGCGCCGCGGCGTGGGAACCGGCGCCGGAGCGCACGCTGCGGATCTACAACTGCCTGACGGGGGAAAGCTTCGATGGCGTCTATTGGGCGGAGGGACGCCCGGTGGCCGAGGCGATGGCCCGCATCGACTGGGTGCTGCGCGACCACCGCAGCGACGACTGCCACCGCATCGACCTCGCCCTGTTGAACCGCCTGTCGGAGATGCAGGAGAAACTGGACAGCCAGCACCCGTTCGAGGTGCTGTCGGCCTTCCGCTCCCAGGAAACCAACCGCCGCGTGAAGGGGGCGGCGACCGGCAGCCTGCATCTGCAGGGACGGGCGGTCGACCTGCGCCTGCAGGGGCGGCGCGCGGTGGACCTCTACCGCTGCGCCCTGTCCTTCGGCGACGGCGGGGCCGGCTGTTACGCGAAGCGGAACTTCGTCCACGTCGACACCGGGCCGACGCGGCGCTGGGTCGGGGCCTGATAAGCGGAGGGCCGGGACGCGAAGGGTCAGAAACGGGACTTTTCGTCGCAGAACCTTTTGCCAGGGGGCATCGGGCGAAGGGCATTAAGCCGATGGGTGGATTGTGCGCAGGACGGAGGAAGCGCACCATAGCCCGAAAAAGAAGGCCGAAAGATTCGGCCGACGCTCTTTGGGCCAATGCTCTTTGGGAGGAGCCCATGCTGACCCCAACCGACCTCGCGGACCCACGGGGCCGCAGCTTACCCGCGCGCCGTCATCCGCTCGCCGATCCGGCCCGGATGGCCCAGGCCCGCACGCTGGCGGGTTGGATCGCCGTGATCGCCGAGGACCGCGGCCTGGACGAGCGGGGCGTGGCGGCCGCCACCGGCCTGGACATCGAGGATGTCCGGGCGGTTCTGGGCGGCACCGTGTTCATGATGCCCGTGAGCACGCTCGACCGCGCGCTGCGCCGCCTGGAAGGCCGCCCGCACTGAGGAGCCGCGCACCCGCCACTCCCTGCCCGCAGGCACAGGAGGACCGCATGACCCACCACGTCCGCAAACGGAGCAGCGCCATGGACCGCACGGAGAAACGCGACGCCATCACCCGCATCCGCCACGCCGCCGAACAGCAGGGGCTGGACGCCGGCGATCTGGCCCGGATGACCGGTCTGGCGCCGGGGCACGCCCGCGCCATCCTGTCCGGTTTCGGCTCGACGGTTCCGCGCGATGCCCTGGACCGCACGGTGTCCGTTCTGCCGGAGTGACTGCACGCCAGTAACTTTACGCTCGTTACGGCACGCTGAAATGGAAACGGCGGCGCATCGGGTGCGCCGCCGTTTCCTTATGGGCCGTTTCCTTATGGGATGTGCCGTGGTTCAGGCGACCGAGAGCACGTCCAGATAGACGTTCGCCGGCTCGGTCAGGTGAATGCGGTACAGCATGCCCGTCTGGTCGACGATGATGCTGGCGACGGGGTTCTTCGCGGCCATGTCGGTGACGGCGGCGCGCACGTTGCGCGGCAGGCTGTCGAGTTCGACGTCGCGGTAGCCGTTCTTGTCGGAGAACTTGATGGTCTTCTGGCCCATGGTCAGGCGCCCTGCGTGCATGCTCTGTTTGCGTTGGGCGGACCATGATCCCGTCGGGTTAAGGAAGCACTAACCAAAAACCGCGCAAACGCAGGACTGATGAGCGGCGGCTGCATCGGTGTCCTTGGAATAATTCGCGCGCCACTTTGCCCCCACCCTGACCCTCCCCCGCTGGGCGGGGGAGGGGACTTTTCCCTCTCCCCAGCGATAGCGGGGGAGGGCCGGGGTGGGGGGCAACCGCGGCCACTCATCCCTTACACATGAAAATGCTCGAACACCCGCCGGGCCAGCGCCGCGCTGATGCCGGGGGTGGCCTCCAGATCCTTCAACCCGGCCGAGGCCACCGCCGTGGAACTGCCGAAATGATGCAGCAGGGCCTTCTTGCGCGACGGGCCGACACCGGGGATGCCGTCGATGCGGGTGTGGTCCATCGCCTTCAGGCGGCGGGTGCGGTGGGCGTCGATGGCCGTCCGGTGGGCCTCGTCGCGCAGCCGTTGCAGGAAGTAGAGCACCGGGTCGTTGGGTTCTAGCCGGAAGGGCGCGCGGTCCGGCAGGAAAAAGCGCTCGCGCCCGGCGTCGCGGTCCGGCCCCTTGGCGATGGCGGCCAGCGGCACGCCCGCGATGCCCAGCCCGTCCAGGACCGCGCGGGCGGTGTTCAACTGGCCCAAGCCTCCGTCGATCAGCACCAGATCGGGCCACTGGCCGCCGCTGCGCTGCGGGTCCTCGCGCAGCGCCCGGCCGAAGCGGCGGGTCAGCACCTCGCGCAGCATGGCGTAATCGTCGCCAGCCGCGTCCGGGTCCTTGATGTGGAACCGGCGGCATGCGTTGCGCTGGATGCCCTCCGGCCCGGCGACCACCATCGCGCCGACCGGGAAGGCGCCCTGGATGTGCGAGTTGTCGTAGATTTCGATGCGGGCCGGTGTTCTGGGAAGGCCGAAGACGCGCGCCACCCCGGCCAGCAGTTTGCCCTGGGCGGAGCGCTCGGCCATGCGGCGCCCGTGCGCTTCGCGGGCGTTGGTCAGGGCGTGCTCGACGACGCGGCGCTTGGGGCCGCGCTGGGGCACCTCCACCTCCACCCGCCGCCCGGCGGCGAGCGTCAGCGCCTCGGCCAGCAGGGCGCGTTCGGGGATGGCGTGGCTGAGCAGCAGGTGGCGGGGCGGCGGCGTCCCTTCGTAGAGCTGGGCGGCGAAGGCGGCGAGGATCGCGGCGGGCTCCTCCTCCCCGTCGTGCCGGGGGAAGAAGGCGCGGGTGCCCTGGTTGCGCCCGCCGCGGAAGAAGAAGGCCTGGACGCAGGCGGTCCCGCCCTCGGCATGGACGGCCAGCACGTCGGCGTCCTCGAGCACGCCTTCCAGATTGATGTCCTGGCGGCTCTGCAGGGCGGTCAGGGCGCGGATGCGGTCGCGCCACCGGGCGGCGTCCTCGTAGGCCAGCCGGTCGGAGCAGTCCATCATGTGACGGGCGAACTCGGCCTGGATGGCGGCGCTGCGCCCGGACAGCACGTCGCGCACGCCCTGCATCTGGGCGGCGTACTCCTCCGCCGTGACGCGGCCGACGCAGGGGGCGGAGCAGCGCTTGATCTGGTGCTGCAGGCAGGGCCGGGTGCGCGACGTGAAGGTGGCGTCGTCGCAGTTGCGCAGCAGGAAGGCGCGCTGCAACGCCCCGATGGTCATGCCGACGAGGGCGGGGGAGGCGTAGGGGCCGAACAGGTCGCGCTTCCTGCCATGGCGGTCGGCGCTGCCGCGATGATGCATCAGACGCGGGAACTCATGACCCTGACCGAGCGCGATGTAGGAGAAGGAGCGGTCGTCCTTCACCAGCACGTTGAAGGGCGGCAACAGGCGGCGGATGAGGTTCGCCTCCAGCAGGAGGGCCTCCGCCTCGGTGTGGGTGGTGACGAACTCCATGGAACGGGTCAGCGCCACCATGCGGCGGGTGCGGTTGGGCAGCCCGTCGGTCCGGGTGTAGCTTGCCACCCGGCGTTTCAAGTTCTTCGCCTTGCCGACATAGAGGATGCGCCCGTCCGCCCCGATCATCCGGTAGACGCCGGGCGTGTCCGGCAGCGTCGGCAGGGTGGCGCGGATCACCGCGGCTCCATCTACAGCCAAGCCGGCCATTGCCCTATTCCGGTGTGTTAACCACGATGGAACGGAAGGAAGCAGGGGAACGAACCATGGACAAGGGACAATCGTCGGCCCTGACCTTCAGGGCAGGCCTTATCCCGCCGTTTGCCGCTCCACGCCCGCGGCGGCGTCGGGGCGGGTGCTGTCGCGGACCACCAGTTCGCAATCCAGCCCATGGTGCGGCTGGGCCACCGTCGTGCCGTTCAGCCGGGCCAGGATCTGGCCGGCGGCCAGTTCCCCGATCTCGCGCTGCGGCGGGCGCACGGTGGACAGCGGCGGCAGGCAGGCGGCGCTGAAGGTCAGGTCGCCGAAGCCGATCACCGCCAGATCGTCGGGCACGCTCAGCCCGCGCCGGTTCGCCTCGAACAGCACGCCCAGCGCCATGGCGTCGTTGGAGCAGACCACCCCGTCGATGTCCGGGTGGAGCGCGAACACCTCGTCGATCAGCCAGATGCCGACGGGGGTGGAGGCGGTGTCGGGGGCGGTGAAGGCGATCGGCTCGTGCAGGCCGCGGCGGCGCACCTCGTCCTCATAGCCGTCGGTGCGGCTGCGCACGCGCATGTCCTGGTGCACGGCGGCGCCGATGTAGGCGACCTTGCGGCTGCCCTGGTCGTAGAGATGGCTGGCCTGCCGGCGCCCGACCTCGAAGTGGGAGAAGCCGACCGTCATGTCCACCGCCGGGGTCTGGGCGGAGGGGATGTCCCACATCTCCACCACCGGCACGCCGGAGGAGCGCAGCATGGCGCGCGTCCGCTCGGTGTGGTGCAGGCCGGTGACCACCACCGCGGCGGGCGACCAGGCGAGGAAGGCGCGGATCAGCTCCTCCTCCCGCTCCGGATCGAACTCGCTGACGCCGAGCAGCGTCTGGTAATGGGCGGTCTGGAAGGCGCTTTGCAGCGTGTTGTAGGTTTCCGCGAAGAAGGAGTTGGTGATGGAGGGCAGGATCACCCCCACCGTCCGGCTCTTCGCCGCGGCGAGGCTGCCCGCCACGAGGTTGGGCACGTAGCCGAGCTGGTCGATCACCGTCCGCACACGGGTCGCCAGCTCCTCCGACACCGCCTCCGGCTTGCGCAGATAGAGCGAGACGGTGCTGGGCGACACGCCGGCGGCGTTGGCCACGTCCGTCATGGTGAGCCGCTGGGTGGCGCGGCGGGCCTTCTTGCGGATGGGCTTGGCGGGCTTCGGCGGGATCGGCTTGGCGGGCGGCTGTGCGGTCATTCTCGTCCTTCCCTGCGGCGAACCCCGCCGCGCGGCGTGGCGGCATCATAGCACGCCGTTGGAAAAGCGGGGGAAAAGCGGGAACGGTCAGGGCGCGGCATTCGGTTCCGCTCCAACCGTTTCCGTGTCCGCGAGCGCGGCACGCGCCTGCTCCGCGAAGAAGTCGATGAAGACGCGGATCTTCGCGGGCAGCAGGTTGCGGTGGGGATAGAGCACGGCGAGCGTCACCGGCTCCGGCGGGCAGTGCGGCAGGACGACGCGCAGCTCCCCGCGGCGCAGATGGTCGGCGACCTCCCACAACGGCTTCAGAACGACTCCCTCCCCGGCCAGCGCCCAGCCGGTCAGCACGTCGCCGTCGTCGGCGTCGAACTGCCCGGACACCGGCAGCGTCATCGGGCCTTGCGGGGTGTTCAGCGTCCATTGGAACTGCTGCGAGCCGGGAAAGCGCAGCAGCAGGCAATGGTGGGACAGCAGGTCCTCCGGCCGGGCCGGCACGCCCCGCCGCTCCAGATAGGCGGGCGCGGCGCAGAGCACCCGCGGCAGGTCGGCGATCTTGCGCGCGACGAAGCTGGAATCCTTCAGCGGCGCCATGCGGATGGCGACGTCCGTCGCCTCGCGCAGCAGGTCCAGCAGATGGTCGGACAGGCGCAGCCGCACATCCACCTGGGGGTAGGCGGCGTGGAAGCGCGGCACCATCGGGGCCAGGATGCGCCGCCCGAAGCCCAGCGGTGCGGTCACCCGCAGGCTGCCCACCGGCGCCCCGCCGATGGCGCCGACGCTGCTCTCCGCCCGCTCGGCCGCCTCCAGCACCTCCAGGCAATGCTCGAAGAAGACCTTGCCGGCCTCGGTGAACTGCACCTGCCGGGTGGTGCGGTTCAGCAGGCGGGCGTTCAGATGCTCCTCCAGGCTTTGCAGCCGGTGGCTGACCACGGCGGGCGACAGGCGCAGGCTGCGCCCGGCGGCGGACAGGCTGCCCAGCTCCACCACCCGCACGAACACCCGCATGTTCTCCAGCAGCGCCACGCTTGGCCCTTTCCTCACACGCCCTGGGGAACCCTCCCACCTTTCCGTTTTTTTTGAAAGTGCTGGCGCACGCATCCGCTTCCCCGCTGCGCTGCGGCAACCGTAGAGTTCAGGGTGAGGATCACCGAACGGAAGAGGCCGCGACGCATGGAGCCGATCGTCTGGGAGTGGGTCAACTTTCTGGTGCGCTGGCTGCACGTCATCACGGCCATCGCCTGGATCGGGTCGAGCTTCTATTTCATCCACCTCGACCTCTCCCTGCGGCGGCGCGACGGCCTGCCCAACGGGGTGGCGGGGGAGGCGTGGCAGGTCCACGGCGGCGGCTTCTACAACATGATGAAATACACGGTTGCTCCGCCCGAGCTGCCGGAGAAGCTGACCTGGTTCAAATGGGAAGCCTACGCCACATGGCTCAGCGGCTTCGCGCTGCTGTCGGTGCTCTACTACCACGGCGCCGCGCTCTACATGATCGACCCGGCGGTGCTGGACATCCCCTGGTGGGGCGCGGTGCTGCTCAGCCTGGGCGCCCTGGGGCTGGGCTGGCACGTCTATGACCGGCTGTGCAAGTCGCCGCTGGGCAAGGACGACGTGAAGCTGGCGGCGGCGGGCTTCGTCTTCCTGGTGCTGGTCGCCTGGGGCCTCAGCCACGTTTTCAGCGGGCGGGCGGCGATGCTGCATGTCGGGGCGCTGATCGGCACGATGATGTCGGCCAACGTCTTCCGCATCATCATCCCCAACCAGACCAAGGCCGTGGCCGCCATGAAGGCCGGTCAGGTGCCCGACCCGGCGCTGGGCAAGCAGGCCAAGCAGCGGTCGCTGCACAACAACTACCTGACGCTGCCGGTCGTCTTCCTGATGATCTCCAACCACTACCCGCTGGCCTTCGGCACGCGCTACAGCTGGGTGATCGTGGCGGTGGTTCTGGTGGTGGGGGCGGTGATCCGCCACTTCTTCAACAGCCGCCACGCCGGCAAGCCGACGCCCTGGTGGACCTGGGCGGTGGCCGCCGCGGGCGTCGCCGTCATCGTGGGCCTGAGCGCCGCCGGCACGCGGAGCGAGAGCGCCGCCGCCGCATCGGCCAGGGTCGAGTTCGCGCAGGTGGAGGAGGTGGTGCTGTCCCGCTGCTCCATGTGCCACGCGGCCCAGCCGGTGTGGGAGGGGATCGGCGTGGCGCCGCGCGGCGTGATGCTGGACAGCGCGGAGGCGATTGGCCGCCACGCGCCCCAGATCCGGACCTGGGCGGCGCTGTCCGACGCGATGCCCCCCGGCAACGTCACCGGGATCACGCCGGAGGAGCGCCGCCTGCTCGCCGCCTGGGCCGATCAGCTTCCCCGGTAGGTGGAGTAGCTGTAGGGGGAGACGAGCAGCGGCACGTGATAGTGCTGGTCCGCGCTGGCGACGCCGAAGCGGATCGGCACCACGTCGAGGAAGGCGGGCTCGACGATCTCCAGGCCGGAGGCGCGGAAATAGTCGCCCGCCTCGAACACCAGCTCGTAGACCCCCGGCGTCAGGTCGGCCCCGGCGAGGAGCGGCGCGTCGCAGCGCCCGTCGGCGTTGGTGCGCGTTTGGGTCAGCCGCTCCCGCCGGTCCCCGTCGATGCGGTAGAGGGTGACGGCGATCCCGGCGCCGGGCCGTCCGTGCGTCGTGTCGAGAACATGGGTGGTCAGGCGCCCGCTTCCGGACATGGGTCTCTCTCCTCGCCGTGGAATGCCGCGAAGAAACCTTATACCGCACCCCATGCCGCACCGCCGCGCGGTCCGAACGGGGCCTGCGCAAAAAGACTTTCAAACGGATCGAAAAAGCGGACCTCGGCGATTGCGGGTATGCTGCGGGGCAGGGGACCGATCAGGGAAGGCCGGGATGCGACCGAGCGAGATGGACCGTGCAAGTTTCGTCGCCCGATTCGGCGGCGTGTTCGAACATTCGCCCTGGGTCGCCGAAGGCGCCTGGGACGCCGGCAATCAGGGGAGAAACCTGCCCGACGACGCGGACGGTCTGCACGCCGCGATGGTCGCCGTCCTGCGCGCCGCCGGCCATGACCGGAAGCTGGCGTTGCTGAACGCCCACCCCGATCTGGCGGGGCGGCTGGCGCTGCGCGGCGAGCTGACCGCCGACAGCACGGCGGAGCAGGCCAGCGCCGGGCTCGACCGCTGCACGCCCGAGGAGTTCGCCCGCTTCACCGAATTGAACGACGCCTACAAGGCGCGCTTCGGCTTCCCCTTCATCCTGGCGGTCAAGGGCCGCAGCCGCGCCGAGATCCTGGAAGCCTTCGAGACCCGCCTGTCCAACGGCCCGGAGGAGGAGTTCGCCACCGCGCTGGCCCAGGTCGAGCGCATCACCTGGCTGCGCCTCAAGGACTTGCTTCCATGACGGCGTTCGGCGCGGACCTGATGGCGCGGCTGGACGCCTTCGCCGGCTTCACGGAGGAGCCGGGTCTGCTGACCCGCCTGTTCCTGACGACCCAGCACCGGGCCGCCGCGGACTGGCTGATGGAGCTGATGGGAAAGGCCGGGATGAACGCCCGGCTGGACCCGGCGGGCACGGTGGTCGGCCGTTACGAGGGGACCGTGCCGGGCGCGCCGGCCCTGCTGATCGGCTCCCACATCGACACGGTGCGCAACGCCGGCCGGTATGACGGGAATCTGGGCGTGCTCGCCGCTGTCGCCGCGGTGGCGGAACTGGACCGGCGCGGCGAGCGGCTGCCCTTCGCCGTCGAGGTGCTGGGCTTCGGCGACGAGGAGGGCGTGCGCTTCCCGGTGACCCTGACCGGCAGCCGCGCCGTGGCCGGGCGCTTCGACCGGGCGGCGCTGGAGACGCGCGACCGCGACGGCGTGCGCATGGCCGACGCGCTGCGCGCCTTCGGCGGCGACCCCGAGGCCATCGCCACGGCGGCCCGCAAGCCGGGGGAGGCGCTGGCCTTCCTGGAGGTCCATATCGAACAGGGGCCGGTGCTGGAGGCCGAAGGGTTGCCGGTCGGCATCGTCACGGCCATCAACGGCGCGACGCGCTTCGCCGTCCGGCTGCGCGGCATGGCCGGCCACGCCGGAACGGTGCCTATGGCGCTGCGCCGCGACGCGCTGGCCGCCGCCGCCGAGATGACCCTGGCGGCGGAGCGGGTGGCCGCGGCCTCCGACGCCGGGCCCCCCGAAGCCGGATTGGTGGCGACGGTGGGCCGGATCGAGGCGAAGCCCGGCGCCGTCAACGTCATCCCCGGCGAGGTCGTCTTCACCTTGGACGTCCGCGCGCCGGAGGACGCCGTGCGGCGGGACGCCTGCGCCGCCATCCTCGCCGACTTCGAGGGCATCGCCGCCCGCCGCGGCGTCGATCTGGCGGTGGAGACCACCCACGACGCGGCGGCCGCCCCCTGCTCCACCGGCATCCGGCGGCAGATCGAGGCGGCGGTGGTCCGCGCCGGCGTCCGCCCCCTGTCGCTGCCCAGCGGCGCCGGGCACGACGCCATGGCCTTCGCCGGCGTGCTGCCGATGGGCATGCTGTTCGTCCGCTGCAAGGGCGGCATCAGCCACAACCCCGCCGAATCCATCACCGTGGAGGACGCCGACCTCTCGGTGCGCATCCTCCTCGACATCATCCGCCACTTCGAGCACGAGACCCCGACACCATGACCGACGCCGCCAAACAGGCCATCCACGCGTTCCTGGAACAGACCCGCGACGAGCAGGTCCGCTTCCTGGCCGAGCTGGTCAAGGTGCCCTCCGACAACCCGGCCGGCGACTGCGCCCCCCATGCCGAGCGCGCCGCCGCGCTGCTGGAGGCCATGGGGCTGACCGTGGAGCGCCACCCGGTCCCGGCGGAGCTGGTGCGGGCCAACGGCATGATCTCCGCCACCAACCTGATCGTGCGCCGCCGCTTCGGCGACGGGCCGACGGTGGCGCTGAACGCCCATGGCGACGTGGTGCCGCCGGGCGAAGGCTGGACCCGCGACCCCTACGGGGCGGAGGTGGTGGACGGCTGGATGTACGGGCGCGGCGTCGCCGTCTCGAAGTCGGACTTCGTCACCTACACCTACGCGCTGCTGGCGCTGGAAAAGGCCGGGCTGGACCGCGGCACGGTGGAGCTGCACCTGACCTACGACGAGGAGGCCGGCGGCGAGATCGGGCCGAAATGGCTGCTCGACGAGGGGCTGACCAGGCCGGACTTCGCCATCGCCGCGGGTTTCAGCTACGGCGTCGTCACCGCCCACAACGGCTGCCTGCATCTGGAGGTCGAGGTCACCGGCAAGTCCGCCCACGCCGCCCTGCCGATGACCGGCATCGACGCGCTGGAGGCGACGACGGCGATCCTCGCCGCGCTCTACGAGCACCGCAAGGGCTATGCCGAGACCGTGTCGGCGGTGGGGGGCATCGGCTCGCCGCAGTTGACGGTCGGGCTGATCAAGGGCGGCATCAACACCAACGTCGTCCCCGACCGCGTGACCCTGCGCCTCGACCGCCGCATGATCCCGGAGGAGGCGCCGGAGGCGGTGGAGGAGACGTTGCGCGCGGTCATCGCCGAGGCGGTCAAGGCTTTCCCGAAGGCCCGCGTCGAGGTCCGCCGCGTCCTGCTGGCCCGCCCGCTGACCCCGCTGGCCGGCACCGACCGGCTGGCCGCCGTCCTCTGCGCCCACGCCAGCCGCGTGATGGGCGAGCCGGTGGAGACCAAGGGCGTGCCGCTCTACACCGACGCGCGCCATTACTCCGACGCGGGCGTGCCCATCGCCCTGTTCGGCGCCGGCCCTCACACCATCGAGGAGGCCAACGCCCACCGCGCCGACGAGCGCCTGCCGCTGTCCGACCTGTTCAAGGCGACGGAGGTTGTGGCCCTGTCGCTGTTGGATCTGCTGGGCGAGGGGTGAGCGAATTCTGCGAAGGCGCGTCGGCGCTGACGTTGCCCCCTCCCTAACCCTCCCCCTCTGCGAGGTGGAGGGGACTGCCGCCGCTTCGCGGAAGGCACCCTCTCCCGCGAAGCTCTCGCGCAAACCAAAGGTTTGCGCTGACGCGGCAGGCGGACCTTTGGTCCGCCGAGAGCGGGGGAGGGCTGGGGAGGGGGCCTGAAAGCAGGCATTTACAGGACAAGGACGACCCGCCGGTGATCATCGAGAACGATCTGAAGCTGGACTTCAAGGACGTGCTGATCCGCCCGAAGCGCAGCACCCTGGAAAGCCGCAACGACGTGGACATCGAGCGGACCTTCCGCTTCGTCCACAGCGGGCTGGAATGGACGGGCTTCCCGCTGATCGCGGCCAACATGGACGTGGTCGGCACCATGGCCGTTGCCCGCGCCCTGTCGCGCTTCGGCGCCATGACCGCGCTGCACAAGCACTACCCGGCCGAGGCCCTGATCCCCTTCTTCCGCGACGAGGACACGGCCAACGTCTTCTATTCGCTGGGCACGACGGAAGCCGACTACGACAAGTTCCAGGCGGTGAAGGCCAAGGCCCCGGTGGCCAAGCTCTGCCTCGACGTCGCCAACGGCTACACGGAGCGCTTCGTGCGCGTCATCGGCCGGTTGCGGACGGAGAACCCGGACATGGTCATCATGGCCGGCAACGTGGTGACCGGCGACATGACCGAGGCGCTGGTGCTCGCCGGCGCCGACATCATCAAGGTCGGCATCGGGCCGGGGTCGGTCTGCACGACGCGCAAGATGACCGGCGTCGGCTATCCGCAGCTCTCCGCCATCATCGAATGCGCCGACGCCGCCCACGGGCTGAAGGGGCAGGTCTGCGGCGACGGCGGCTGCACGGTGCCGGGCGACATCTCCAAGGCCTACGGCGCCGGTGCAGACTTCGTGATGCTCGGCGGCATGCTGGCGGGCCATGACGAGTGCGAGGGCGACATCCGCTACGAGGAGCGCGACGGGCGCAAGGTGCCGGTGGCGATGACCTTCTACGGCATGTCGTCCGACACGGCGATGCACAAGTACGCGGGCGGCGTCGCCTCCTACCGCGCGTCGGAGGGCAAGACCGTGGAGGTCCCCTACCGCGGACCGATCGACGGCACGATGCAGGAGATCATGGGCGGCGTGCGCAGCATGATGACCTACATCGGCGCCACCAAGCTGAAGGAGGTGTCGAAGCGGACCACCTTCGTCCGCGTCGGCGCGCAGCTCAACACCGTCTTCGGAGGCTGACGCCGCGGGAGGTACCTAGCTTCGGTACCTCCGTCTCAACCGTCTTCGTCCGGAACCACCGGCGGGTTCCACCGTTCGCAGGATGTGCGGACGGGTGGGGCGCCGGACGGTGTGCCCCCTCGTCCGCCTTTTGGCAGGACGAGGAAGGCAGACCTTATGCGTGATTTCGATGGGGCGGTTCCGGCATCTACGGGGCCGGCTTACGTGGGGCGGACGGACGGGCCGGCGGTCTTCGATTATCTGATCGTCGGGGCGGGATTCGCCGGCAGCGTGCTGGCGGAACGGCTGGCGGCGGGGCTGGGCAAGCGGGTGCTGCTGATCGACCGGCGCCCGCACATCGGCGGCAACGCCTACGACCATCATGACGACGCGGGCGTGCTGATCCATCGCTACGGCCCGCACATCTTCCACACCAATTCGCAGCCGGTGGCGGATTACCTGTCGCGCTTCACCCAGTGGCGTCCCTACGAACACCGGGTGCTGGCCCATGTCGACGGGCAGCTCGTGCCCATCCCCATCAACCGGACGACGGTCAACCGGCTCTATGGGCTGGACCTCGACGAGGCCGGCGTGGCGGAGTTCCTCAAAAGCCGGGCGGAACCGGTGGCCGAGGTTCGCACGTCGGAGGACGTGGTGGTCGGCGCGGTCGGGCGGGAGCTGTACGAGAAGTTCTTCCGCGGCTACACCCGCAAGCAATGGGGCCTCGACCCGTCCGACCTCGACAAGGCGGTCACCGCCCGCGTGCCGACGCGGACCAACGACGACGACCGTTATTTCGGCGACAGCTTCCAGAAGATGCCGCTGCACGGCTACACGCGGATGTTCGAGAACATGCTCGACCACCCGAACATCACCATCCGCCTGGGCGTCGATTTCCGCGACGTGGTGCGCGACGCGCGCTACCGCAACCTGATCTTCACCGGACCGGTGGACGAGTATTTCGGGCACCGCTTCGGCAAGCTGCCCTACCGCTCGCTGACCTTCCGGCACGAGACGGTCGACCAGGAGTGGTTCCAGCCCGTCGCGGTGGTGAACTACCCCGGCGAGGACGTGCCGCACACCCGCATCACCGAATACAAGCACCTGACCGGCCAGACGAACCCGCGAACCAGCCTGACCTACGAATACCCGTCGGCGGAGGGCGATCCCTACTACCCGATCCCCCGCGCGGAAAACGCCGCCTTGTACCGCAAGTACCAGGAGCTGGCCGACGCGACGCCGAACGTCCATTTCGTCGGGCGGCTGGCGACCTACCGCTACTACAACATGGATCAGGTCGTGGCGCAGGCGCTGGCGCTCTACACCCGCATCGCCAAGGCCGAGGGTACGGTGGCGGAGGGCGCGCGCGGCATCTCCGGGATCGGCGCTGCTCCACCGGCCGCTCCGGTGCACAGCAGGAGGGAAGCGTCATGAAAGCGTTCGGAATGGCTTTGGCCGCCGCCGTCGTCCTCGCCATCGGCGCCAGCGTGATTCTGGAAGGCACGCTGGGCCGCACCGCCGATCAGACGTTCGCCGCGCCCTCGGTCCGGCTGAGCAAGGACAACACCGTGCAGTACCGCGACTTCATGGGCCCCCCGGCGGAGTGATGCCCACCGCTTCCCAGGCTCGATCCCGTCCCTGAGGCAGAGGGGCGACGGAGGTGGAGGCGCCGCGGCCGGGGCAGGCGGCGTCCTTCACCGCTGACGTTCGGATGCGGGCAAACGCAGGGCCGGCCGCTGTTGCCACCGGCGGCACCCTGCATCGCCCGCCCTACATGTCCAGCCCGACGTCCAGGTTCGGCGCGCTGTGGGTCAGCCAGCCGACCGAGATCATGTCCACCCCCGACTCGGCGATGGCCCGCACGGTGGACAGGGTGACGTTGCCCGACGCCTCCGTCACCATGCGGCC
Source organism: Azospirillum formosense (assembly GCF_040500525.1). Lineage (NCBI taxonomy): Bacteria > Pseudomonadati > Pseudomonadota > Alphaproteobacteria > Rhodospirillales > Azospirillaceae > Azospirillum > Azospirillum formosense. The sequence continues at coordinate 1,666,950 of NZ_CP159403.1, read as the reverse complement.
GTCCACCATGGCGACGGCGCGGCGCAGCGTCGGCGGGTCCATGTTGTCGAGCAGGACGACGTCGACCGGCAGGGCCAGCAGCTCCTCAAGCTGATCCAGCGTGTCGACCTCCACCTCCACCTTCACCATGTGGCCGATGGCGGCGCGGACGCGCTCCACCGCCGGGCGGATGCCGCCGGCCACGGCGATGTGGTTGTCCTTGACCAGGACCGCGTCGTCGAGCCCGAAGCGGTGGTTGAAGCCGCCGCCCAGCCGCACCGCCTGCTTCTCCAGGACGCGCAGGCCGGGCGTGGTCTTGCGGGTGCAGACGATGCGGGCGCGGGTCCCCTCGACCTCGCGCACCAGCGCGCGGGTGGCCGTGGCGATGCCGGACAGGCGGCCCAGCAGGTTCAGCGCCGTGCGCTCCGCCGTCAGCAGCGCGCGGGCGCGGGCCGTCACGGTGGCGATGGTGGCGCCGGGGACCACGTCGGCGCCGTCGCCATGCTCCACCCGCAGCTCCGCCGCCGGGTCGAGCATGCGGAAGGCGGACAGGGCGACCTCCAGCCCGGCGACGCGCCCGTCCTTGCGCGCAGCCACCCGCGCCGTCGCCACGGCGTCCGCCGGGACGATGCTGTCGGTCGTGATGTCGCCGGCCCGCCCGAGGTCCTCCGCCAATGCGGCGCGGACGATCGGTTCGTAGGTCAGAGGATGGAGCATGCGGCGTCTCCGGAAAGGGGGCCGGCGGCCCCGGTCAGGTCGGTGAGGGTGAAGCGGTGGCGCTGCGCCGCCGGGTCTTCCTGCGGGAAGTCGCTGCGGAAATGCGCCCCGCGGCTTTCGCTGCGGGCGAGGGCGGCGTGGACGATCAGCCGCCCGGCCAGCAGGCGGTTGCGCGCCTCGCCCCAGCGGCGGACGGCGGCGAGGTCCGCCGGGCCGACGCCGCACAACGCGTCGAGCGCCACGGCGAGCCGGTCCAGCTTGCGCCGGGCGGTCCACAGACCCACCCCGTCGCGCACCAGCCCGGCGCCCTGGTAAAGCGTGCGGCGGGATTCGTCGGTGATGGCGTCAAGCAGGCCGGCCCCGATCTCCCCGGCGACGGCCGGGATGTCGGGCAGGGCGAAGGGCGGCAGGGGAGGCAGGTCCCGCCCGGCCACGTCGCGGGCCACCCGCGCACCGAACACCAGCGCCTCCAGCAGGGAATTGCTGGCCAGCCGGTTGGCGCCGTGGACGCCGGTGCAGGCGACCTCGCCGCAGGCCCACAGCCCGTCCAGGCTGGTCCGCCCGGCGGGATCGGTGACCACCCCGCCCATGTGGTAATGCGCCGCCGGGGCGACCGGCACCGGCTCCCGCCAGGGGTCCAGCCCGTGGGCGGCGCAGAGCGCCAGCACGGTGGGGAAGCCGTCCGGCCTGGCGGCCAGCGCCGGGCGCAGGTCCAGCCGCACCGGCTCCCCCGCCGCGACGCGGGCGCCGATGGCGCGGGCCACCACGTCGCGCGGCGCCAGCTCGGCCAGCGGGTGCTCCGCCGCCATGAAGCGGACCCCGCGACGGTCGAGCAGCAGCGCCCCGGCGCCGCGCAGCGCCTCGGTCAGCAGCGGGGCGGGGTCAGCGTCCACGGCGAGAGCCGTGGGGTGGAACTGCACGAACTCGACGTCGGCGAGCAGCGCCCCGGCCCGGGCGGCCAGCGCCAGCCCGTCGCCGGTCGCCTCCGGCGGGTTGGTGGTGCGGGCGTAGGCCCCGCCGACCCCGCCGGTCGCCAGCACCACGCGCGGCGCGCGGTGGAACACCCAGCCTTCCGGGTGGCAGGCCAGAACGCCGCAGACCCGCCCGTGGCGCACCGCCAGATCGACGGCGAAGGCGTTGCTCTCCACCCGGATCGATGGGGTGGCGCGCACCCGCTCGGCCAGCGCGGCGACCAGCGTCGCCCCGGTGGCGTCGCCGCCGGCATGGACGATCCGCGCCGCCCCGTGCGCCGCCTCCCGCCCCAGCAGGGGGGCGCCGTCGGCCCCACGGTCGAAGGGCAGCCCGGCGAGGAGCAGCGCCCGCACCCGCTCCGCCCCCTCGCGGGCGAGCAACAGGGCGCGTCCCGCGTCCACGAAGCCGGCGCCGGCGGCCACCGTGTCGGCGGCGTGCGCCTCCGGCCCGTCGCCGGGGCCGATGGCGGCGGCGATGCCGCCCTGGGCGTGGTTGCTGGAGCCGCCCGGCAGGTCCGGCGTCTTGGTCAGCAGCGTGACGGCGCGCGGCGCCAGATGCAGGGCGGCGGTCAGCCCGGCCATGCCGGAGCCGATGACGACCACTTCCGAATCGCGGACCGTGTAGGGGGTGGGCATGGAACGCCTCCCGACGAGAGGATTTTGACGGGAACCTGCCTCTCCCGCCCCGGGAGAGGGACTGGACAACGGAGGATCAGCGCGGCTTGACGGCCAGCATCCGTTCCACCGAGCGGCGCGCGCGGTCGGCCACCTCCGGCGCGATGGTCACCTGCGGTTCCAGCGTGCGCAGGCTGTCCAGGATGGTCGCCAGCGTAATCTTCTTCATGTGCGGGCACAGGTTGCAGGGCCGCACGAACTCCGTCTCCGGTGCGGCCGCGGCCACGTTGTCGCTCATCGAGCATTCGGTGACCATCAGCACGCGCGGCGGGCGGCGGTCGGCCACGAAGTCGACCATGCGGGCGGTGGAGCCGACGAAGTCCGCGGCCTCCAGGACGTCGGGCGGGCATTCCGGATGGGCGATGACGACCAGCTCGTCGAAGCGCCCACGGAACTCCCGGATCTCGTCGCCGGTGAAGCGCTCATGCACCTCGCAATGGCCCTTCCAGTCGATGATCTCGACGCTGGTCTGGGTGGCGACGTATTTCGCCAGATACTCGTCGGGCAGCATGATGACGCGCGGCGCGCCCAGCGATTCCACGACCTCCACGGCGTTGCCGGAGGTGCAGCAGATGTCCACCTCCGCCTTCACGTCGGCCGAGGTGTTGACGTAGGCGACCACCGGCACGCCCGGATAGCGCTCGCGCAGCAGCCGCACGTCGGCGGCGGTGATCGACTCGGCCAGCGAGCAGCCCGCCCCGGTGTCGGGGATCAGCACCGTTTTCGCCGGGTTCAGCAGCTTCGCCGTCTCGGCCATGAAATGCACGCCGGCCAGCACGATCACGTCGGCGTCGGTCTCGGTCGCCCGGGCGGCGAGCGCCAGGCTGTCGCCGACGATGTCGGCCACGCCGTGGAAGATCTCCGGCGTCTGGTAGTTGTGGGCGAGGATCACCGCGTTGCGCTCCCGCTTCAGGCGGTTGATCTCGTGGACCAGCGGGGCGTGGAACGGCCATTCGACGGCGGGCATCACGCGCTTCATGCGCTCGTAGATCGGCTGCGTCGCCGCGGCGATGTCGGGCGTGTAGGCGAGGCCGGTGGTGTCGCGCATGGCGCATTCCTTTAATGCTCGTTATGAGCAAAACCATAAATGCTCGATCGGAGCATATCAAGTGGAAAAGAATGCGCTCCGCGGAAGGTGGACGATTCGCCCTACTTGGCTTCCTGGCTGCTCAGGTCGGACGGGTTTTCCGAGCGGGTCGGCTCGTGCCCCATGTCGGGCTCGCTGGCCCATTGGTTCGGGCGCGGCACCGGGTTGCCCTGGAGGTCGGGCGGCGCCCGGCGGACGTCGGCCAGCGCCTGCTGAAGCTCCGCCCCTTGGGTTTCGCCGCTGGTGGTGGGCTTGGGCGCGCGCACACCCTGTTGGTTCGGCGGCGGCTCCTGGCTCTGCTGCACCTTGATGTCGTTGGACAGCGACTCCTTGTTGACTTCCTGGGCGATGACGTTGCCGGTCATCAGCATCCCGGCGACCAGACCGGAGGAAATGAGGCCGGTGGACATGAGTGCGGCGAGCAAGGCGGCGGACTCCTTTTGGGTGAAGGGGGGGCGGTGACGAGGTGGCAAGGCCGTCCTCCACCAACAGGCGTGGGCACCAACCCTCCCGTTCGCGCGTTATCAGGGGCATGGACCCGACCGACCACCCGACGCTGCCGCCCATCTTCCGTCCCTGGCCCGCCGAGGCGGACGGCCCCTTCGCCACCGCCTGCCGTTTCGCCGCGCAGGAGGCGGCGCCCGGCACGCTCGTGCACAGCGGCCGGCGCGACCGGCTGGACGTGGCGGTGGTGCTGGTCCCCGACCGGCCGGACGCGGGGACGGCCTCGCCGCCGTTACCCTGGTGGCGCTGGCCGACGCGCTGGAGGCGCTGGGGCCGCCCAACCAGAGCATCCGCTTCGACGGCGCGGGCCGCCTGCTGCTGAACGGCGCGGTGGCCGGCGGGGTGACCGTCGCCCTCGGCCCCGGCGCCGAGGACGGTCTTCCCGCCTGGGCGGTGGTCGGCGCCGAACTGGAGGTTCTGGGCGATCCCGACGACCCCGACCCCGGACGACGCCCCGACCGCACGGCGCTGCGCGAGGAGGGCTTCGGCGACACCGACGCCGTCGCGGTTCTGGAGAGCTTCACCCGGCATCTTCTGACCTGGATCGACCGCTGGATGGACGCGGGCTTCGAACCGGTGCGGCGGGTTTGGGAACAGCGGTTGATCCGCAAGGCAGAGGGGGCGCGGTCATGAGCGGGCAGGCCGAACGGCGCGGCGTCGGCATCACGGTGGAGCGCCAACGCATCGACAACCCGTGGGTCGACGCCCGCTGGCGCGTCACCGGCGCCCTGCCGGCGCTGCCCGACCGCGGCCCCTGGACCGTGCTGGCGCAGGACGGGGAGCGCACCGGCTATTACGCGGGCGCCGCCGAGATCGTGCTCCATCCCGGCGAGACGGAGAACTACGTCGAGAACCTGAAGGGCGGCCACCCGATGCTCTACGTCATCCTGCGCCGCTGCGCGGAGGAACCGGGGCTGCGGCTGCTCGCCGTCACCGTCGATCCCGGCGAGGTGGACGCCCATTCCGACGCCGGCGACGACCTGATCGAGGCGATTCCCCTGCCGCCCGATCTCGCGGCGTGGATGCGCGACTTCGTGGCCCGCCACCACAGCGAACGCCCCTTCTACAAGCGCCAGCGCGACCGCGCCGACCCGGAGGCGCTGGCCCGCCGCACCCCGGCCGTAAAACCCGAAGGACGTCAACCCGGAAAGGATCAGCGTCATGGATGACGGGTCCGAGAATTTCCTGTCCCGCTGGTCGCGGCGCAAGCAGGAGGCGCGCACGGCGCCCGTCGAGACGCCCGAACCGTGGGAGGAACAGCAGGATGCGGCGGAGGCGGAGCCGCAGGCCATCGCCGCTCCGCCACCGGAGCCCTTCGACCCGGAGAGTCTGCCCCCGGTGGAAAGCCTGGGCGCGGACAGCGACTACACCGGCTTCCTCGCCAGCAACGTCCCGCAGGAGCTGAAGCGGCTGGCCCTGCGCAAGGCCTGGACCAGCGACCCGGTGATCGCCGGCTTCCGCGGCTTCGCCGAGTATGACTGGGACTGCAACGCCCCCGGCTACGGCAAGCTGCTGCCCACCGACCGCATCGCCGACCTGCTGGACCGCATCGCCACCGACGAGAAGCCCCCGGAGGAGAAACCGGAGGAGGTGGTGGTTGCCGGGGTGGATGAGGCTGAGGAGGTGGACGGTCCTGCCCCCACCCCGGCCCTCCCCCGCTCTCGGCGGACCAAAGGTCCGCCTGCCGCGTCAGCGCAAACCTTTGGTTTGCGCGAGAGCTGCGCGGGAGAGGGTGCCTTAGGCGAAGCGGCGTCCGCCCCCTCCCCTGCGAAAGCGGGGGAGGGTTAGGGAGGGGGCAACGCTGAGCGTGGCAGTCCGTCATCCCGCCCGGACTGCGCAACCTTTGAGCATTCCCGCTGTTGTCCCTTGATGAGCCGGACCTTGACCGGCCACGGGAAAAGGCGAAGCGGGGCAAAGGCATGGCGGAAACGGCCATCATCGACGACGCGGATCGGCTGCGGGCGCAGGCGTACGGCCTGCTGGCCCATCTCTTGGCGCGCCCGCCGTCACGCGACCTGCTGGATACGATCGGCGCGCTGAACGGGGACGGCTCGCCGCTGGGCCGGGCCATCAGCGATCTGGCCGCACGCGCCCGTACGCTCGTCGGCGGCCCCGACGGCGAACACCGGGCCGAGCGCGAGTACCACGAGCTGTTCATTGGGGTGACGCGGGGCGAGCTGGTTCCCTTCGCCTCCTACTACCGCACCGGCTTCCTGATCGACCGGCCGCTCGCCCGCCTGCGCGAGGACATGCAGGCGCTGGGCATCGAGCGCGCCCCCGGCGTCAGCGAGCCGGAGGACCACATCGCCGCCATCGCCGAGATCATGGGGGCGCTGGCTGCCGGAATCGTCGGCACGGTGGACGGAGAGCCGGACCTGCCGTTCCAGAAGCGCTTCTTCGAGCGCCACCTCGCCCCGTGGGCGGGGCGCTTCTTCCAGGACCTGGAGGAGGCGTCGGCGGCGGACCTGTACCGGCCCCTGGGCACCTTCGGGCGGCTGTTCCTGGACATCGAGACCAACGCCTTCGCGATGATCGCCGACGCCCCTTCGGCGGCGGCTCGCGGGGCCGACCAGCGGGAGGGCACGATCCATGCACCGTGATGACCGTCAGACGGATGACCATCGGAAGAAGGCCGGGCTGGAACGCCGGAGCCTGTTGAAGGGCCTTGGGCTGGGTGCGGCGGGAGCCGCCGCGGCGGTCGCGACCCTGCGGGCCGCCCCGGCGGAGGCGATGAATCCGGGGCCGGAACAGATGAGGTCGCTCTACCGCGACAACGACCATGTGAAGCGTTTCTACGCGCTGAACCGACTCTGACCGCGACGCTTCCTTTCGCGACGTTTTTTCAAAGGGCCGCCCCATGCTCGTCAAGCGCAACGCCGGAACCGCCGCCACCCGCGCCTCCCTCGCCCGCCGCCTGAACGGACTGTCGGCGGGCACCGCCGGATTGGGAGAAACCGTCGACCGCCGCGGCTTCCTGAAGACCTCCGGCCTCGCCGCCGGCGGCATGGCGGCGCTGGGCGCGCTGCCCGCCGCGATGATCCGGAAGGCCGAGGCCGGGCCGATCCTGCCCAACGTCGAGGTCGTCACCCGCAAGAACGTCTGCACCCACTGCTCCGTCGGCTGCACGGTGATCGCGGAGGTGCAGAACGGCGTGTGGACCGGCCAGGAGCCGGGTTGGGAAAGCCCGATCAGCCAGGGCGCGCACTGCGCCAAGGGCGCCTCGGTGCGCGAGCTGACCAAGGGCGAGCGGCGGGTGAAATACCCGATGAAGCTGGTCGACGGCCAGTGGCAGCGCATCTCCTGGGACCAGGCCATCGAGGAGATCGGCAACAAGCTGCTGGAGATCCGCCAGCAGTCCGGGCCGGACGCCACCTTCTGGCTGGGCTCCGCCAAATTCTCCAACGAGGGCGCCTATCTCTTCCGCAAGCTGGCGGCCTTCTGGGGAACCAACAACGTCGATCATCAGGCGCGCATCTGCCACAGCACCACGGTCGCCGGGGTGGCGAACACCTGGGGCTACGGCGCCATGACCAACAGCTACAACGACATCCAGAATTCCAAGGCGCTGCTGATCATCGGCGGCAACCCGGCGGAGGCCCACCCCGTCTCGCTGCCGCACATGCTGCGCGGGAAGGAGCACAACCGCGCGCCCTTCATCGTCATCGACCCGCGCTTCACCCGCACCGCCGCCCACGCCACCGACTATGTGCGCATCCGTCCCGGCACCGACATCCCGGTCACCTGGGGCATCCTCTGGCACATCTTCGAGAACGGCTGGGAGGACAAGGAATACATCCGCCAGCGCGTCTACGGCATGGACGAGATCCGCGCCGAGGTGAAGAAGTGGGACCCCGCCACGGTGGAGCGGGTCAGCGGCGTGCCCGGCGAGCAGCTCTACCGCGTGGCGGAGGCGCTGGCGAAGAATCGGCCGTCCACGGTGATCTGGTGCATGGGCATCACCCAGAAGACCACCGGCACCGCCAACGTCCGCGCCCTGTCGATCCTGCAGCTGGCGCTGGGCAACATCGGGGTGGCCGGCGGCGGCGCCAACATCTACCGCGGCCACTGCAACGTGCAGGGCGCCACCGACTTCGGGCTCGACGTCTCCACGCTGCCGTCCTACTACGGGCTGGCCGAAGGGGCGTGGAAGCATTTCTGCCGCGTCTGGGACGTCGATTACGACTGGATGAAGGCCCGCTTCGCCTCCAAGGAGCTGATGGAGGCCAAGGGCATCCCGACCACCCGCTGGTTCGACGGCGTCACCTACAAGCCGGAGGAGATCGAGCAGCCGTCGCCGCTGAAGGCGATGGTCGTCTTCGGCCACGGCGGCAACACCGTCACCCGCATGCCGGAGATGCTGAAGGGGCTGGAGCAGCTGTCCCTGCTCGTCATCGCCGACCCGCACCCGACCACCTTCGCCGCCTTCAAGGAACGCAAGAACGGCACCTACATCCTGCCGGCCTGCACGCAGTTCGAGACGGACGGCTCGCGCACCTGCTCCAACCGGTCGATGCAGTGGGGCGAGAAGGTCGTGGAGCCGATCTTCGAGTCCAAGGACGACTACACGATCATCTACCTGCTGGCCCGCAAGTTCGGCTTCGCCGACGAGATGTTCAAGCACATCACGGTGGAGGAGACCCGCCCGGTGCCGGAGGACATCCTGCGCGAGATCAACCGCGGCTGCCTGTCCACCGGCTACACCGGCCAGTCGCCGGAGCGGCTGAAGATGCACATGAAGCATCAGGCCGATTTCGACAAGATCACCATGCAGGCGACCAGCGGCCCGCTGAAGGGCGAGTATTACGGCCTGCCCTGGCCCTGCTGGGGCCATCCGGAGCTGCGCCATCCCGGCTGCGCCGTGCTCTACGACACCTCCAAGCATGTGATGGAGGGCGGCGGCGTCTTCCGCGCCCGCTTCGGGGTGGAGCGCAACGGCGTCAGCCTGCTCGCCGACGGCTCCTATTCCAAGGGGTCGGAGATCGAGGACGGCTATCCCGAATTCACCATGGCGATGCTGAAGAAGCTGGGCTGGGACAAGGACCTGACGGCGGAGGAGATGCGCGTCATCCAGGCCATCGGCGGCGACAAGGTGGACGAGGTGAGCTGGCAGACCGACCTGTCCATGGGCATCATCCGCGTCGCGCTGAAGCACGGCTGCGTGCCGCACGGCAACGCCAAGGCCCGCGCCGTCGCCTGGAACCTGCCCGACCCGGTGCCGCTGCACCGCGAGCCGATCTATTCCCCGCGCCCGGAGCTGGTGAAGGAATACCCGGCGATCGAGGACCGGCGCGACTACCGCCTGCCGCAGCTCGCCCGCTCGCTCCAGTTCAAGGTCGCGGACAGCGACATCCGCCAGCGCTTCCCCTTCATCCTGACCTCCGGACGGCTGGTCGAGTATGAGGGCGGCGGCGAGGAGACCCGCTCCAACCCCTGGCTGGCCGAGCTGCAGCAGACGATGTTCGTGGAGATCAACCCCAAGGACGCCGAGCGGCTGGGCATCCGCGACGGCGGCATGGTCTGGGTCTACGGGCCGGAGGACAGCTCCAAGGCGCGGATGCGCGCGCTGGTGACCGAACGCATCGGCGCCGGCACGGTCTTCATGCCCTTCCACTTCTCCGGCTACTGGCAGGGCGACAGCCTGCGGCAGAACTACCCGCCGGGCACCGACCCCATCGTCCTGGGCGAGCCGGCCAACGGGGTGACGACCTACGGCTACGACCCCATGACCTTCATGCAGGAAACCAAGGTGACGCTTTGCCGCGTCGAACCGGCCTGACGCGCCGCAAGGAGGACACGAGACCATGGCCCGCATGAAATTCCTGTGCGACGCGGAACGCTGCATCGAGTGCAACGCCTGCGTCACCGCCTGCAAGAACGAGCACGAGATCCCCTGGGGCATCAACCGCCGCCGAGTCATCACGCTGAAGGACGGCGTGCCGGGCGAGCGTTCCATCTCCATGGCCTGCATGCACTGCAACGATCCGCCCTGCGCGGCGGTCTGCCCGGTGGACTGCTTCTACCAGACGGCGGACGGGGTGGTGCTGCACTCGAAGGACCTGTGCATCGGCTGCGGCTACTGCTTCTACGCCTGCCCGTTCGGCGCGCCGCAGTACCCGCAGGCGACCAACTTCGGCGGGCGCGGCAAGATGGACAAATGCACCTTCTGCGCCGGCGGTCCGGAACCGGACAACTCGTTGGAGGAGTACCAGAAATACGGCGCCAACCGGCTGGCCGAGGGCAAGCTGCCGCTCTGCGCGGAGATGTGCTCCACCCGCGCGCTGATGGCCGGCGACGGCGATGTCCTGGCCGACATCTACAAGGAGCGGACGGTGCGCCGCGGTTACGGCTCTGGCGCTTGGGGCTGGACCACCGCCTACCGCGAGAACGACCGTGGCAACGCCTTCGGCCCGGGCCGCGAGGGCACCGGCGGGAGCTGAGCGGGTGGGGTGATGCCCCCTCCCTAACCCTCCCCCGCTGGCGCGGTGGAGGGGACTGCCGCCGCTTCGCGTGGAGCCCCCTCTCCCGCGCAGCGGGGGAGGGTCGGGGAGGGGGCAACAGCATTCCAACGCAAAGCCCCCGCCAAGGCAAAGCGCATATTCTCTAGGGAAGGACGCGACATGACGAAGCTCCTGCGCCCCCTGCTGGTCCTGTTCGTTCTGCTGCTCGCCGCCCCGGCGGTGCAGGCGCAGCTCTACCAGACGCCGGGGCCGAACTCGCCGACCACGAAGGACGAGGTGCAGCTCTACCAGACTCCGGACGGCATGCTGTCCGGGCGGGTCAGCATTCCCGACACGAAGCTGGGCGTCCTGGTTCAGCCGGAGGGGCGGGAATGGCGCGAGTTCCGCATGGTCTGGCTGAAGATCATCGCGGGGGCGCTGATCCTGGGGCCGATCGCGGCGCTGGGACTCTTCTACCTGATCCGCGGCACCATCCGCATCCAGGGCGGCCGGTCGGGGCGTCAGGTGCCGCGCTTCAGCGGCATGGACCGCTTCGCCCACTGGACGACGGCGGTCAGTTTCCTGCTGATGGCGGTGACCGGGCTAATCGTGACCTTCGGGCGCATGCTGCTGATCCCGCTGATCGGCCATCCGAACTTCACGATGCTGGCCGAGGCCAGCAAGTACATGCACAACTTCTTCAGCGTGCCCTTCGTCCTCGGGCTGCTGATGATCTTCGTGCTGTGGGTGCGCGACAACATCCCAGAGAAGGCCGATCTCGTCTGGCTGAAGACGCTCGGCGGCGTTCTGAACAAGTCCGGCGAGCATCCCGAGGCCGGACGCTTCAACGCCGGCCAGAAGGGCGTCTTCTGGGCGGTGGTGTTCGGCGGCTTCGCGCTGTCGCTCACCGGCTTCCTGCTGATGATGCCCTTCGCCGTCACCGGGATCGCCGGCATGCAGATCCTCCATGTGGCGCACGGGGTGGTGGCCGCGCTGATGATCGCGCTGATCATCGGGCACATCTACATCGGCACCATCGGCATGGAGGGCGCCTTCGACGCCATGGGCAGCGGCGTGGTGGACGAGAACTGGGCCAAGGACCATCACCGCCGCTGGTACGAGGAGCAAATCCGCAACGGCCGCGCCAACGAGGACGGGCGGCTGCGGCATCACGCGGCGGAGTGAGGCGCGGAACCTCTCGACAGGCGCGCCGGCATGTCCGATCCTTCCGCGCAACGAATTGTGCGTAGGGGGGGATGCATGCCGCTCGACCACCGGGAGTCGCTGTTCCGCCGGATCGCGGAGCGGCGCGACGACCTCGTCGCGCTGACCCGCGACCTGATCCGCATCCCCACCGTGAACCCGCCCGGCGACGTCTACACCGACTGCGCGGAGTTCCTCGGGCGGCGGCTGGCCGGGCGCGGTTTCGCCGTGGAGTATGTGCGGGCGGACGGGGCGCCGGGCGACAGCGACCGCTACCCGCGCACCAACGTGATCGCTCGCATCGAGGGCCGCGAGCCCGGCCCCTGCGTGCACTTCAACGGCCACATCGACGTGGTGCCCGCCGGCCGGGGCTGGACGGTCGATCCCTTCGAGGGCGTGGTGAAGGACGGGCGCGTCTATGGCCGCGGCGCCTGCGACATGAAGGGCGGAATCGCCGCGTCCATCATCGCCGTGGAAGCGATCCTCGAGGCGGGCATCCCCTTCCCCGGCGCGCTGGAAATCTCCGGCACGGTGGACGAGGAATCGGGCGGCTACGGCGGGGTCGGGCATTTGGCGAAGCTCGGCTACTTCTCCCGCCCGCGGGTCGACCACGTCATCATCCCCGAGCCGCTGAACGTGGACCGGGTGTGCATCGGCCACCGCGGCGTCTGGTGGGCGGAGATCGAGACGAAGGGCCGCGTCGCCCACGGCTCCATGCCCTTCCTCGGCAACTGCGCGGTGCGCCACATGGGCGCCGTGCTGCACCGGATCGAGACGGAACTGATCCCCCGGCTGGCCGCCAAGCGCACCGCCATGCCGGTGGTCCCGGAAGGGGCGCGGCAGTCCACCCTGAACATCAACGCCATCCATGGCGGCCAGCCGGAGGACCATGGCGGCCTGCCCAGTCCGATGGTGCCCGACCGCTGCCGCATGGTCATCGACCGCCGCTACCTGATCGAGGAGGACCCCGAGGAGGTGCGGGCGGAGATCGTCGGCATCCTGGAGGACCTGCGCCGCGAGCGCCCCGGCTTCGACTACGATCTGCGCGAGGTGCTGGCCTTCCTGCCCACCCTGACCGACACCGACGCGCCGGTGGTGCGGGCGGTGGGGGCGGCCATCGAGACGGTGCTGGGCCGCCCGGCGGCGCAGGTGGTGTCCCCCGGAACCTACGACCAGAAGCACATCGCGCGGGTCGGGCATCTGAAGGACTGCATCGCCTACGGCCCCGGCATCCTCGACCTCGCCCACCAGCCGGACGAGTATGTGGACATCGACGACATGGTGCATTCCGCGCAGGTCATGGCGATGGCCGCCCTGACGCTGCTGCGGCGGGAGGTGTAGCGGCCGTCTTGCAGGGGACGCCTACTTCCAGGTGACCCGGCCGCCGACCTCCTCGGCGATGAAGTCCGCCCAGCGCTCGCGCTCCCCCAGGAGGTTCGCCGGGAAATAGTCGTTCAGCTCCACGGCCTGCCAGCGGTAGCCGGGACGGTTGAAGAGGTCGCTGCCCTCCGCCAGGAAGCGCGGCACGTCGATGCCGTCAAGGATGTCGTCGCGGTTCAACTCCTGGTGCGAGAAGCTTTGGATCTTGTGCCGGATGGCGGCGTCGTCGCCGATGTAGGAGAAATGCCAGCCCGCGTGGGGCAGGATGTCCACGTAGGGCGGACGCGTCTCGGGGGTGTAGCGGTCCAGCGTGCCGCGGCTTTCGCGGATCTGCTGCGGCGTGGTCATCCGGGCCATCAGCCCGCGGACGGCGACGGGGAAGACCGAGAAATTCTCGCCCTCCACATTCATGAAATTGACCTTGAAGTAGAACAGCGGCACGCGGAACCCGGCGATCATCGCCGAACTGTCGCGCAGCGACGCGACCGAGCGGGCGCGCAAAATCTCGTCCACGTCGGAGACGACGACGATGTCGTCCGGCTCCACCTTGTCCAGCCCGAGCGCGATGGCGTTCCGCTGCGCCCGCTCGCGCACCCAGGGATTGTCGGTCTCCGGGAAGTCGGGGGCGACGACCAGCTTCACCTTGTCGAGGAAGGGCAGGAAGCGGTCGCGCTCCTCCATGAAATGCAGGGGCTTGGGCGCGCCGGTGAAGGTCTGCTTGGCCTCGACGATCACGAACTGGTCGACGGTGTCGTACAGCTCGCGGAAGCGCAGCTCCAGAAGGTCGAGTTCGTTGTGGAAGGTGAAGCAGTCGTAGATCTTCGGCTGGCGGCGCTGCGGCGCGGTCACCGCCGGCCAGCGCGACCCCGGCGCCGCCGTCGTCTGCACGGCGTCGGCCAGGGCCAGCACATAGTCCCGCTGCACGCCGGTCGTCCATTCGGTGATCTGGGAGCGCAGGAACGTCTCGTCCCGCCGCGCCACCAGTTTGCGGACCATGGAGGCGAAGGGGGCCTTGCGTCCGGTCAGCGCGAGGCTGGTCATCAGGTCCGTGTAGTCGCGCCGGTCGAGCAGCGGGCCGTCCATGGCCTCGATCCGCTCCTCCAGCGCGCGGTCGCCCAGCACCTTGCCGAAGTTGAACAGGCCGTGGAAGCCGAAGGCCGGTCCCGGCACCGGCGTGCGTTCGAAGGCGAAGCGGTCGGCCACGTCCTCCGGGGCGAAGCGGATGCCGGCCTTCTCCAGCGCCGGGCGCTCGGTCCGGCAGATGACATGGTCCTCGGGAATGCCGGCTTCGAAGGGCAGGTCGCGCAGCCGGTCGAGCAGGGCGGCGGAGCGCAGGGAGAAGCCGCCGTTCCCCACGGTCATGCCGTCCTGGTACCAGCCCCAGCGGGCGCCGATGTAGTCGAAGGCGCGGAACTCCTCCGTCCAGGCCCGCGGGTCGGCGACGAAGCCGTCCCACTGCGCGATCAGGACATGGCCCGTCGTCACCAGCCGGCGCAGGCGGACGTTGATCGTGTCCGAATAGTCGTCCATGTCGCGGATCGGGGCGATCCGGTGGAAGTCGACGCCCGGAATTTTCGGGTCGCGGTCGGAGAGCAGCAGGACGCTGGAGAAGCGGCAGGCGGCGAGGCTGTCCCGGATGGCCATCTCGACCAGGGCGTGGTTCGCCGTGTCGGCGAACACCAGCGTGCAGTCCTCGATCCTCACCATGCCGTTCCCCGTTCCGCCGCCGACGTCGGCCGCCCGCGGGCGCGGATCCTATCACGGGGGTTGTGGGGGTGCCACGGGCGGAGCGCCGGTCCTCCTTTGACGGGCGGGGGCGTCGCATTCGACGTCAAATCCCTCTCCCGTCCCGGGAGAGGGGGCCCGCGGAGCGGGCGGGTGAGGGTCATGCAAGGATCAATGCGCTGATTCTCGGCGGTACCCTCACCCTTCCCACGCCTCGCGTGGGCCCCTTCCCTCTCCCGGGACGGGAGAGGGGCTCCAAAGGCAATGCCTCCGTTCGTTAGCCCGACCTCCTTGACGGGCGGGGGCGGGTCCCTTAGCTTGCAAAGTGTTCCCTGGGGGGCCTCGCTAGGAGGCTGAGACTCCGCCGGCCCGGCGCTTTCATCCGGACAACGCGGTGACCCATCGAACCTGATCCGGGTCATACCGGCGTAGGGACGGGACTGAAGGGCGGCACGGCGTACCCCCATTCCATCCAGACACCGCTTGTCCCGGCAACAGTTTGTTGGCGCTGCAAAAGGTGTGTGCGGACGTGACCGAAGCCCGACTTGTCGAAGAGCTGCTGGCCTTCATCGCCGCCGGAGAGGCGGACGAGGAGGCGTTCAACCGCATGGCGCTGGCCGTCTTCGCCCACCAGTTCGAGACCAACGCCCCCTACCGCCGCTTCGCCACCCAGCGGGCGCGCACCCTGCGCACGGTGAAGAGCTGGCGCGACGTGCCCGCGGTGCCGATCAGCGCCTTCAAGGACCTGACGCTGAGTGGGCGCCCGCCGGAGGAGTGCCCGCACGTCTTCATGACCAGCGGCACCACCAAGGGCGTGCGGGGCAAGAGCCACCACCCGACGCTGGCGGTCTACGACCGCTCGATGACCGTCAATTTCCGCCACCGCTTCATGGGTGACTTTGAACGGCTGCGCATGGGCATCCTGTTCCCGACCGAGCAGGCGATGCCCAACTCCTCGCTCGCCCATTATCTGGCGCTGGCGAAGAGCGAGTTCGGGACGGATGAGAGCCGCTATTTCGTCTCCGACGCCGGGCTGGACGTGGATGGGGCCATCGCCGAGCTGTCCCGCGCCGAGGCGACCGGCGAACCCTACGCCCTGCTGGGGGCCAGCTTCAGCGTCGTGCATCTGATGGACGCTCTGGCCGAGCGGGGGCGGAGCTTCGCCCTGCCGGCGGGCAGCCGCATCCTCGACACCGGCGGCTTCAAGGGCCAGTCGCGCGAGATGGCGGCGGAGGAGTTCTACGGCCGCCTGTCCGCCACCTTCGGCGTGCCGCGCCGGCTGTGCATCAACATGTACGGCATGACGGAGCTGAGCACCCAGTTCTACGACGACGGCAACGAGACCTGCCCGTCGGTGAAGTCCGGCCCGCACTGGATCCGCAGCCGGGTCATCAACCCGCTGACCGGGCAGGAGGTGTCGCGCGGCAGCGTCGGCGTGCTGGTCCATCACGATCTTGCCCACTTCAACTGCGCGTCGGCCATCCTGACCGAGGACGCGGGAGTGGAGGTGGACGGCGGCTTCCAGCTTCTCGGGCGGGCCGACGGGGCGGACGCCAAGGGCTGCTCCATGGCGGTCGAGGACTTCCTCAAAGCGGCGCGGGCCCAATGGCCGTTGGCTTGATGGAGCGTGCCGGGCATCTGCCGGGGCTGTCCGCCGACGCGGTGGATTGGCGGACGCTGACCTTCCGGCGCGGCGCCGAGACGCTCGACGTGGCGGTGCCGGTGCTGAGCGAGGCGCAGATCGCCGAGCTGGCAACGCGGGTGCGCGCCAACGCGCGCACCTATTTGCGAAGCCGCACCGTCACGGAGATCGCCGCCACCATCGACCGCGTCGTCGCCCGGCTGCTCGACCGCGACGACCCGTGGCGGCGGAAGGCGGAACGGCTGCTGCCGCTGGTCACCGGCTACGACGCGGAGATGGTCCGGCTGGGGCTGACCGGCTATCTGAAGACCTTCCGCGGGCCGGAGCTTCGGAAGTTCATCGCCGAGGATTTCGCCAATCCGGCGGTGCTCGACGATTTCCAGCCCATGCCCAAGGGCGGCTTCGCCCGCGCCTTCGGGCCGGAGCTGCTGCTGCATGTCTGGGCGGGCAACGTGCCGGGCCTGCCGCTGTGGAGCCTGATCTCCGGCCTGCTGGTGAAGGCCGGCACGGTCGGCAAGCTGCCGAGCGCCGAGCCGCTGTTCGCCGGCTGGTTCGCGCAAATCCTGGCGGAGATCGACCCGGAGCTGGCCGACTGCATCGCCATCGTCTGGTGGAAGGGCGGCGACGAAGCGGCGGAGCGGGCGTGGCTGACCCGCGCCGACACGGTGGTCGCCTATGGCGGCAACGACGCGCTGGAGGCCATCCGGGCGCGGGTGCCGATCACCACGCGCTTCCTGCCCTACGGCCACAAGATCAGCTTCGCCATGGTCGCCCGCTCCGCGCTCAACGCCGGGAAGGCGGGAGCGGTGGCGCGGCAGGCGGCCTACGACGTGGCGCGCTACGACCAGCAGGGTTGCTACTCGCCCCAGACCTTTTTCGTGGAGCGCGGTGGGCGGGTGTCGCCGCGCGAATTCGCCGGCTATCTGGCGCATGAGCTGGACGCGCTGGGCAGCAAGTTCCCGCGCCGCCCCCTGTCGATGGGCGAGGCGGGCAGCGTCGCCGCGTGGCGCAACGCAGAGGAGACGAAGGGCTTCGCCGACCCGAGCCGCGCCCTGCTGGGCGATCCGGTGGGAAGCTGGGCGGTCGCCTACACCGACGCGGCGGACGGCCTGAGCCCTTGCGGGCTGAACCGCACGGTGACGGTGGTGGCGGTGGACCGGCTGGCCGACGCGGTGCCGGGGCTGGCGCCCTACCGCGCCTTCCTCCAGACCGTGGGCATCGCCGCCGCGCCGGAGGAGCTGTTCGCGCTCGCCGGGGCGCTGGGGGCGGTCGGGGTGACGCGCCTCTGCGCGCTCGGCCGCATGACCGCGCCGGAGGCGGGCTGGCACCATGACGGACGGTTCAACCTGCTGGACCTCGTCACCTTGACCGAGATCGAGGGCTCGGCGGAACGGGCGGCGGAAATTTTCGCCCCCTACACGGATTGAGGCGCCCGGCCATGCCCTTCGTCAGCATCGAACAGGCCGGCTACGGCGTCCCGGGCGGCGGCACCATCCTGGACCGCGTCGACTGGACCATCGGGGAGGGCGAGTTCCACGCGCTGGTCGGGCGCAGCGGCTGCGGCAAGACGACCCTGCTGAAGCTGGTCGCCGGGCTGCTGACCCCCTCGACCGGCAGCGTCCGCATCCAGGGGGAGCCGGTGCGGGGGCCGGGCGCCCAGGTCGGCTTCGTCTTCCAGGCGCCGACGCTGCTGGAGTGGCGGACCGTGCTCGACAACCTGCTTCTGCCGGTGTCGCTGACGCGCCGCCCGCAGCCGGCGGACCGCCGCAAGGCGGAGGAGCTGCTGGACCTCGTCGGTCTGTCCGGACTCGAAGGACGCTACCCCAGCCAGCTGTCGGGCGGGCAGCAGAGCCGCGTCGCGCTGGCCCGCGCGCTGGTCACCGAGCCGCCGCTGCTCCTGCTCGACGAGCCCTTCGCCGCGCTCGACGCCATCACGCGGGAGGAGTTGCAGAACGACCTGCTGACGCTCTGCGCCCGCCACCGCACCACCGTGCTGTTCGTCACCCACGACATCGCGGAAGCGGTCTATCTGGCCGACCGGGTGGCGGTGATGGAGGGTGGGCACCTGCGCCACGCCCTGCCGGTGCCGCTGGCCCGCCCGCGCGGGCGCGACGTCCGCTACAGCCCGCGCTTCAACGCCCTGTGCCTGGAACTGCGCCGCGCCATGGACGGCAATCCCGAGAAGGTGGCGCTGGAGCGCGCATCGTGATGGTCCGCCTCGCCTCCGCCCTGCTGCTCGTCCTGCTTCTGGCGGGGTGGGAGGTCTATTGCCGGGTGGCGGGGGTGTCGGCGCTGGTTGTGCCGCTGCCCTCGGCGGTGCTGCGCACGCTGTGGGACGGGCTGGCCGGCGGCTATCTGCTGCCGCATCTCTGGGTCACCACGGCGGAGATGGCGATGGGCCTCGCCGCCGGCTGCACCATCGGCTTCCTCGCCGGGGTGCTGCTGGCCGAGGTGCCGGTGCTGCGCCGCCTGTTCTACCCCTACATCCTCGCCAGCCAAGTGGTGCCGAAGCTGGCCCTGGGGCCGCTGTTCATCGTCTGGTTCGGCTTCGGCATGACCTCCACCGTGGTCATCACGGCGCTGATCTGCTTCTTTCCGCTGCTGGAGAACACCATGACCGGCCTCCAGCAGGTCGATCCCAACAAGCGGGAGCTGTTCCGCATGCTGCGGGCGACGCGCCTGCAGACCCTGCTGCGCCTCAAGATCCCCTCCGGCCTGCCGGTGATCCTGGCGGGCCTGCGCGTCGCCGTGGTGCTGGCGCTGGTCGGCGCCGTCGTCGGCGAGTTCATCGGCGGCCGGCAGGGGCTGGGCGCCTCGATCATCGCGGCGCAGGGGATGATGGATTCGACCATGATGTTCGCCCTGTTCATCGTCATCACGCTGCTGGGCATGATCGTTTATCAGGCCGCCGCCGGGCTTGAGCGGTGGCTGCTGCGCCGTCCGTGGAAAGGATAATCACACGATGTTCGGGTTCCTGCGCACCCTGGGTGCCGTCGCCGTTTCGGCCTTCCTCCTCTCCTCCCCCGCGCTGGCGCTCGACAAGGTGACCGTGGCGGGCTGGAGCCAGCCGATCAGCGAGATCACCAACCTGCTGGCCGAGCCGGACAAGGGCTTCTTCAAGGCCAAGGGGATCGATCTCGGCTATGTGCCGGGAACCGGCGGCGGATCGGCCATCCAGAACATGCTGACCGGTCAGGCCGATGTCGCCTTCACCGACCCGGCCTCCTTCTACCTGGCGCTCGACAAGGGCGAGAAGCTGATCGCCATCTACAACATCTACCCGCAGAACGTCTTCAACGTGGTGTCGCCGAAGGAGCGCAACATCACCAAACCCGAGGACCTCAAGGGCAAGCGCATCGGCGTCTACAGCCTGTCCAGCGGCACGCGCCAGAACCTCCAGGTGCTTCTGCATCAGGTGGGGCTGAGCGAGAAGGACGTGACCATCGAGGTGACCGGCCTGCTGAACTTCGCCCCCGTCATCCAGGGTCAGGTGGACGCCACCGCGGCGACCGACACCGGCCTGCATGTCGGCATGCAGAAGGGCCTGAAGGACATCAACGTCATCGAGGTCAAGGACACGCTGAACCTGCCCTCCGACATCTTCGTGGTGACGGAGGAGACCTACCGCACGAAGAAGGACGTTCTGAAGCGCTTCCTCGCCGCCTACCGCGACAGCGCCGCCTGGATGATCGCCGAGCCGGAGGAGGCCGCCCGCCTCGCCGTGACCCGCGCCATCAACGGCCGCGACGAGGCCACTAACCTCGCCATCATCACGCTGCGCAACGCCTCCAGCGTGTCGGAGACGACGAAGGCCAAGGGCCTCGGCCATTTCGATCCGGAGCTGATGCAGAAGGGGGCGGACACCTTCAGGCAGCTCGGCCTGATCGCGGCGGACCTCGACATGGCCAAGCTGGTCCGGTCCGACCTGATCCCCGAATAAGGAAGGCTTGGCCCACCATGGATTTCCGCGACAAGACCGTCCTCGTCACCGGCGCCAGCCGCGGCATCGGCGCCGCCATCGCCAAGGCCTTCGCGGCGGAGGGGGCGGCGGTCGCCGTCAACTACCTCCAGAATGCGGACGCCGCCCAGGCGGTGGTCGCCGCTTGCCGCGAGGCGGGCGGCGACGCCTGGGCGGTCCAGGCCGACGTGACCGACGCCGACGCGGTGACCCGCATGGTGGAGCGCACGGCGGAGGAGTTCGGCAAGATCGACGTGGTGGTGAACAACGCCTTCCGCCCCTACGCCTTCGACCCGGAGAAGCGCAAGCTGTTCTGGGACACCGAGTGGGCGGATTACCGGGGGCAGGTGGATGGGGCGCTGCTCGGCACCTACAACGTCTGCCGGGCGGTGTTGCCGGTGATGCGGCGGCGGCCCGGCGGCAGCATCGTGAACATGGCGACCGACCTCGTCGCCCGGCCCACCGTGCCCTATCACGACTACACGACGGCCAAGGCGGCGCTGGTCGGCTTCAGCCGCAATCTGGCGGCGGAGCTGGGGCCTCTGGGCATCCGCGTCAACTGCGTCGCGCCGGGGCTGGTCTACCCCACCGACGCCAGCCGGGCGACGAAGGAGGACGTGAAGGACGCCATCGTCGCCCAGACCCCCCTGCGCCGCATCGCCACGCCGGAGGACGTGACCGGCCCGGTGCTGTTCCTGGCCTCGGGCTGGAGCCGGTTCATGACGGGGCAGGTGCTGTATGTGGATGGCGGGTTGGTGATGGGGTGACCCTTGCCCCCACCCCAACCCTCCCCCGCTGCGCAGGGGAGGGGGATTCTGGCCCTCCCCTGCGCAGCGGGGGAGGGAGGGATCCGCGAAGCGGGAGGGTGGGGGCAACCAGTGCCGACGCTTACTCCAACGCGATCTCCCCCTTGATCTCGTGCTCCAGCCCGATGCCCTCGACGGTCAGCACGACGCGGGCCTGGAGCGTTTCGTTGCCCTTCAGCTTTCCGGCTTCCATCGCTTCGGTCACGGCGCGCTCGATCTCGCGCTGCGAGGTGACGCCGACGACCTTCAGGTACTTCCGGATGCCCATGTTGAAGGTGTCGTGGTCCATGATGCTCCTCCCTCTCTGATCGCTCCCAAAGACAACCGTCGCGGCAACGCTTTGTCCCGCCCCCTCAGTCGTCCTCGTAGAGGCCGCGGGCGGCGTTGCGGTGGCAGGCTTCGCAGTTGGCCTTGGACAGCACGTCCCTGCGCAGCCAGACCTCCGGGCGGAAGCGGTGCTCGCGCAGCCACCAGCGCTGCTCGGTGATGCGCAGGAGCGCGGGGTCGCCGCGCCCGGCGGCGTTGCCGGTCAGATAGGCGCGGATCTCCGCCGCCGGGCCGGGCGGCAGGCTGGCCTTCTCGCCGAAATGGTCGTCCAGCCCGTCCATGATCCGGGTCCAGCTTCCCGCCGGCAGCAGGCCGGGCTGGAAGGCCATGTGGCATTCCCCGCACTCCTTGCGGGTGGCGTCGTTGGTCACGGGGCGGACGCGCTCGAACTCGTTGGCCGACGCGGCGGCGCCGGGCAGCAGCAGCAGGAGGGCAGTCGCGGCGGCGAAGCGGCGGGGCATGGCGGGGGTCCTCATTGGTTGGCCTCACTGGCCGGCGAGGTAGGTGATGAAGTCGCCCTTCTCCTGCGCCGTGCAGGCGCGGCCGAGGACGTTGGGGCAGTCGCGGTCGAAGCGCTTCTCCATCTCCACCGGATCGGTGAAGCGCTTGGGGTTGGCGGAGACGGCCATCGGCTCGATCCCGCGCCCGGTCCGCTGGTGGCGGCCCCGGGCGGTCGGGTCGGGGGTGTGGCAGGCGGCGCAGGCGTTGGTCTCCGGCTTGCCGCCGCCGTGCGGGCCGAGATAGAGCGCGCGCCCACGCTCGGCGGAGAAGCCGGCGAAGGCGGGCGACTGCGCCGTCGCCTGGGCGGCGTAGCCGTCGAGCAGGGCGGTGCGCGCCGGGTTCGCGGTGGCGGCGATGGCCCCACCCACGGCGAAGATGGCCAGCGTCGGCAGAAGGAAGCGGATCATGGGGCGATGACCTCGTGGCGGGGGGTGGAGCGGGCCCGCCGGCCCGCGGCCTTCTTCAGGCCGAGCAGGGCCAGGACCAGGGCGGCATGAGCCAGCACGACGGGCAGGGAGAATTCGCCCAGCGCCTCGTGCAGCTTTTCGAAGGGGATGACAAAGTCGGCGACCGCTCCGCTGAGCGCGGCAGCCCCCACCACGGCCAGCAGCGCCAGCGCCATCCAGGCGAGCAGCGGGCTGCGCTGTCCCCAGGCCCGCGCCTCGCCCAAGGCGGCGCGGCGCAGCCAGTCCAGCGTGGCGGCCAGGGAGGGGCGGGGCAGGCGCAGCGGTCCCATGGGCATCAGCGCCCCGGCCAGAAGCCGCACCGCCAGCGCGGCCAGCGCCGTGTAGCCGGCGACCTGGTGCATGGCGTAGGTGTCCTCGTCCCCGGTCAGGTAGGCGACGATGAAGGCGCCCGACAGCGCGGCGTGAAAGGCGAACAGGAACAGCAGCCGGCCCGGTGTGCGGCGCGCCTGTTCGGGGCGGGGTTCAGTCGACGTCATGATCGCCCCCCGCGATGGCGGCGGCCAGCGTCCAGGCGGTGCGGGTCATGCCGCCCCCGTCGGACAGGGCCTGGAAGGCGAAGGCCGCCACGGCGATGACGAGCGTCGCGGCGGCGGTGTGGGTCAGCATCCTGCGGATCATCGGCGGTCTCCAAAGCGGCGCTCCCCAAGGGGGGCGTGTCGGTTGCCGCGGAGACTGCGCCGTCCACGCTGAACGGAGCCTGAGCGGCCCATTCAGGTGCCGTTCAGCCGGCTTTGTGCTAACTGGGAAGGTCCATTCGCCCGCCGGTCCCGACCATGAACGCCCTCCGCACCGCCCTGCTGTCCCTGGTTCTCCTCGCCGCCGCCCTGCCGGGGAACGCGGTGGCGGGCGACGATGGCGACCGCGACCATGAACGGGCGCGGGAGGCGTTCCGCTCGGGCCGCGCGCTGCCGCTGGAGGCCATCCTGGCCCGCGCGCAGGCCGATTTCCCCGGCGACATCCTGGACGTCGAGTTCAAGGACGAGGACGGACAGATCGTCTACGAGATCAAGACCATCACCGCCGAAGGCCGCGTCCTGAAGCTGAAATACGACGCCGCGACCGGCGACCTGCTGCGGGTGCGCGGACGCAACGGGAAGGGCGAGGGCGGCCATCATGGGAAGAGGTGAGCGCTATGCGCCTGCTCGTCGTCGAGGATGATCCGGCGCTCGCCCGCCAGCTCGCCGAGCGGCTGGAGGGCGAGGGCTACGCCGTGGACCGCACCGCCGACGGCGAGGAGGCGCAGTTCCTCGGCGAGACCGAACCCTACGACGCCGTCGTGCTGGACCTCGGCCTGCCGCGGGTGGACGGGCTGACGGTGCTGCGCTCCTGGCGCGCGGGCGGGATCGCCACGCCCGTGATCATCCTGACCGCCCGCGGCGCCTGGACGGAGAAGGTCCAGGGCATCGACGCCGGGGCCGACGACTATCTGGCCAAGCCCTTCAGCATGGAGGAGCTGCTGGCCCGCATCCGCGCGCTGATCCGCCGCTCCAAGGGCCACGCCTCGGCGGAGATCGCCTGCGGCAGGGTGGTGCTGGACACCCGCTCGGGCCGGGTCACGCTGGACGGGCGGCCGGTGGACCTGACCGGGCACGAGTTCCGCGTGCTCGACTACCTGATGCACCGCAAGGGGCAGCTCGTCTCCCGCACGGAGCTGACCGAGCACATCTACGCCCAGGATTTCGACCGCGATTCCAACACCATCGAGGTCTTCGTCGGGCGCCTGCGCCGCAAGCTGGGCGCCGACCTGATCAAGACCGTGCGCGGGCTCGGCTACAAGCTGGAGGCGCCGTGAGAGGGGGGTGGCGGCGGCTGACCGGGTCGCTGCGCTTCCGCCTGCTGGCCGGGGCGGCGGTGTGGATCGCGCTGGCCCTGGCGCTGGCCGGGCTGGTGCTGTCGGGCCTGTTCCGCGACCATGTGGCCCGCCGCTTCGAGGCGGAGCTGGCCAACCATCTCGACCAGCTCGCCGCGCTGACCGAGCTGGGGGCGGACGGCGCGCCGGTGCTGCGCCAGCCGCTCAGCGACCCGCGCTTCCGCCGGCCGCTGTCGGGGCTGTACTGGCAGGTCGGGCCGGCGACCGCGCCCGCCCTGCGCTCCCGCTCGCTGTGGGACGAGGCGTTGGCCCTGCCGCCGGACGAGGTGGCGGACGGCGACATCCACCGCCACAGTGTCGTCGGCCCCGCCGGGCGCCGGCTGTCGGTGCTGGAGCGCGCCGTGACCCTCCCCAACGGGACGGCACCCCTGCGCATGGCGGTGGCGCAGGACGAGGCGGAGCTGAGCGCGGTGGTGGCCGACTTCAACCGGGTGCTCTGGCTGTCGCTGGGGGCGCTGGCGCTGGCGCTGATCGCCGCGGCGGTGGTCCAGGTGTCGGTGGGGCTGCGCCCGCTGGTGCGGCTGCGCGCCGAGCTGGCCGCGGTGCGGGCGGGGCGCCGGAAGCGCTTCGGCGGTGACTCCCCGCGCGAGGTGCAGCCGCTGCTCGACGACCTGAACGCCCTGCTGGACCATTCGGAGGAGGTGGTGGTGCGGGCGCGGCTCCAGGCCGGCAACCTCGCCCACGCGCTGAAGACGAACCTCGCCGTGCTGGCGAACGAGGCGGAGGGGGAGGCGGCCGCCCGGCGGGTGGCGGAGATGCGCCGCCACATCGACCACCACATGGCCCGCGCCCGCGCCGCCGCCGCCCGCGGCCTGCCCGGCGTCGCCACCCCGGTGGCCGACAGCGCGGGGGCGCTGGCGCGGGTGATGGAAAAGCTCCAGGGCGGGGGCCGGGGCGGAGGACGGGTGACGGTCGCCGTCCGCGTCCCGCTCGAGCATGTCTTCGCCGGGGAGCGCGAGGACCTCGACGAGATGCTGGGCAACCTGCTGGACAACGCGTTCAAGTGGGCGCGGTCGCGGGTGGAGGTGGCGTCGCGGCTGGAGGCGGGCGGCATGCTGGCGGTGGTGGTCGAGGACGACGGGCCGGGCCTGCCCGCCGACCGGCGCGACGCCGTGCTGGCCCCCGGCGTGCGGCTGGACGAAAGCACGCCGGGCAGCGGGCTCGGCCTCGCCGTCGTGCGCGACGTGGCGCGGCTCTACGGCGGCGACCTGCGTCTGGGCGACTCGCCGCTCGGCGGCCTGCGGGTGGAGCTGGTGCTGCCTGCGGCGGCGTCCTGACCGGCGCAACATGACCGTCACATCTCCGCGCTGGCGGCGGACCGTCCCTTGTGGTCTGAATGGCGCCCCTTCGCGTGCTCCGGAGACGACGCATGACCCAGGCGGACAGCGCCAACGCACCCGGTGTGGACACCGCCGGCCACGGGGTGAGCCTGTGGGAGGCGGTGCGGGTCTGGGCGCGGATCGCGGCGCTGAGCTTCGGCGGGCCGGCCGGCCAGATCGCCATGATGCACCGCGTGGTGGTGGACGAGAAGAGGTGGATCGGGGAGGAGCGGTTCCTCCACGCCCTGAACTACTGCATGCTGCTGCCGGGGCCGGAGGCGCAGCAGCTGGCCGTCTACATCGGCTGGCTGATGCACCGGACGGTGGGCGGGCTGATCGCCGGCGTCCTGTTCGTCCTGCCCGGCGCGCTGTCCATCATGGCGCTCAGCCTGCTCTACGCGACGCTGGGGCACACCGGGGCGGTGCAGGGGCTGTTCTTCGGGCTGAAGGCGGCGGTCCTCGCCGTCGTGCTGGAGGCGGTGGTCCGCGTCGGGCGGCGCACGCTGAGGAACGGGGCGATGGTCGCCCTGTCGGCGGCGGCCTTCCTGGCGATCTTCGCCTTCGACGTCCCGTTCCCCCTGATCATCCTGACCGCCGCCCTGATCGGGCTGGGTGGAGCGCGGCTGGGCCACGCCGCCTTCCGGCCGGTGCCGCACGGGCCGGACCCGTCCGCCCACCGGACCAGCCTTCTGGGCGAGGGGACGCCGGACCACGCGCGCCCCTCCGCCGCCTGGTCGCTGCGGGTCGGGGCGGTGTGCCTCGCCCTGTGGCTGGGCCCGGTGCTGGCTCTGCTGCTGACGCTGGGGCCGGACAACGTGTTCACGGGCATCGCCGTCTTCTTCTCCAAGATGGCGGTGGTGACCTTCGGCGGCGCCTACGCCGTGCTGGCCTATGTGGCGCAGCAGGCGGTGGAGACCTACGGCTGGCTCCATCCCGGCGAGATGCTGGACGGGCTGGGCATGGCGGAGACGACGCCGGGACCGCTCATCATGGTGGTGCAGTTCGTCGGCTTCCTCGGCGCGATGCGCGATCCGGGGGCGCTGCCGCCGCTGCTGGCCGGGGCGCTGGGCGGGCTGCTGACGACCTGGGTCACCTTCGTGCCCTGCTTCCTGTGGATCTTCCTCGGCGCGCCCTATGTGGAGGCGCTGCGCGGCAACCGGATGCTCGGCGGCGCCCTGTCGGCGATCACCGCGGCGGTGGTCGGGGTGATCCTGAATCTGGCGCTGTGGTTCGCCCTGCACACGCTGTTCGCCCGGCTGGAGCCGGTGTCCGTCGCTGGGATGGGGCTGGACCTGCCCGTTCTCGCCAGCGTCAACCTGCCGGCGCTGGCGCTGACCGTCGTGGCGGTGCTGGCGGTGTTCCGCTTCAAGGCGGGGATGCTGCCTACCCTGGGCGCCTGCGCGCTGGCCGGCGTGGCGCTGCGCATGGCCGGGGTGGCGTAAGGCGCTGGGTGACGGTCGCCGCGGGCCGCGCCGGGGACGGCGCGGCCCGGGCCCGGCTCAATGCATCTCCTGAACCTGGGCGATGCGTTCGGTGATTCCTTCGAGGCGGCGGGACAGCTGGTCCTCGTCCTCCGGCGCGATCTGGCCCTTGCGTTGGGCAAGCCGCAGGGCCGCTTGCGCCTCCTCCAGGCAATCGAGCGTGTGACGGACGTAGTCGTGTTGGGCCATGCCCCCATCCTCCTCAGCCGGTCTGCAACCAAAGCGAAACAGACCGGTACGGGTGGGGTTCCATCCATTGGCGGGGCCTATCCCGGTCGGACAGAACGCGGGGGTTGACCGGGGCCGCGTTCCTTCCCGCCGAAGTCGGCGGATCAGAAATCCAGATCGGCGTAATGGCGGGGCGGCGGGCAGCCGGGGATGCTGTCGGACAGCAGGCCGCGGAAGCTGGGGCGTGACTTGATCCGCGCGTACCAGTCCTTGGCCTCCGGCACCTTGTCCCACGGCACGTTGTCCACGTAATCGACGCAGGACAGCGCCGCCGCCGCCGCGATGTCGGCCACCGTGAAGCTGGAGCCGGCCAGCCAGGGGCGGCGTTCCGACAGGAAGGCGATGTATTCCATGTGGTACTGGATGTTCGCCAGCCCGGCGCGGATCGCCGGGGCGTAGGGGTGGCCCTGGCCGGACAGCCGCTTGATCAGCTTCTCGCCGACCAGATTCTCGGTCACCTCGCGGTCGAAGGTCCGGGTGAACCAGTCGACGATCCGGCGCACCTCGGCGCGGGCCGCCACCTCCCGCGGCATCAGCGCCACGTCGGGGTAGGCCTCCTCCAGATACTCCAGAACGGGCAGCCCGCCGGCCACGACGGTTCCGTCCTCCTCCACCAGCACCGGCGGCTCGCCGGCGGGATTCAGCATCAGGAAGTCCTCGCGCCGTTCCCACGGCTTCTCGATGACCGACTCGAAGGGAAGACCCTTCTCGGCCAGCATCACCCGCGCGACGCGGGACAAGGGATGGAGGGGATGGTGATGGAGTGTCCGCATGCCGGGCCGGACTGTAGCGTATGGGGAGCGTGGAAAACAGTCTGCGCTTTGGCCTGTGACGCCGCTCCTTCGGCTTATGGATTAACCGTGCCGAGAGGGTGTCAAAGGGCGGATTTGCGGTAGACCACCAGAGGCTCCGCATGCCCTCCGCTTTCAGCGCCGGGGACCGGGGTCCAGCCGTTGTGCTCGTAGAAGGCGCGGGCCGCCGCGTTGCGCGAGGCGCAGGCCAGTTCGGCGGAGCCGCGCAGCAGGGTCAGCGCCTCGCGCAGCAGCGCGCTGCCGATGCCCCGCCCCCGCCACAGCGGAGCGATGAACAGGTTGTGGATGAAGCGGTCCGCCACATCGACGGAGATGAAGCCGACCACGCCGCCTCCGGCCTCCGCCACCAGCACCTCCTCCCCGTCGACGCAGTCGTAATAGTCGTCCAGGCCGAACCGGTCCTCGGGTTGCCAGGAAAAGGCGGCGCGGCGCCCGTGCAGGAAGATGTCGGCGCAGCGCGGCCCGTCGGCCGCCGTGGCGAAGCGAATGTTGATGCGCGAGCCGCCCTCTGCCGGCATGACGCCCTCCCGTGTGGTTGCGGATGCTCCCAGGCGGTCCTAACAACCCATTCCGCACCAGATTATTCCAAGAACCGGCGCCATGAAAAGGACGCCCGTGCCGTGGCGGGCGTGAAAAACGGCGGCCCGGTTACCCCGGACCGCCGTTCGCGTATGCACAATCGACCTGAGACTTATTGCTTGGGTCTTACTCCGCCGAGATGGCCTTCGGCAGATGGACCGGGACTTCCAGGCGGTTGAGCATTTCCTTCGGCACGACTTGCCAGAACTTGGTCACCTCACGCGCCCAGTCGTTGAGGATCTCGGCGGCGAAGCGGCTCTGCGTCTCCGTCACATGCTCCTCGATCAGGTGCTTGAGCTGGCTCTCGTAATGGCCGACCTCGATGCGCTGGAAGATCACGCTCTCGTCGTTGATGTAGAGCGGCAGGCTGTCGTCCACGTCGTAGACGTAGGCCATGCCGCCCGTCATGCCGGCGGCGAAGTTGTCGCCGACGCGGCCGAGGATGACCGCCGTGCCGCCCGTCATGTACTCGCAGCCGTTGGAGCCGCAGCCCTCGACCACCACGGTGGCGCCGGAGTTGCGGACGGCGAACCGCTCGCCGGCCTGGCCCGCGGCGAACAGCTTGCCCGCCGTCGCGCCGTAGAGGACCGTGTTGCCGATGATCGTGTTCTTGTTGGTCTCCAGCGGGCTGGAGGTCGTCGGACGGACGACGATGGTGCCGCCCGACAGGCCCTTGCCGACATAGTCGTTGGCGTCGCCCATCACCTCAAGCTTGATGCCCTGCACCGCGAAGGCGCCCAGCGACTGGCCGGCGGTGCCGCGCAGGCGGATGGTGATGTGGCCGGGCTGCAGCCCGAACATGCCGAACTTGCGAGTCACCATCGAGGACAGCCGCGTGCCGATGGCGCGCTGCGTGTTGCGGGCGTTGTAGGCGAGCTGCATCTTCTCGCCCTCCTCGAACAGCGGGCGGGCGTCGGCGACGATGCGGGCGTCCAGCGTGTCCGGCACCTCGTTGCGGCCCTGCAGCGTGCAGTAGCGGGCGTTCTCGCCGGGATCGACCTGGGCCAGCAGCGGGTTCAGGTCGAGGTCGTCGAGATGCTCGGCGCCGCGGCTGACCTGATGGAGCAGGTCGGTGCGGCCGATCACCTCGTTCAGCGAGCGGAAGCCCAGCCCGGCCAGGATCTCGCGCACCTCTTCCGCCAGGAAGGTGAAGAGGTTGACGACCTTCTCCGGCGTGCCGACGAACTTCTGGCGCAGCTTGTCGTCCTGCACGCAGACGCCGACCGGGCAGGTGTTGCTGTGGCACTGGCGGACCATGATGCAGCCCATGGCGATCAGGCTGGCGGTGCCGATGCCGAACTCCTCCGCGCCCAGCATGGCGGCGATCACGATGTCGCGGCCGGTCTTCAGGCCGCCGTCGGTGCGCAGCCGCACGCGGTGGCGCAGGCGGTTCAGCGTCAGGACCTGATGCACCTCCGACAGGCCCATCTCCCAGGGCAGGCCGGCGAACTTGATCGAGGTCTGCGGGCTGGCACCCGTGCCGCCGCTGTTGCCGGAGATCAGGATGATGTCGGCGTTGGCCTTGGCGACGCCGGCGGCAATCGTTCCGATACCGGAACGGCTGACCAGCTTCACCGTCACCTTGGCGTCCGGATTGATCTGCTTCAGGTCATAGATGAGCTGGGCCAGATCCTCGATCGAGTAGATGTCGTGGTGCGGCGGCGGGCTGATGAGCATCACGCCCGGCGTCGAGTGACGCAGCCGCGCGATCATCTCGGTCACCTTGAAGCCGGGAAGCTGGCCGCCCTCGCCGGGCTTGGCGCCCTGGGCCACCTTGATCTCCAGCTCGCGGCACTGGTTCAGGTACTCGGCGGTGACGCCGAAGCGGCCCGAGGCCACCTGCTTGATGGCGCTGTTCCAGTTGTCGCCGTTCTTGTCCGGGCGGAAGCGCGCCGGGTCCTCGCCGCCCTCGCCGCTGTCGGACTTGGCGCCGATGCGGTTCATGGCGACGTTCAGCGTGCCGTGGGCCTCGGGCGACAGGGCGCCCATGGACATGCCCGGGGTGATGAAGCGCTTGCGGATCGCGGTGATGCTCTCCACCTCGTCCACCGGCACCGGGGCCTTGGTGGAGCGCAGCTCCAGCAGGTCGCGGAGCTGCATCGGCGGGCGCTTGTTCACCTGCTCGCTGTACTTCTTGAAGGTGGTGTAGCTGTCGTTGGTCACCGCCTGCTGCAGCGTGTGGATCACGCCGCCTTCCCAGCCGTGGCGGTCGCCCGACTTGCGGAAGCGGTAGAAGCCGCCGACCGGCAGGGCCACGACCTCCTCGTTGTAGGCGCTGGCGTGCTGCTCCAGCACCTTCTTCTGGATGCCGTTCAGGCCGATGCCGGAGATGCGGCTGACCATCGCCGGGAAATGCTCGGCGACGAGCGCGCGCGACAGGCCGATGGCCTCGAAGTTGCCGCCGCCACGGTAGCTGCTGATGACCGAGATGCCCATCTTGGACATGATCTTCAGCAGGCCGTCGTCGATGGCCTTCTTGTAGTTGGCCATGCCCTTTTCCAGCGGCATGGAGCCGAACAGGCCGCGGCGGTGACGCTCGGCGATGGCCTCCTGGGCGAGGTAGGCGTTGACCGTGGTGGCGCCGACGCCGATCAGAACGGCGAAGTAGTGGGTGTCCAAACCCTCCGCCGTGCGCACGTTCAGCGAGGTGAAGGTGCGCAGGTTGGAGCGGATCAGGTGCGTGTGCACGGCACCGGTGGCGAGGATCGCCGGGATGGCGGCGCGCGCCGCGCCCATCGCCTCGTCGGTCAGGATGACGTGGGTGGCGCCGCCGCGCACGGCGTCCTCCGCCTCCTGGCGGATGCGGCGCAGCGCGTCGCGCAGGGCCTCCGGGCCGCCGTCGACCGGGAAGGTCGCGTCGATCTCGGCCGCCGTGTCGCCCATGTAGTCGCGCATGGCGCGGAACTCGGCGGTCGTCAGGACCGGCGATTCGAGCTGCAGCAGGCGCGTCTGCGTCTCGTCCTCGTCCAGGATGTTGCCGAGGTTGCCGAGCCGCGTCTTCAGGCTCATCACCCGGCGCTCACGGAGCGAGTCGATGGGCGGGTTGGTGACCTGGGAGAAGTTCTGGCGGAAGAAGTGGTGCAGGCCGCGGTACTTGTCGGACAGCACGGCGATGGGGCTGTCGTCGCCCATCGAGCCGATGGCCTCCTTCCCGTCCTCCACCATCGGGTGCAGGATCAGCTCCATGTCTTCCATGGTCAGGCCGAAGGCCTGCTGGCGGCGGCGCAGCTCGGCCTTGTCCATGTCCGACGGCTCGCCCTTCAGCGAGGCGGTCTTGACCAGCTCGTCCAGGTGGGTGGTGTTCTGCACCCACTTGTCCCACGGCTTCAGCGTGGCGAGATGGTCCTTCAGCTCGCGGTCGCGGTAGAGCTTGCCGGCCTGCAGGTCGACGGCGATCATCTCGCCCGGGCCGAGGCGGCCCTTCTCGATGACCTGGGTCTCGTCGATCTTCACCATGCCCGTCTCGGACCCGCCGATGATCAGGCCGTCGGTGGTGATCGTGTAGCGCATCGGGCGCAGGCCGTTGCGGTCCATGCCGCCGACGACCCAGCGGCCGTCGGTCATGGCCAGCGCCGCCGGGCCGTCCCACGGCTCCATGACGGAGTTGCAGTACTGGATCAGCGCCTTGTGGTTGTCCGGCGTGGTCTGCGAGCTGGTCAGCGCCTGCGGCACCAGCATCATCTTGACCATCGGGGCCGTGCGGCCGGCGCGGACCATCACCTCGAACACGGTGTCGAGCGAGCCGGAGTCCGACAGGCCGACGCCGATCACCGGCTTCAGGTCCTGCATGTGGGTGCCGAAGGCCGGATGCTCCATCCGGGTCTCGTGCGCCTTCATCCAGTTGACGTTGCCCTTGACCGTGTTGATCTCGCCGTTGTGGGCGAGCATGCGGAAGGGCTGGGCCAGCGGCCAGGTCGGGAAGGTGTTGGTCGAATAGCGCTGGTGGTAGATGGCGAAGTCGGACTCGAAGCGCTCGTCCAGCAGGTCCGGGTAGAAGGTGGTCAGCTGCTCCGCCAGGAACATGCCCTTGTAGATGATCGAGCGGGCGGACAGCGAGCAGATGTAGAAGTCGTTGATCTGCTCACCCTTCACCGCCTTCTCGATGCGGCGGCGGATGATGTAGAGGTCCAGCTCGAACTGCTCGTCGGACACGCCCTTGTTGTTGCCGACGATGATCTGCTCGATCTCCGGACGGGTCGCGTTGGCCTTCTCGCCGATGATGTCGACGTTGATCGGCACCTGGCGCCAGCCGTAGATGTAGTAGCCGAAGGCGAGGATCTCGGTCTCGACGATGCAGCGGCAGGCTTCCTGCGCGTCCAGGCTGATGCGCGGCAGGAAGACCTGGCCGACGGCCAGCTTGTTGTCCGGCGCGCGGTGGCCGATGACCTTCACATGGTCTTTGAAGAACTTCTGCGGCACGGCGACGTGGATGCCGGCGCCGTCGCCCGTCTTGCCGTCGGCGTCCACGGCGCCGCGGTGCCAGACGGCCTTCAGCGCCTCGATGCCTTTCTCGACCACCGAGCGGCGGGGCTTGCCGTCGATCGCGGCGATGAAGCCGACGCCGCAGGCGTCGTGCTCATCCTCCGGGTTGTAGGCGTTGGCAGTGGTCAGCGCCGCGGCGTTGGCGCGGAAGTCGGCGACGAACTGCTCACCCTGGTTCAACTCGGTGGTCATCGGTGGACCCTTTCAGTCAGTCTGTTTGACGGGGGCAGTCTGTTCGGAAGGGGGACTTCGCCCCTTCACCCCCGCCAGGGGCCGAAATGGACCCCTGGAACCCGCGGAATTATGGATTGTTGCGGCTTTTATTCCGCCGCGACGGCGACCGGAGCCTCGGCCTTCGCCTTGGCGTAGGCGTGGATGCCCTCGGCCGCGTCGCGGCCGTCTCGGATGGCCCACACCACCAGCGAGGCGCCGCGCACGATGTCGCCGGCGGCGAACACGCCGTCCATGTTGGTCATCTTGCTGCGGTGGTCGACCAGCAGCGTGCCCCAGCGGGTGACCTTCAGCTCCGGCTCGCCGAAGGCGTTGGGCAGGTCCTCCGGCTCGAAGCCGAGCGCCTTGATGACCAGATCGGCCTGGACCGTGAATTCCGATCCCTCGATCACCTGCGGGGTCTGGCGGCCGGTGGCGTCGGCGACGCCCAGATGGATGCGCACGGCGCGCACGCCGGTCACCACCGTGTCGCCGGTGAAGCCTTCGGGGGCGGCCTGCCAGATGAACTCCACGCCCTCCTCCTCGGCGTGGGCGACCTCGCGCTGCGAGCCCGGCATGTTCTTGCGGTCGCGGCGGTACAGACACTTGACGGACGTGGCGCCCTGGCGGATGGCCGTGCGCACGCAGTCCATGGCGGTGTCGCCGCCGCCCAGGACCACCACATGCTTGCCCGCGGCGTTCAGGGAGCCGTTCTCGTACGCCTCCACCGTGTCGCCCAGGCTGACCTTGTTGGAGGTGGTCAGGTAGTCCAGCGCCGCCACGATGTTGCCCAGGCCCGAGCCCGGCGCCTTGATGTCGCGCGCCTTGTAGACGCCGGTGGCGACCAGCACGGCGACGTGCTTGCGGCGCAGCTCCGGCAGGGAGGCGTCGCGGCCCACCTCGAAGTTCGGGTGGTAGACCACCCCGGCGTCGGCCAGCAGCTTGACGCGGCGCTCGACCACCGACTTCTCCAGCTTGAAGCCGGGGATGCCGTAGACCAGCAGGCCGCCCATGCGGTCGTAGCGGTCGTAGACGTGCACCTCGTAGCCCTTGGCGCGCAGCTCCTCCGCGGCGGCGAGGCCGGCGGGACCGGCGCCGATGATGCCGACCGAGACGCCCAGCTCGCGCGACGGCTTGCGCGGCTTCACCCAGCCCTGATCCCAGGCGGTGTCGTTGATGTACTTCTCCACCGACCCGATGGTGACGGCGCCGTGGGTGGACTGCTCGATGACGCAGTTGCCCTCGCACAGGCGGTCCTGCGGGCAGATGCGGCCGCAGATCTCCGGGAAGTTGTTGGTGGCCTGGGAGACCTCGTAAGCCTCCTCCAGCCGGCCTTCGGAGGTCAGCTTCAGCCAGTCGGGGATGTTGTTGGAGACCGGGCAGTGCACCTGGCAGAAGGGAACGCCGCATTGCGAGCAGCGGTTGGCCTGCTCGTTGGCGCGCTCGTCGGAGAAGCGGGCGTAGATCTCGGCGAAATCCTGGCGGCGCTCCGCGGCCGGGCGTTTGTCGGGCATCCGCTGCGCGGTGTGCACGAAGCCCAACATCCTCTGGTTCGCCATAACGCCTGCTCCTTCTTCCCGTGTCCCGTGCATGGGGACGGCGCCGGCGGCCGGGCGACCCTTCCTCGTGCCGGTGGGGCACGGCGAGGGGCGTGGCCGCAGTGAAAACGAAAGCCCGCGGTCACGCGGTCTGAACGTCATATACCGCAAGAGAAGGCGCCGCGCGAGCATATTTTCGCCGTTAGGACAGGATAGCTGACCAAACCGTGACTCGATGTCGCGGAGGCCTCCGGGAACGGCCGGAGTGCTTGAAAAACAAGCAAGAAAATTAGGACCGATCCGGGACTATCGCCCAATTAGGGGTATCGCCCCATGGGTCGTCGCCTTCGCCATGTTGCGCTGCTATAAGCCGGACATTGCCATCCGCCATCCTGTCAGAGGCCACGCGCCGCATGCTGATCGACCAATATCTGGACGCCGCTTTGCTCGGCCTGATCGAAGGGCTGACCGAATTCCTGCCGGTCTCGTCCACCGGCCACCTGATCATTTTCGACACCCTGCTGGGCTTCGAAGGGCCGCCGGGCAAGGTGTTCGAGGTGGTGATCCAGCTCGGTGCGATCCTGGCGATCTGCACGGTCTATTTCGCCCGGCTGTGGAACGTGGTCACCGGCCTGAAGGACGATCCGGGCGCCCGTCACTTCGCCATGGCGGTGATCCTGGCCTTCCTGCCGGCGATGGTGCTGGGGGCGGCGCTGCACGGCGTCATCAAGGCGGTGCTGTTCAACCCGACGGTGGTGAGCATCGCGCTGATCCTGGGCGGCGTCGGCATCCTGATGGCGGAACGGCTGGTGCCGGTCCCGCGCTATCACCAGATCGAGCGCTTCCCGGCGCCGCTCGCCCTCAAGATCGGCCTGTGCCAGTGTCTGGCGCTGGTGCCGGGCGTGTCGCGCTCGGGCGCCACGATCATCGGCTCGCTGCTGATGGGGGTGGACCGGCGGACCGCCGCGGAATTCTCCTTCTTCCTGGCGATCCCGACCATGGCCGGCGCCACGGTCTATGACCTCTACAAGAACTGGAGCCTGATGAACGTCGACTCCGCGCTGCTGATCGGGGTCGGCTTCGTCACCGCCTTCGTCGCGGCGGCGCTGGTGGTCAAGGTGCTGGTGGATTTCGTCGGGCGCTACGGCTTCGCGCCCTTCGCCTGGTACCGCATCGCCATCGGCACGGGGATGCTGGCGTTCCTCTATCTGTGATCGGAACGGGCCGGTCTCCCGCGCGCCTCAGCCCTGCCGGGCGACGGCGCGCGAGGAGGCCGCGGCGATGACCAGCGCCAGCGCGGCGACCAGGGCGAAGGAAAAGCCCACCGTGCTGGCCTCCGCCACGAAGCCGAGCAGGGCCGGGCCGGTCAGCACCCCGGCGTAGCCGAGGGTCGCCACCGCGGCGATGGCCTGGCCGGCCTCTCCCTCCGCCTTGGCCCCGGCGGCGCTGAACAGCACGGGCACCACGTTCGACAGGCCGAGCCCGGTCAGCCCGAACCCGGCGACCGCCACCACCGGCCCGCCGCTGGTCAGCGCGACGGCCAGCCCGGCGAAGGCCAGCACCGCCCCGGCGCGGACCAGCAGCGGTCCGCCGAACCGCTGGCGCAACCGGTCGCCGCAGAAGCGGCCCACCGCCATGGCGCCGGAAAAGACCGCGAAGCCCAGCGCCGCGATCGACGCGGCCCCGCCCAGATCCTCGCGCAGATAGACGGCGCTCCAGTCCAGGATCGCGCCCTCGCTCATGAAGGCCAGGAAGGTCAGCGCGCCCAGCAGCAACGTGCCGCGGTCGGGCAGGGCGAGGCCAGAAGGCTCCGCCTGCTGGTCGGCGCTTCCGGGCAGGAAGCGGCGCTGCAGCGCGACGAACAAAAGCAGCAGGGCCGCGGCGAGGAGGGAGGCCTGGACCGGCGGCGGCAGGACCTGCAGCAGCAGCCCGCCGACCCCGGCGCCGAACAGGCCGCCCAGACTCCACATGCCGTGCAGCGACGACATGATGGGCCGCCCGAGATGGCGTTCCACCAGGGCGCCGTGGGCGTTCATCGCCACGTCCATGGTGCCGCCCGCCGCCCCGAACAGGAACAGCACCGCGCACAAGGACAGCAGGTCCGGCATCAGCGCCGGCAGCGGCAGGATCACGGCGAACAACAGCGCGGTGAGCCGGATCACCGGGGCGCTGCCGACGCGGCCGAGCAGCGGGCCGGTGCCGACCATGGCTGTCAACGCCCCGGCGGCGAGGCAGAGCAGGGCGACGCCGAGCACGCCGGGGCTGAGGTCCAGGTGATCCTTGATCGCCGGGATCTGGGTCGCCCAGACGCCGAAGACCGACCCGTTGACGAAGAAGGCCGCCAGGGAGGCCAGCCGGGCCCCCGGGGCGCGGTCGGCGAATTCCCGTATGGTGAAATCCTGCGTTGCGGCCTGCATGACTCCCCACGCTCCTTCCGTCGCCCCGATGAAGGGGCCAGATGCGGCAGGACGGCGCGGGAATCAAGGCCGCGCGCCGCAGGTCACCCTTGCGTGGCGCCGCCATGCGGGATGGCCGGGCCCCGAAACGGCGAAAGCCCCGGCGGCGGGCCGGGGCTTTCGTGTCGATGGCGCCAGACCATGACGCCAGACCCGTCGAGGGTCAGTGCGCGCCGGAATGGTTCCCGGCGTCGCGCGGCATCGTGTTGGATTTCCCCCCGACGATGAAGCGCGACAGGTAGGTCGGCAGGATCACCTCGCAGCTCGACAGGCTGGTGATGCCCAGCTCCTTGAAGCCCGGCGCGCCGGCGGCGGCGACGTTGTCGGTCTTCAGCATCTCCACCTGGTCGCGGGTCAGCGGCGGGGCGACGATCGGCGGCACCTTCTCCAGCAGGCCGCCCAGCGTCTCCGCCACGTTCCAGGGAACCGGGACGAGGAAGCGCTTGCGGCGGATCTCGCGCAGCATGAGCTGCATCAGCTCCTTGAAGCTGTAGACGCGCGGGCCGCCCAGCTCGAAGGTCTTGCCGGCCGCCGAGTCCAGCGTCGCGGCGGCGGCGATGGCGTCGGCCAGATCGCCGACATACACCGGCTGGAACTTCGTCGCCCCGCCGATCAGCGGCAGCGCCGGGGAAACCTGCGCCATGGCGGCGAACCTGTTGAAGAAGCCGTCCTCCGGCCCGAAGACGATGCTCGGGCGGATGATGGTGGCGCCGGGGAAGGCCTGCGTCACCGCCTGCTCGCCCGCCGCCTTGGACTTGGCGTAGGCCGAGGCCGACCGGGCGTCGGCGCCGATGGCCGAGACATGGACGAGACGGCGCACGCCGCTGGCCTTGGCGATGCGGGCGATGCGCGCCGGGGCGTCGACATGCACGGTCTGGAAGTTCCAGGCCCCGCGCTCGTACAGCGTGCCGATCAGGTTGATGACGGTGTCCGCGCCCTGAATGGCCCGCGCGACGGACTGGTCGTCCTTCACGTCGGCGGCCATCGGCACGATCTGGCCGACCGAGCCGGCGGTCTTCAGGAAGTTGGCCTGGTTCGGATGGCGCGACACCACGCGCACGATGGCGCCGGTCTTGGCGAGGCGGCGAATGAGATGGCGGCCGACGAATCCCGAACCGCCGAACACCGTGACCACTTCAGAGCGATAGGACATCGACCTTCTCCCGTGCCGTTGGGCCCGCAAATTCTTGCCTCCGGGCCACGCGCCAGCGGGGCGGGGCGACCGGATCGGGGGTTGCTTATATAGAAACCTCCCGGAAGAGGCTAGGGTCTGACGCGCCGGCCGCGGCCCATTTCGCGCCCGGCGGGGCTTTCGGCGCGATCGTGAAAAAAAGCTGTTGACGGGCCTTCGCCGGACGGCTACATAAGCGGCCCACACCGAGCCCAGGTGGCGGAATTGGTAGACGCGCAGGTTTCAGGTACCTGTGGCAGAAATGTCGTGGAAGTTCGAGTCTTCTCCTGGGCACCATATCTACCCGGCTGCGCCGCATGCTACGGACCTCCCCCAGCGGGACGGACAAGTGGCAGAGCGGCGTTCGTCGTTTCTGGGGTCCGTGGCCGGGGGCCGTCCTAACGAGCGGGAAGCCACCCAATGCCCATCGACCTCCATGACGGCGACCTGCCGGACGGTCTCGACCTGAAGTCCCTCGCCCGTGGCGGCGCCGTCGCCATCGACACCGAGACCATGGGGCTGAACCCCCACCGCGACCGGCTCTGCCTGGTCCAGCTTTCCCCCGGCGACGGTACGGTGCATCTGGTCCAGTTCCGCAAGGGCCGGTACGAGGCGCCGAACCTGAAGCGCCTGCTCGCCGATCCCGACGTCACCAAGCTGTTCCATTTCGCCCGCTTCGACGTGGCGGTGATGCAGGCCTATCTCGGCGTCGTCTGCCAGCCCGTCTACTGCACCAAGGTGGCGTCCAAGCTGGTCCGCACCTTCACCGACAAGCACGGGCTGAAGGATCTGGTGAAGGACCTGCTGGGGGTGGAGCTGTCCAAGCAGCAGCAGTCCTCCGACTGGGGTGCGGCGGAGCTGACCCCGGAGCAGATGAAATACGCCGCCTCCGACGTTCTGCACCTGCACGACCTCAAGGAGAAGCTCGACGTCATGTTGGCGCGCGAGGGGCGGACCCATCTCGCCAAGGCCTGCTTCGATTTCCTGCCGGCCCGCGGCGAGCTGGACCTCGGCGGCTGGGAGCAGCCGGACATTCTGTCTCATTGAGGACTGTCTCATTGAGGGCCGGCGCCGGGACGGGAGCCCCGGTGGAATAGGTCAAGCCCTCCGGACGTTGATTTGACCGGACGCGCGCGGGTGGGCATACTGCCCGCGCGGCGGCTGGCGCGTTGTCGCGGATACGCGCGCTGCCAGCCGGGGTACCCTTTTTCGGCCCGATGGGCCAACCAGAAGAGGCAAGCACCGCCTTGACGAGCCTGACCGCATCCAGCCTGGCATCCAGTCTGATCGATCGACCGGCCGACGGCGCGCCGGACGCCGCGGCCGACCGCGACGTCGCGAGCGCCCGGCGCGTCCTGCGGATGGAGGCCGATGCCCTGACCGCGCTGGCGGACGGGCTGGACGGCGCCTTCGTGCGGGCGCTGGACCGGCTGGCCGGGATAACCGGGCGCGTCGTCGTCTCCGGCATGGGCAAATCCGGCCATGTGGCGCGCAAGATCGCCGCGACCCTGGCCTCCACCGGCACGCCGGCCTTCTTCGTCCATCCGGGCGAGGCGAGCCACGGCGACCTCGGCATGATCGCCCGGCAGGACGCGGTCATCGCCCTGTCCAATTCCGGCGAGACGCACGAGCTGTCGGACATCGTCGCCTACACCCGCCGCTTCGACATCCCGCTGATCGGCATCACCCGGCGCGCCGGCTCCTCGCTGGCCGAGCAGTCGGACGTGGCGCTGGTGTTGCCGCCGGCCCCGGAGGCCTGCCCGCTGGGGCTGGCCCCGACCACGTCGAGCACGATGATGCTGGCGCTGGGCGACGCCCTGGCGGTGGCTCTGCTGGAGCGCCGCGGCTTCACGGCGGCGGATTTCAAGCAGTTCCACCCCGGCGGCCAGCTCGGCCGGGCGCTGCTGAAGGTGACCGACGTGATGCACAAGGGCGAGGATATGCCCCTGTGCGCCTTGGATACGCCGCTTTCCACCGTCATATTCGAGATGACGGCCAAGCGGCTGGGCTGCGTCGGCGTGCTCGACGCCGCGGGCGCGCTGGCCGGCGTCATCACGGACGGCGACCTCCGCCGCCATCTGACGCCGGAGCTGTGGGCGGAGCGCGCCGACAGCATCATGTCACCGCGGCCCAAGACGATCCGGCCCAAGGCGCTGGTCGAGGAGGCGCTGCGGGAGATGAACGCGAAGCAGATCACCAGCCTGTTCGTGGTGGAGGCGGACCGGCCGCTCGGTGTTGTGCACATTCACGATTGCCTGCGCGCCGGGGCGGCGTGACGGACAGCCGGAGGACGGTTGGCGCCATGGACAGCGACCTGAAGGATCGGACGGTGAAGACAAAGGAGCGGCGGGCCGACGCGTCTGCCCTGGCCGCGCCGCTTGTGGCGATGCCGGGGGCGGCTCCCGACGGCGAGGCGGGCAAGCGCGTCCACCAGCGCCGGAGGATCCGGCCCGTCAGCCGGGTCTACAGCCGCTTCGTCACCGGCATGAAGTTCGCGCTGCCGGCTCTGGCGCTGGCGGTGATGGCGCTGATCGCCGTCTGGCCCTCGCTGACCGAACTGCCGACCCTGCGCATCTCGGCCGACAAGGGCCAGCTGGAGATGATCAAGCCGCGCTACGTCGCGGTGGACGAGGACAACCAGCCCTTCTCGCTGGTGGCGGCCAAGGCCGACCGGATCGCCGACCAGCCGGACGTCATGCTGCTCGACCAGCCGGAGGCCGAGATGACCCAGACCGATGGCACCTGGGTGACCATCCGCTCCGACAAGGGCTGGTACAACCAGGTGACCGGCATCCTGAAGATGCGGGGCCATGTCCGCGTCATGCGCGACGACGGCAACGAATTCACCACCGAGGAAGCGGAATCCGACATCCGCAAAGGCACCGCCTGGGGCGATGTCCATGTCGTGGGCCAGGGGCCGCAGGGCGTCATCAACGCCGAGGGCTTCCGCCTGTCCGACCGTGGCAAGACGATGGTGTTCCTGAACCAGTCCAAGGCCGACGTCCAGGCCGCCGAAAGCCCGGGAGGAAAGACGCGTTGAGTGCAGCCACCCTTGCGGCCCCGCTGATGGCCGCGTTCCTCCTGCTGTCGGGGGCGTCGATCCCGGCGGCGGCCCAGGGGCTGCCCGGCCTCGGCGGCGGACCCAACCCGGTCGAGGTCAACGCCGATCAGGCCATCGAGTGGCACCAGGACGTGCGCGCCTATGTGGCGCGCGGCAACGCCTCGGCCAAGCGCGCCGACAGCACCGTCTACGCCGACGTTCTGACCGCCTACTACCGCGAGGTGCCCGGCAAGGGGAACGAGGTGTTCCAGCTTCTCGCCGAAGGCAACGTGCGCATCGTCAGCCCGACCCAGGAGGTCTTCGGCGAGCGCGGCGTCTACGACGTGGACAAGCAGGTGGCCGTGGTCACGGGACGCAACCTCAAGCTGGTCACCCGCACCGACATCGTGACGGCGCGCGACACGCTGGAATATTACGAGGCGAAGAACCTGACGGTGGCCCGCGGCGACGCCGTGGCCGTGCGCATCGCCAACGGCGACCGGCTGCGCGCCGACATCCTGATCGGCCAGCTCAAGAAGATGCCCGACGGCTCGACGCAGATGGAGCGCATCGACGGCGCCGGCAGCGTGGTGGTGACCACCGCGACCGACGTCGCGCTGTCGGACAAGCTGGTCTATTCGGTGGCCGACGAGACGGCGGTGCTGTTGGGCAACGTCAAGATCACCCGCAACGACAACCAGCTCAATGGCGACGCCGCCGAGATGAACATGAAGACCAAGGTCAACCGGGTGATCGCCGGCCCCGCCACCGGCGGGCGGGTGATGGGCCTGCTGATTCCCGGCCAGGAGCCGGGCGCCCCGGGTGGCGCGGCCTCCGCCCGCCGTCCCACCGCCCAGCCGGGCGGCACGCCCGCGGCGAAGCCCTGACGACCCGGCAGCGAATCAATGGCCATGGACATCGAAGACCGGGACCTCG
Source organism: Azospirillum formosense (assembly GCF_040500525.1). Classification (NCBI taxonomy): domain Bacteria; kingdom Pseudomonadati; phylum Pseudomonadota; class Alphaproteobacteria; order Rhodospirillales; family Azospirillaceae; genus Azospirillum; species Azospirillum formosense. Next base: position 1,624,449 of record NZ_CP159403.1, on the reverse strand, counting down.
GCGGTCCGACCCTTTCCGCCCCGAACGCGTCGGGCCACCCGGCAAGCCAGCCGGCCACCGACGTGCGCCCCAGCGAAGGGCTGGTCGCCCTGCATCTGGGCAAGGCCTACAAAAAGCGTCCGGTCGTCCGAGACGTGACCGTGACCGTCCAGCGCGGCGAGGCGGTCGGCCTGCTCGGCCCCAACGGGGCGGGCAAGACGACCTGCTTCTACATGATCACCGGGCTGATCGCCGCCGACTCCGGCACCATCCTGCTCGACGGGCAGGACATCACGGCGCTGCCCATGTACCGCCGGGCGCGGCTGGGCATCGGCTATCTGCCGCAGGAGGCGTCGATCTTCCGCGGCATGTCGGTGGAGAACAACATCCGCTCCGTGCTGGAGGTGGTGGAGCCCAACCGGGACACGCGCGAGCAGATGCTGGACGAGCTGCTGGCGGAATTCTCGATCACCCACCTGCGCCGCGCCCCGGCGCTGGCGCTGTCGGGCGGCGAGCGGCGGCGCGTCGAGATCGCCCGCGCGCTCGCCTCGCAGCCGCACTTCATCCTGCTCGACGAGCCGCTGGCCGGCATCGACCCGATCGCGGTGAACGACATCCGCGAGCTGGTCAGCCACCTGCGCGACCGCGGCATCGGCGTGCTCATCACCGACCACAACGTGCGGGAAACGCTGGACCTCGTCGATCGGGCATACATCTTGCACGATGGTGTGGTACTAATGGAGGGAGAGCCGGCGGAGATCGTGGCGCACGAGGATGTGCGCCGGGTCTACCTCGGCGACCGGTTCAGCCTCTAGTGCGGTTTCCCTGCCCATGGCGCTCAGCCAACGCCTCGATCTTCGTCAGACCCAGTCCCTGGTGATGACTCCGCAGCTGCAGCAGGCCATCAAGCTGCTGCAGCTGTCGAACATCGAACTGTCGGACTTCGTCGACCGCGAGATCGAGCAGAACCCCCTGCTGGAGCGCGACGGCGGTCCCGGCGAGGGCGGTGGCGAGGCCGGGGGCGACGGGGCCGGTGACGGCGGCGGCGAACCCGGCGCGGTCGATCTCGCCGCTCCGGAGGAGCGCCAGCCGCCGATGACCGACGGGCGCACCCGCGACACGGTGGAGATGACCGCGTCGGAAACCATGGGGTCGGCCTCCGACGCGCCGCTCGACACCGATTTCGAGAATGTCTATTCCGACGACCGCTTCTCCGACGGAACGGACGGGGCGAGCGACGTCTACGGCTCCTGGCAGGAGCGCGGCGGGCGCGGCGGCTTCGAGGACGACGAGTCCAACCTGGAAGCCACGCTGACCGGCCAGAAGAGCCTGCGCGACCATCTGACCGAACAGCTGAAGATCGATCTGCCGGACCTCGGCGACCAGCTCATCGGGCTGGCGCTGATCGACATGCTCGACGAGGCCGGATGGATCACCGGGCTGGAGGTCGAAAGCCTGGCGGGGCAGCTCGGCTGCGCACCGGAGCGGGTGGAGCGCGTGCTCGCCGCCTGCCAGCGCTTCGACCCGCCGGGCATCTTCGCGCGGTCGCTCAAGGAATGCCTGGCGATCCAGCTGCGCGAGAAGAACCGCTGCGACCCGGCGATGGAGGCCCTGCTCGACCATCTGGAGCTTCTGGCGGCGCGAAACCTGCCGGCGCTGATGAAGGTCTGCGGCGTCGATGCCGAGGACATCGCCGACATGGTGGCGGAGATCCGCAAGCTGAACCCCAAGCCGGCGCTCAGCTTCGACCACACGCCCGCCCAGCTCGTCACCCCCGACATCCTGATGCGCGCCAACCCCGGCGGCGGCTGGCTGATCGACCTGAACCCGGACACGTTGCCGCGGGTGCTGGTCAACCACCGCTATTTCGCGCGCATTTCCGGCACCGCCCGCAACAAGGCGGACAAGGAATACATCACCGAGCGCTTCCAGTCGGCCAACTGGCTGGTCAAGTCGCTGCACCAGCGCGCCACCACCATTTTGAAGGTGGCCAGCGAGATCATCCGGCAGCAGGACGCCTTCTTCATCCACGGCGTCTCGCATTTGAAGCCGCTGATCCTGCGCGACATCGCCGAGGCGATCGGCATGCACGAGAGCACGGTCAGTCGGGTCACAACCAACAAGTTCATGGCGACGCCGCGCGGTGTGTTCGAGCTGAAGTACTTCTTCACCTCCGCCATCCAGGGGGCCGACGGGCAGGCCGCCCACTCGGCGGAGGCTGTGCGCTATCGCATCAAGGCGATGATCGACGCCGAGAAGGCGGACGACGTGCTGTCGGACGATAAAATCGTCGAAATCCTTCGTGGTGAAGGGATCGACATTGCGCGCCGGACGGTCGCGAAGTATCGTGAAGCGATGCGCATTCCGTCATCGGTGCAGCGACGCCGTGCCAAGATGTCACGCATGTAACCGGGCCGGGAGGGGGCCGTCCTTGATTGACAGCCCATACCGCCGTCACTATGGTCCCCGTCCGCACGTGGCGGCCTTCCGTCGTCCTATGTCTATCGCGGACCAGATTGGAAACATCCCAAAATGCAACTGACCGTCAAAGGCAAGCAGCTTGACGTTGGCGACGCCCTGCGCAGCCACGTCGCGGACAGCCTGAACTCCATCGTCGGCAAGTATTTCAACAAGCCGATCGAGGCCAACGTCGTCCTGACGCGCGAAGCGCATCTGTTCAAGGCCGACATTCAGGTTCACGTCGGTCGTGGGATCGTCCTTCAGAGCGCGTCCGAGGCCACCGAGCCGTATCCCGCCTTCGACACCGCGTGCGAGAAGCTGGCCAAGCGCCTGCGCCGCTACAAGCGCCGCCTGCGCGACCACCACAGTGTCGAAGCCCCCGCGCAGGAGGCCTTCCCGGCCCGCTACCAGATCCTGGAAGCGGAGACCGACGAGGCCCATGTGGAGAGCGACGAGGCCGCTGCCGAGGCGGCGCAGCCCATGGTGATCGCCGAGATGGAAACCACCATCGCGACCCTGGCGGTCAGCGAGGCGGTGATGCGCATGGAACTCGCCGACGCCCCGGCTCTTATGTTCCGCAACGGCGCCCATGGCCGTCTGAACCTGGTCTACCGCCGCGCCGATGGCAACATCGGCTGGGTGGACCCGGCGGAGAAGGCCGGCGCCTGAGTCCGGTCTCTGTTCCAACCACACCCATAGCGTCATGCTCGATCTCATCACGCCGCACGCCATTCTTCCGAACCTGAAGGCCGGCAGCAAAAAGCAGGCCCTGCAGGACTTGGCGCGCAAGGCGTCCGAGCTGACCGGCCAGCACGAACGGGCGATCTTCGACGTCCTCCTGGAGCGCGAACGGTTGGGCACCACCGGCGTGGGTCATGGCATCGCCATCCCGCACGGCAAGCTGCCCAACCTCGACCGTGTCCACGGCGTCTTCGCCCGGCTGGAGCGGCCCATCGACTTCGATGCGATCGATGAGCAGCCGGTCGATCTGATTTTCCTGCTGTTGGCTCCGGATCATGCCGGCGCCGACCATCTGAAGGCGTTGGCCCGTGTGTCGCGCCTGCTGCGCGACCAGTCCATGTGCGAGAAGCTGCGCGGTTCGGACTCGGCGGACGCGATCTACGCGCTGCTGACCCAGCACGAAGCCAGCCACGCGGCGTAAGACGCGTTTCCTGCGGACACGAAAAACGGGAGAGCCGGCGGCTCTCCCGTTTTTTGTTTTGCGGCACCCGCCGCCTTTCCGGGCCGCAGCGGCGCGTACACATGTACGTTCGTACGCGCCGCCGCCCTGTACGCTTAGGCCCGCTCGGCCCAGCCCATGTAGTTCACGTCGAGGTCGCGGGGGTTCAGCCGGAACTCGTCGGACAGCGGGCTGTAGGTGATGCCGGTCAGGTCGCGGATCGCCAGCCCCTCCGCGCGCACGGCGGCGGCCAGCTCTCCGGGGCGCAGGAACTGGCGCCAGTTGTGGGTGCCGCGGGGCAGCCAGCGCAGGATGTACTCCGCCCCGACGATGGCCAGCGCGAAGGACTTCGGCGTGCGGTTGAGCGTCGCCAGGAAGAGCGCGCCGCCCGGCGCGGTCAATTCCGCGCAGGACTTCACGAACAGCGGCACGTCGGCGACATGCTCGATCACCTCCATCGCCAGCACGGCGTCGAAGCGCTCGCCGCTGGCGGCCAGGGCCTCGGCGGTGGTGGCGCGGTAGTCGACGGGGGTGCCGGTCTCCGCGGCGTGGGCGGCGGCGGTGCGGACGTTGCGCTCCGCCGCGTCCACGCCCACCACGGTGGCGCCCATGCGGGCCATCGGTTCCGACAGCAGGCCGCCGCCGCAGCCGATGTCGACGATGCGCAGGCCCTTCAGCGGCTCCGGCGCCAGCGGGTCGCGGCCCAGGCGGCGGCACAGCGTGTCGCGGATGTAGGCCAGACGCAGCGGATTCAGCCGGTGCAGGGGCCGGAACTTGCCGGTGGGGTCCCACCATTCCGCGGCGATGGCCGAAAAGCGGGCGATGTCCTGGGGGTCGACAGTGCCTGCGGTGCCTGCGGTTCCGGCGGTCGCGGTCATGAAAGAAATCCCGTATGCTTGGATTGCGAGAACAATTGCGGGGCGAACTTGCCTCGCTGTGAGCGACAGAGTATGGATACGCCGCCCCGCGCCGGCAACGGTAGAGCGGGGGCGCGGACTGCCGGCTTTCGAGCCGGCCCAGACATGGTGTGAGGTATGGCGCGGATCGTCCTCAAGTTCGGCGGCACGTCGGTCGGCGACATCGACCGCATCAAGAACGTGGCCCGAAAGGTCGAGCAGGAAGTCAAGGCGGGGCATCAGGTCGCCGTCGTCGTGTCGGCGATGTCCGGCGTGACCAACCAGCTCGTGAAATACTGCAACGACATCGACAAGCTGCACGACGCGCGCGAGTACGATGCCATCGTCGCTTCGGGCGAGCAGGTGACCTCGGGTCTCCTCGCCATCGCGCTGCAGTCGCTCGGCATCCAGGCGCGGTCCTGGCTCGGCTGGCAGATTCCGATCTACAGCGACGAGACGCACGGCAAGGCGCGCATCGTGTCCATCGACACGGCGGAGCTGGACAAGCGGATGAACACCGGCGAGGTCGCCGTGGTCGCCGGCTTCCAGGGCGTGACCGAGAACGGGCGCATCACCACGCTGGGCCGCGGCGGCTCGGACACCTCGGCGGTCGCCCTGGCGGCGGCGCTGAAGGCCGACCGCTGCGACATCTACACCGATGTGGACGGCGTCTACACCACCGACCCGCGAATCGTCACCAAGGCGCGCAAGCTCTCCAAGATCACCTACGAGGAGATGCTGGAGCTGGCGTCGCAGGGGGCGAAGGTCCTGCAGACCCGTTCGGTCGAGATGGCGATGAACCACCGCGTGCGCGTGCAGGTTCTGTCGAGCTTCGAGGAGGCCGCCGGCAGCGCGCTTCCCGGTACCCTTGTTGTTGACGAGGACGAGATCGTGGAAAAGGAAGTTGTGAGCGGCATCGCCTACAGCCGCGACGAGGCGAAGATCACCCTCATCGGCGTGGCCGACCGTCCGGGCGTGGCGGCCAGCATCTTCGGTCCGCTGACCGACGCCGCCGTCAATGTCGACATGATCGTCCAGAACGTGTCGGAAGACGGCAAGTCCACCGACATGACCTTCACGGTCGGCAAGGCCGACATCGCCCGCGCCGTGAAGGTGCTGGAGGACGCCAAGGCCGAGCTGAACTATCAGCGCATCGTCTCCGACGCCAACGTGGTGAAGGTGTCGGTGATCGGCGTCGGCATGCGCAGCCACGCCGGCGTCGCGCAGCGCATGTTCAAGGCGCTGGCCGACAAGGGCATCAACATCCAGGTCATCTCCACCTCCGAGATCAAGATCTCCGTCCTGATCGCCGAGGAGTATGCGGAGCTGGCGCTGCGCGCGCTGCACACCGCCTACGGGCTGGACGCGGCCTGAGCCGGTTGAAGGGGGAGGGGCGGCGATGACCGACGCCAGGTCCGACGCGGTCGCAGGCGCCCGACTCGAGCGGCTGTGGGCGCGTGGCTGCGCCTTCCTCGGCACGCGCACCGCCATCATGGGCGGTGCGATGAGCTGGGTGTCGGAGCGCCGCCTCGTCTCAGCCATTTCCAACGCCGGGGGCTTCGGCGTTCTGGCCTGCGGCTCGATGCCGCCGGACCTGCTGGCGGCGGAGATCGCCGCCACGCGGGCCCTGACCAGCCAGCCCTTCGGCGTCAACCTCATCAACATGCACCCGGACCTCGACCGTCTGATCGACGTCTGCCGGGAGCTGGCGGTGAGCCATGTGGTGATCGCCGGGGGCTTTCCCGGCGGCGCCACCATCAAGCGGATCAAGGACGGCGGCGCCCGCGCCATGGCCTTCGCCCCGACGCTGGTCAGCGGCAAGCGGCTGGTCAAGCAGGGCATCGATGCCCTGGTGATCGAGGGCACGGAAGCCGGAGGCCACATCGGCCCCGTCTCCACCACCGTCCTGGCCCAGGAGATCCTGCCCGAACTGCGCGAGGTCCCGGTCTTCGTGGCCGGCGGCATCGGGCGCGGCGAGGCCATCCTGTCCTACCTGGAGCAGGGGGCGGCGGGCGTGCAGATCGGCACCCGCTTCGTCTGCGCCACCGAATCCATCGCGCACCAGCGCTTCAAGCAGGTCTTCATCAAGGCCTCGGCGCGCGACGCCCAGGCGTCGGTGCAGATCGACCCGCGCTTTCCGGTGATCCCCGTGCGGGCGCTGGCCAACGCCGGGTCCAAGCGCTTCATGGAGCTTCAGCGCGAGGTCATCGCCCGCGTGGACCGCGGCGAGACGACGCGCGACGCGGGCATCCTGGAGATCGAGCATTTCTGGGCCGGCGCGCTGCGCCGCGCGGTGATCGACGGCGACGTGGAGAGTGGCTCGCTGATGGCCGGGCAGAGCGTCGGGCTGGTCACGCGCGAGCAGCCGGTGGCCGAGATCATCGGCGACCTGATCGCCCAGGCGGAAGCGGCGCTGGCCGCCCGCTGCCCGCAGGCGGACGCGGGCGATTTACCGGCCGCCGGCCAAGCGGCCATCGATCCCTCGGCCATCGATCCCTCGACCATCCTGGGGGCGGCATGAGATGAACGGCGTCGTGGGCGACATCCCCTCCGCCTCGCCGGGCTTCGACGGCGCCGCCTCGCGCCGCCTGCTGGCGCGGCTGCGCGACGTCATGGCGGGCTCCGGCTCCGGCCAGGAGCGGCTGGACAAGATCGTCACCCTGATCGGCATGGAGATGGGGGCGGACGTCTGCTCCTGCTACGTCATGCGGGCGGGCGAGGTGCTGGAGCTGTTCTCCACGCTCGGCCTGAACCAGGACGCCGTTCACAACACCCGGCTGCGGGTGGGCGAGGGCATCGTCGGCGACATCGCCGGCCACGCGCGGCCCATCGCGCTGGACAACGCGCCGTCGCACCCCAGCTTCGCCTACCGCCCCGAGACCGGGGAGGACCCGTTCCTGTCGCTGGCCGGCGTGCCGATCCTGCGCGGCGGCAAGGTCCGCGGCGTCCTGGTCATCCAGCACAAGGACCGCCGCCGCTACACCGAGGTCGAGGTCGAGACGCTCCAGACCATCGCCATGGTGGTGGCCGAGCTGGTCGCCCAGGGCGAGCTGGTCAACCCGCAGGAGGTCGCCTCCACCGGCGACCCGGCGCTGCTGCCGGCGCGCCTGTCGGGCACGGCGCTGACCGGCGGCCTGGCGATGGGGCTGGCGGTGATCCACCGCCCGCAGCTGACCATCCGCCAGATGGTGTCGGAGGACGCGGAGAGCGAGCTGGCGCGGCTGAACGCGGCCATCGCCACCATGCACAGCGCCATCGACGACCTGCTGAACGCGGCGGCGCTGGCGGGCTTGAGCGAGCCCAAGGACATCCTGGAAACCTACCGCATGTTCGCGGAGGACCGCGGGTGGCTGTCGCGCATCCGCGAGGCGATCCGCATGGGTCTGACGGCGGAAGGCGCGGTGCAGCAGGTGCAGAACGACACCCGCGCCCGCATGAGCCACCTGACCGACCCCTACATCCGCGAGCGGCTGCTTGATCTGGAGGACCTGACCAACCGGCTGCTCCAGCACCTCGCCGGGCGCAAGTCGGAGGCCGACGGCGGCACGCTGCCGGAGGACATCGTCCTGGTCGCGCGGTCCATGGGGCCGGCGGAGCTTCTCGACTACGACCAGCGCCGCCTGCGCGGCGTGATCCTGGAGGAGGGCTCGCCGTCCAGCCACGTCTGCATCGTGGCCCGCGCGCTGAACATCCCGGTGGTGCAGGCGCCCGACGCGCTGAACCGGATCGAGCCGCTGGACCCGGTGATCGTCGACGGCGACCACGGGCAGGCCTTCGTCCGCCCGGCGGAGGACATCCAGATGGCCTTCGCGGAGGCCGTGGCCCTGCGCGCCCGCAAGGAGCAGATGTACGAGGCGATCCGCGCGCTGCCCTCGGTGACGCGGGACGGCGTGCCGATCTCCATCCAGCTCAATTGCGGCCTGCTGATCGACCTGCCGCACCTGAAGGCCAGCGGGGCGGAGGGCATCGGACTCTACCGCACCGAAATCCCCTTCATGGTGCGCTCGACCTACCCGGACGTCCACGCGCAGACCGACCTCTATGCGCGCATCCTCGACCAGACCGACGACAAGCCGGTGGTCTTCCGCACGCTCGACGTCGGCGGCGACAAGATGCTGCCCTACATCGCGGCCAGCGAGGGCGAGGAGAATCCGGCGCTCGGCTGGCGGGCCATCCGCATCGGGCTGGACCACCCGTCGCTGCTGCGCCAGCAGCTGCGCGCCCTGCTGCGGGCGTCGGCCGGGCGTCCGCTGTCGGTGATGTTCCCGATGATCGCCGAGGTGGCGGAGTTCGACGCCGCCCGCCGCCTGCTCGACCTGGAGATCGCCCGGCTGGAGGGGCAGGGCGGCGAGCCGCCCAGCCGCGTGCGCGTCGGCACGATGATCGAGGTGCCGGCGCTGCTCTGGCAGTTGCCGGCCCTGCTGCCGCGGGTGGATTTCCTGTCGGTCGGCTCCAACGACCTGACCCAGTACATCTTCGCCAGCGACCGCGGAAACCCGCGCACCTCCGGGCGCTACGATCCGCTGTCGCCCGCCATGCTCAGCCTGCTGCGGCGGCTGGTCGAGGCCTGCGGCGACGCCAACGTCCCGGTCAGCATCTGCGGCGAAATGGCCGGCCGGCCGCTCGACGCCATGGCGCTGATCGGCATCGGCTTCCGCACCCTGTCGATGTCGCCGCCCTCGGTCGGGCCGGTGAAGACGATGCTGCGCTCGCTCGACGTGGCGGCGCTGCGCCAGTACATGAACGGGCTCTACCTGCGCGGCGACCACAGCCTGCGCGACAAGCTGCGCAGCTTCGCCAAGGACCACGGCGTCCTCATCTGAACTCATGCCCGAAGGCACCCCCAAGGCGGCCTTCTCCACCCCGGAGCCGTATCCGGCGCCGGCGCGCGCCTTGGCGGCGTTTTGTTACAGCGGTTTGGACGAAGGGCGTATACAAGAGGGCAGGATCGCGGTCTTTCCCGGTTGCGCCGACCCCGCGGCTGGCGTACCCATGCCGGGGGTGCGACCATAAGTCATCCGAGGCGACGGTACGGTTGAGATGATGGCCAAGCGCAAGGTTTTCGGCTCCTACGACCCCGCGCAGGACGGCGCGGCGCAGACCGGCCCCAGCGTGTCCGACACCCTGCGCGAGACGCGCGAGAGCCTCGGCTACGACCTGCGCGAGGTCGCGACGATGCTGCGCATCCGCTACCCCTACCTGCAGGCCATCGAGGCGGGGCGTTTCGAGGACCTGCCGGGCACCACCTACGCCGCCGGCTTCCTGCGCTCCTACGCGGAATGCCTGGGGCTCGACCCGGACACCATCCTCACCCGCTACAAGGACGAGGCGGCGGGCCGCACGCGCAGCCAGCAGCTCTATTTCCCGACCCCGGTGCCGGAAGGCCGCATTCCCGGCGGCACCGTCCTGCTCGGCACCATGGTGCTGGCGGGCATCGTCTATGGCGGCTGGTACTATCTGTCGGCGACCGACCGGTCGATGGTCGATCTGGTCCCGGCGCTGCCCGACCGGCTGGTCTCTCTGCTCGACACGCTGCCCTTCAACGCCGGCCAGAACGGCGCGGGGCAGAACAGCGCGGGACAGAACGGCGCGTTTCCGGCCCCGACCGAATCGCCGGCCGCCCCGGCGTCCGTGCCGACCGTGATGGCGGAAGCTCCGTCCGCCCCGGCGGTTCCTCCGGCGGCCGCTCCGCCCGCGGCCGGCGGGGCCTCCACGGCGGTGCCGGCTCCCGCCGCCCCGCTCCCGTCCGCCGCCACCCCGTCCGCCCAGGCGCCGTCCGCCCCGGCTCCCGCGGCGCCGGCCAAGCCCGCCGCGCCTCCCGCTCCGGTGGCGGCCCTGCCGGCGCCGGCCAAGCCGTCCGCCCCCGCCGCGGCCCCGGCTCCGGCGCCCGCCCCGTCAGCCTCCTCCCCGGCCGCCCCCTCGGCCGCCTCCTCGGCCATGGTGAACGTGCCGCCGCCGCCGGCCGAGGACGACGAGTCCGAAGGCGCCACGCAGGAGCCGACCCCGCTCACCCCCGCCGCTCCGGCCATCGCCAGCCTGCCGCCCGCGGCCCCCGCCGCGCCGCCCGCCGCCGCGGACGGGGCGCTGCCCTCGAAGGTCTACGGCACGCAGAACGCGGCCTCGCGCATCCAGCTCCGCGCCACGCAGGACAGCTGGATCCAGGTGCGCGACAACAGCGGCGAGATCATCTTCACCCGCGTGCTGAAGCCGGGCGATGTCTACCGCGTGCCCGACCGCTCGGGCATCCGCGTGCGCACCGGCAACGCCGGCGGCCTGATCGTCGTGACCGACGGGGTGGACGGCGCGCCGATGGGCGCGGTCGGGCAGGTGCTGCGCGACGTGTCGCTGGACCAGCACGCCCCGACCCTGCGCGGCGCCGCTCCCGCCCATTAGGACGGACCATCCACGGCTTTTTCCCTTGAATCCGGCGCGGCGGACCGCACTTCAGGCGTGACGCCGGCTGCGCTACAAGATCGCGCCGGACCCGATTCATGCCCCGAGGCCACAGCCCATGAGCAGCGTGCGCGCCTACCGCCAGATCCTTCGCCGCAAGTCCCGCCAGATCCGGGTGGGCAATGTGCTCGTCGGCGGCGATGCGCCGATCTCGGTCCAGACGATGACCAACACGCCGACCGCCGACGTGGCGGCGACGGTGGCGCAGATCCAGGCGGCGGAGCGGGTTGGCGCCGACATCGTGCGCGTCTCCTGCCCCGACCAGGAGTCGGCGCTGGCGCTGAAGCAGATCGTGCCGCAGGTCTCGGTGCCGATCGTCGCGGACATCCATTTCCACTACAAGCGCGCCATCGAGGCGGCGCAGAGCGGGGCGGCCTGCCTGCGCATCAACCCCGGCAACATCGGCTCGGCCGAGCGGGTGCGCGAGGTGGTGAAGGCGGCCAAGGACTACGGCTGCTCCATGCGCATCGGCGTCAACGCCGGCTCGCTGGAGCAGGACCTGCTGGAAAAGTACGGCGAGCCCTGCCCGGAGGCGCTGGTCGAGAGCGCGCTCAACCACGCCAAGATCCTGGAGGACCATGACTTCACCGAGTTCAAGATCTCGGTGAAGGCGTCCGACGTGTTTTTGGCCGTCGCCGCCTACCAGGGCCTGGCTGAGGCCTGCGACTACCCGCTGCACATCGGCATCACCGAGGCCGGCGGCCTGCGCGCCGGGACGGTGAAATCGTCCATCGGGCTGGGCATGCTGCTGTGGTCGGGCATCGGCGACACCATCCGCGTCTCGCTGTCGGCCGAGCCGGCGGAGGAGGTCCAGGTCGGCTACGAGATGCTGAAGTCGCTGGGCCTGCGGCGGCGCGGCGTCACGGTCATCTCCTGCCCGAGCTGCGCGCGGCAGAACTTCAACGTCATCAAGACGGTGGAGACGCTGGAGGCGCGGCTGGCCCACATCACCACGCCGCTGACCCTGTCGGTCATCGGCTGCGTGGTCAACGGCCCCGGCGAGGCGCGCGAGACCGACATCGGCCTGACCGGCGGCGGCAACAACACCCATCAGGTCTATCTGTCCGGCGTCACCGACCACCGGCTGAAGGACCAGAACATCGTCGACCATCTCGTCGGGCTGGTCGAGAAGAAGGCCGCCGAGATCGAGGCCGCCAAAGCGGCCGAAAAAGCGGCGGAGACGGCCGCCGAGTGACGGAACCGGCGCGGGCGGACAATTTGAACTAGGGACGCTCCGCGCCATCCGTGCTTAAATCCGCGGCAACCGTACCATCCTTGTCGGCCGTGCCGCGGCCTGGGCCAGAGTCAGAGTGACCGCTTCCTATTTCGTCATCGGCGCCAGCCATCGGTCCTGCTCCGGCGCGATCCGCGACCGTCTGACGACGGAGGAAGCGGAGGTGCCGGCGATGCTGGAGCGGCTGGGCGCCGCCGGCATCACCCAGGCCATGTGGCTCAGCACCTGCGACCGGGTCGAGGTGCAGGCGGTGCACGAGCGCCCGAACGAGGCCGCGCTGACCATCGCCGGGATCATGGCGGAGCGGGTGGGGCTGAGCGAGCCCGACCTCGCCGGGCAGCTCTACACCCTCACCGGTCCGGCGGCGGTGCGCCACGTCTTCGCGGTCGCCTGCTCGCTCGACAGCCAGATCGTCGGCGAGCCGCACATCCTGGGGCAGGTCAAGGCCGCCCACCGCCACGCCGCCGCCGCCGGCCTGTCCGGGCCGGAGCTGGAGGGGCTTCTCCAAGCCGCCTACGGCGCCGCCAAGCGGGTGCGCCGCGAGACGCCGATCGCCGAGGGCGCGACCTCGCTGGTCGCCGCCGCGGTCCAGGTGGCGCGCGACCTGCACGGCGACCTGAGGCGCTGCACCGGCCTGCTGATGGGGCTGGGCGACATGGGCGCCCTGGTGCTGGAGGGCCTGCGCGAGGCGGGACTCGGCCGGCTGATCGTCGCCGCCCCGGTGGACCGCCGGGCCGAAGCGGCGGCGCGGCGCATGGACAGCCACTTCGCGCCCTGGGCCGATCTCGATTCGGCGCTGACCAGCGCGGATATCGTGGTGACCGCGGCGGGTCTGGGGCGCTATATCCTCTCCGCACAGCAGTTGGGGGCGGCGTTGAAGCGCCGCCGCCGGCGCCCGGTGTTCGTGGTGGACGCGGCGATCCCCGCCGATGTGGACCCGGACGTGACCGGGCTGGACGAGGCCTTCGTCTACGACCTCGCCGACCTGGAGCGCGTGGCGCTGCAGGGGCGGGTGGGGCGCGAGGCGGCGACCCAGGCGGCCTGGGCCATCGTGGACGACGCCCTGGCGGCCTTCGCCCGCCACCGGGCCGAGCGCGCCGCGGTGCCCGCCGTGGCGGCGCTGCGGACGCATTTCGAGACGGAGCGGCGGCGCCTGCTGGACGAGCAGCGGGGGCTGGACGCGGCGTCGGCGACTCGGCTGCTGGTCAACAGGCTGCTGCACGGTCCGTCGGAGGCGTTGCGCGCCATGGCGGCGGACCCGGACGGGGCCGGGCTGGCGGAGCGGGCGGCGGCGGAGCGGCTGCTGTTCCGGCTGTTCCGGCTGGACGAGCCCGCCGGGAGCGATTTGGATAAGGACGAGCGACGTGAGCCTGGACGAGAAGTTCAATAGGGTCGTGGCCCGCCATGACGAGCTGCGGGACGCGATGGCGGCGGGGACGGTGGACCCGGCGGACTTCGCCCGGCTGTCGAAGGAATACGCCGACCTGACCCCGGTGGCCGAGGCCATCGCGGAGCTGAAGAAGGCGAAGGCGGAGGCCGCCGATCTGGCCGGCATGATCGCCGACCCGGCGGGCGACGCCGACATGAAGGCGCTGGCCGAGGAGGAGTTCGCCGAACTCACCCGCCGCATTCCCGCCCTGGAGCGCCGGGTGCAGATTTCCCTGCTGCCCAAGGACGAGGCGGACGAGAAGAACGCCATCCTGGAGGTGCGCGCCGGCACCGGCGGCGACGAGGCGGCCCTCTTCGCCGCCGAGCTGTTCGAGATGTACCGCCGCTACGCCGGGCTTCAGGGCTGGCGCTTCGAGACGATGGAGGTCAGCGAGACCGGCATCGGCGGCTACAAGGAGGCCATCGCCAACATCACCGGGCGCAACGTCTTCGCCCGGCTGAAGTTCGAATCGGGCGTCCACCGCGTGCAGCGCGTCCCGGCGACCGAGACGCAGGGGCGCATCCACACCTCCGCCGCCACCGTCGCGGTGCTGCCCGAGGCGGAGGAGGTGGACATCCACATCGACGAGAAGGACCTGCGCATCGACGTGTTCCGCTCCAGCGGCCCCGGCGGCCAGTCGGTGAACACGACGGACAGCGCGGTGCGCATCACCCACCTGCCGACCGGCCTCGTGGTCAGCCAGCAGGATGAAAAGAGCCAGCACAAGAACAAGGCCAAGGCCCTGAAGGTGCTGCGCGCCCGCCTCTACGAGCGGGAGCGCGCCGAGAAGGACAAGGCCCGCGCCGCCGACCGCAAGAGCCAGGTGGGCTCCGGCGACCGCTCGGAGCGCATCCGCACCTACAACTTCCCGCAGGGCCGGGTGACCGACCACCGCATCAACCTGACGCTCTACAAGATCGAGAAGGTGATGGCCGGCGAGGCGCTGGACGAGCTGATCGACGCGCTGACGGCCGAGGATGAGGCCGCCCGGCTGTCGGAGCTGCAATAGGGCGGGTTGTCTATTCCCCCTCCACCGCCAACGGCGGGGAGGGTCGGGGAGGGGGCCGAGCGTGTCGCCGATCATGCGGGCCACGCCTTCCGCGTTGTTCAGCACGTCGTTGTTCCAGAAGCGCAGGACCCGCCAGCCGTGATGCCGCAGATGCTCGTCCCGGGTGGAGTCGTAGGCGGAGTCGGCGTGCTGGCCGCCGTCGACTTCGACCACCAGCCGCGCTTCGACGCAGGCGAAATCGGCGATGTAGGGAGGGATCGGGTGCTGACGCCGAAAGTACCATCCGCCAATCTGGCGCCGCCGCACAATCGCCCAGAGCTTGCGCTCCGCGTCGGTCGGGACATGGCACATGGTTCGGGCGCGGTCGCGCGTGTCTTCCTTGATGCGGGGCATGGCGGGCAATCTGTTGGCCCCTCCCTAACCCTCCCCCGCTGCGCGGTGGAGGGGACAAAGCGACGCAGCGTTCAAGCTCCCTCCACCGCCAACGGCGGGGGAGGGCTGGGGAGGGGGCAATGACCATCACGCTTCACCAACTCCGCCGCACCGCCGAGGCCCGCCTGCGCGAGGCCGGCGTGGACACGCCCGATCTCGACGCGCGCCTGCTCGTCGAGCACGCGCTGGGCCTCACCCGCCACGACCTGTTCACCCGCGCCAACGACCCCGTCCCCGAACCCGACGCCGCGCGCCTCCTCGCCCTGGTGGAACGGCGGGCGGCGCGGGAGCCGGTCGGGCGCATCCTCGGCCACCGGGAGTTCTGGACGATCGACCTCGCCCTCAACCCCGACACGCTGGAGCCGCGGCCCGACACCGAGACGCTGGTCGAGGCGGTGCTGAAGGCCCTGCCGGACCGCAACGCCCCGCTGCGGCTGCTCGACCTCGGCACCGGGACGGGCTGCATTCTGCTGGCGCTGCTGGCGGAGCTGCCCAACGCCACCGGCCTCGGCGTCGATCTCAGCCCCGGAGCGGTGGCCGCCGCCACGGCGAACGCGGCGCGCAACGGGCTGGCGGAGCGGGCGCGCTTCCAGACCGGCAACTGGGGCGCCGGGCTGGACGAGCGGTTCGCCGTCGTCGTCTCCAATCCGCCCTACATCCCCAGCGCCGACATCGCCGCCCTCGATCCGGAGGTGCGCGAGCACGATCCGCTGCGCGCGTTGGACGGTGGTGCCGACGGGCTGGACGCCTACCGGATCATCGCCGCGCAGGTGCCGGACCTGCTTCTGCCGGGCGGCCTGGCCGGGCTGGAGGTCGGGCAGGGGCAGGCGGCGGACGTGGCGGGGCTGCTGGTCGCCGCCGGGCTGGAGCCGGCGGGCGTCTTCCGCGATCTGGGCGAGGTGGAGCGGTGCGTTCTGGGGCGCAGGAGCGCGTGATTTCGCGCCATCCCCCCAAAAAAAAGGTTGGATTGACGCGCGGTCCCCAGTAGGGTGCAAGGACGACGATGGCCCGGGGACGATCATCCCAGGGCGTACCCATGGCCTCCGGAAACCCCGCGCGGTTGGGCGGACGTCCGAGAAGGCAGACCGTTGACCGGTTGGGCGCGTCGATTTGATCCCTGCGACCCATCCGCGGTTGGTTCCGCGGCGGGCCCGGCGACCGGATGGTCAGCCAGGGCGTTTGCGGGATTGCACTTCTCTTACATGGGGCCATAAGAGCCAAATGAGACAAGGACCGAACTCCAGGCGCTCGCGCGGTCGTGGCAACGGCGGCGGTGGTGGCGGAGGTGGCGGCGGCGGTGGCGGCGGCGGCAACCGCCGGCAGAACGTTCCGCTGCGTCACCAGACCTTCGACAGCAATGGTCCGGACGTGCGCATCCGCGGCAACGCGTGGCAGGTCCATGAAAAGTATCTGGCGCTGGCCCGCGACGCCTCCTCGTCCGGCGACCGCGTCCAGGCGGAAAACTACCTTCAGCATGCGGAGCACTATTTCCGCATCATCAACCAGATCCAGGAATCGGAGAACCGCCAGCGCGGCAACGCCGGCGCCGCGGGCCTCGGCCCGCAGCCCAGCCTGGGCGGTTCGGCGGAGGACGAGGACGGCGGCGAGATGGGCGAGGAGTCCGAGGCCGCTGCCGACGAACGCACCCCGATGAGCGCCTGACAATCCGTTTGGTAACCGTCAGTCCTGAGGCCGGGGGGTTCCGGCTTCAGGGCCGGCGGGTTTCAGGCTTGGCGGGTTTTCAGGCCGGCAGGTCTTCGGCCAGCGCCACCGGGTCGCCCACCACGATCCGGCCGCCATGCACCACCCGCGCATAGACGCCGCACTGCGTGTGGTCGTAGCCGCGCTCCAGGATGGGGAGCGTGTTGAGATCGCGCGCGCCGGTCGCCGGATTGACCTCGCTGGAGGGCCGGCAATCCTTGTGGTCGCAGATGCGCAGGGTGACCTCGCCGATGGTCAGCAGCGCGCCGATCCACTGGCGCTCCACCCAGGGCTCCAGCCCGTCGATCATCAGGTTGGCGCGGAAGCGCCGCGGATCGACCGGCTGCTTGGCCACCCGCTCCTCCAGATCGCGCACGCTGGCGAGGTTGAGGATGGAGACCGCCGCCTCTTCCCGGTCGGTGAAGGAAAAACCGCCGCCCTGCGCCGGATTCCCAGCCTCGGCCAGCTTGGGCAGGCCGGGAGCCGCGCCGGCCAGATAGGCGGCGAAGAACTGCTCCACCAGCATCCGGCCCATCGGCTGGTCCAGACGCCCGCGCGACACCGGCTTGCCCCCGCGCCGGATGATCAGCGTCTGGGTGGCCTCGTCGAACTCGGTGTCGAGCAGCGCCAGCTTCTCGTTCCGGTCGAGCGTGAAGAAATCCTCGTTCGGGCGCCAGCCCTCGACGTCCGGGGTCAGGGCCGCCGGGCCGTGCAGCAGGCCGAAGCGCCGGTCAAAGGGGATGGGTTGGCCGGTGACGAGGTCAACGGCGGGAAGATCCTGGCCGCTCAGCCCCTTCACGGGGTAGCGGCGTATGGCGGCGACGGTCGCGGGCATTGCATCGCACAATGGTGGGACCGGTTCGCTTCTGTCAACCGTCGCAATCGAAAACCGTCACCAGCGCTCGGCCAAGGGCTCCCGACCCTGCAACTCGGCGATTCGCCGCCGCGTCGCCGGGGAGGTGTCCTCCGGCAGCCGGTCCAGCGGGAAGAAGCGCGCCTCCAGGATCTCCACCCCGTCGGCCTGCGGTGTTCCCGACCATCCCTGCGCGACGAAGACCGCCACATGGTCGCTCGCGCCGTGCCGGAAGCGGGCGTAGACGCCGAAGGGCTGCGGCCCGCTCTCCACGGTCAACCCGACCTCCTCCCGCACCTCGCGGCGCATGGCCTCGACCAGCGTCTCGCCTTTTCCGACTCCGCCGCCCGGAAAATGCCAGCCGCCGACGTAGCTGTGGCGGATCAGCAGGACCGAGGCCGCGTTCCCCCCAGGGTCCGAGTCGTCCAGGATGATCCCCCGCACCCCCATGGTCAGCGGGCGCGCCACCCAGTGCCACATGTTGCGGCCGTGCCAAGCCAGCCGCATCAGGGGCGAGGTCAGGGCGGGCCGCAGGGCCTTGGGCGAAGGGTCGCGCGGGGTGCTGGTGGGCGTGGCCGTCATGAAGGCGGGGGTCCGTGGCATTGGCGCAAAACCCTAGCCTTTTCCCAAGGGCCGCGGAAAGCCACCCTTTCGGCGCGGGTCCGACAAAAGCAATAACCACGCGTACCGGGGGGTCTTGCATACGGATGGGCCTCTCCCACATCTACGGCGACGCATGCATCCTTGCGGATCGCACTGGTAACGTGGATCGGACTGACCGGGCTGCCTCGCGGACGGTCGGCGAGAAAGGGAGCACACCATGGACTTCGAGAAATACACCGAGCGCAGCCGCGGCTTCGTGCAGGCGGCGCAGACCCTGGCCCTGCGGCGCGGCCACCAGCGGCTGACGCCGGAACACCTGCTGAAGACCCTTCTGGACGACAAGGAAGGGCTGGCCTCCAACCTGATCCGTGCGGCCGGCGGCGACCCCGCCCTGGCGCTGTCGGGCGTGGACGCCGAGCTGGACAAGCAGCCCAAGGTGGAGGGCGCCGGGGCCGGTCAGGTGTATCTGACTCCCGAGCTGTCCCGCGTGTTCGAGCAGGCCGAGACGGTCGCCAAGAAGGCCGGCGACAGCTACGTCACCGCGGAGCGCATCCTGCTGGCGCTCGCCATGGCCGACGGCACGCCGTCCGCCGCGGTTCTGAAGCGCGCGGGCGTCACCCCGCAGGCGCTGAACACCGCGATCAACGAGGTGCGCAAGGGCCGCACCGCCGACACCGCCAGCGCCGAGCAGGGCTACGACGCGCTGAAGAAATACACCCGCGACCTGACCGAGTCGGCGCGCGAGGGCAAGCTCGACCCCGTCATCGGGCGCGACGAGGAGATCCGCCGCACCATCCAGGTGCTGGCGCGGCGCACCAAGAACAACCCCGTCCTGATCGGCGAGCCGGGCGTCGGCAAGACCGCCATCGTCGAGGGCCTCGCCCAGCGCATCGTCAAGGGCGACGTGCCGGAAGGGCTGAAGAACAAGAAGCTGCTGTCGCTCGACCTCGCCGGCATGGTCGCCGGCGCCAAGTACCGCGGCGAGTTCGAGGAGCGGCTGAAGGCCGTGCTCCAGGAGATCCAGGCGGCGGCGGGCGAGGTCATCGTCTTCATCGACGAGCTGCACACGCTGGTCGGCGCCGGCAAGGCCGACGGCGCCATGGACGCCTCCAACATGCTGAAGCCCGCCCTGGCGCGCGGCGAGCTGCACTGCGTCGGCGCGACCACCCTGGACGAGTACCGCAAGCACATCGAGAAGGACGCGGCGCTGGCGCGGCGCTTCCAGCCCGTCTTCGTGCCCGAGCCGACGGTGGAGGACACCATCTCCATCCTGCGCGGCCTGAAGGAGCGCTACGAGGTGCATCACGGCGTGCGCATCACCGACGGCGCCATCGTGTCGGCGGCGACCCTCTCGAACCGCTACATCACCGACCGCTTCCTGCCCGACAAGGCCATCGACCTGATCGACGAGGCGGCCAGTCGCCTGCGCATGGCCGTGGACAGCAAGCCGGAGACCATCGACGAGCTGGACCGCCGCATCATCCAGCTGAAGATCGAGCGGGAGGCGCTGAAGCGCGAATCCGACGACGCCTCGCGCGCCCGGCTCGCCAACCTGGAAGGCGAGCTGGCCGACCTGGAGCAGGAATCCGCCGAGCTGACCGCCAAGTGGCAGGCCGAGAAGGACCAGCTCCAGGGCGCGCAGAAGATCAAGGAGGATCTGGAGAAGGCCCGCACCGAGCTGGAGCAGGCCCAGCGCGACGGCAACTGGGGCCGCGCCGGCGAGCTGGCCTACGGCGTCATCCCCGACCTGGAGAAGCGGCTGAAGACGGCGGAGGAGAGCGCCGCCAACCGCATGCTGAACGAGGAGGTGCGCGACAGCGACATCGCCGCCGTGGTCAGCCGCTGGACCGGCGTGCCGGTGGACAAGATGCTGGCCGGCGAGCGGGAGAAGCTGCTGGCGATGGAAACCCGCCTGAAGACCCGCGTGATCGGCCAGGACGAGGCCATCGTGGCGGTGTCCAACGCCGTCCGCCGCGCCCGCGCCGGCCTGCAGGACCCCAACCGGCCGATCGGCTCCTTCCTGTTCCTCGGCCCGACCGGCGTCGGCAAGACCGAGCTGACCAAGGCGCTGGCCGAGTTCCTGTTCGACGACGAGACGGCCATGGTCCGGCTCGACATGTCGGAATACATGGAGAAGCACTCCGTCGCCCGCATGATCGGCGCCCCTCCGGGCTATGTCGGCTATGAGGAGGGCGGGGCGCTGACCGAGGCGGTGCGCCGCCGGCCCTATCAGGTGGTCCTGTTCGACGAGGTGGAGAAGGCCCATCCGGACGTCTTCAACGTGCTGCTCCAGGTGCTCGACGACGGGCGTCTGACCGACGGGCAGGGGCGGACGGTGGATTTCCGCAACGTGGTCATCATCATGACCTCGAACCTCGGTTCCGAGGTGCTGGCGGCCCAGCCGGAAGGCCAGGACAGCGGCGCCGTGCGCGACGAGGTGATGGAGGTGGTGCGCGCCCACTTCCGGCCGGAGTTCCTGAACCGGCTGGACGAGATCCTGCTGTTCCACCGCCTGGACCGCAGCCACATGGGCGGGATCGTGACGATCCAGCTCGGCCGGCTGATCCGGATGCTGGCCGACCGCGACATCACGCTGGAGGTGGACGAGGCCGCGACGCAGTGGCTGGCCGAGGCCGGCTACGACCCGGTCTACGGCGCGCGTCCGCTGAAGCGGGTGATCCAGCGGGAGCTTCAGAACCCGCTGGCCACCATGATCCTGGAGGGCCGCGTCGCCGACGGCCAGACGGTCAAGGTGGGGGCGGAAGGCGGCGAGCTGACCATCAACGGCCTGCCCGTCTCCGCCCAGGTGCGCAGCGCGGCGACGCAGCCGGTGACGACGGTTCATTGATGGGCATCCACGGGTGATGCAGGCGGGGGGCCTTTCGCGAGGCCCCCCGTTCGTCACGTCACCACGAACTCCCGAGCCACCGCGGCGAAGTGGCAGGAGGCCGCCACGATGACCAGCGCGTGCCAGACCGGGATGTTGTAGGGCAGGCGGTCCAGCGTGTGGATGAAGGCCCCCACCGTGTAGACCACCCCGCCGACCGCCAGCAGAAGCAGCGTCGTCGGCGACAGCGACCGCCACAGCGGTTCGGCCACCGACAGGATGGCCCAGCCGAGCCCGAGATAGAGCACGAAGCCCAGCCGTTCGTACCGCCAGGACGCGAACAGCTTCAGCGCCACCCCGCCCAGCGCCACCACCCACACCGCGACGCCCAGCGGGATTCCCGCGGCGCCGTCCAGCCGGTTCAGGGTGAAGGGGGTGTAGCTGCCGGCGATCATCACATAGATCATCGCGTGGTCGATCCGCCGCAGCACCGCCTTGCGCCGCCCCGGCGGGGCCAGATTGTAGGCGGCCGACGCGCTCAACATGCCGACCAGCCCGGCGCCGTAGGCGACCAGCGACACCATCTCGGTCGCGGAGACATGGCCCGCCGTCACGGCCAGCAGCCAGGACGCGCCGATCAGGCCGGCGATCACGCCGATGGCGTGGATGACCGCGTCCGCCGCACGCTCCCCCGCCGTGTGGACGGGAAACTCGAAGCAGGAATCGGGTTTCATGGGACCAGCCTGCCGGAAAGGCGGGCGCTTGGAAAGCCCTCCCCCGGCCGGCCGACCCCATCGGAATCATTAACTCCGCAGATAGACCCGGTTGATGTAGGGGTCGTAACGGCGGTCCGGATTCGGCAGCACCGGCTGGAGCGGGCCGAAGCGGTTGCGCAGCAGCGTGTATTCGGTGACGACGATCAGCCGGTCGCTGTGCGTCGGCTGGAGAGCCTTGTGCATCCCGATGTTGTCGGCCAGGAAGCAGTCGCCCGCCCGTCCGGTCAGCGCGACGGGCGCCGACGCGCCATAGACCGCCTTGACCTCGGCGTCGGAATGATTGCGCCGCTCCAGCAATTCCTGCCCATGCTGGGAAGCCGGGACGTAGATGTGCGGCCCGCCGCCCATGTCGGTGTCCGTCAGGTACAGGAACATCTTGAAATGACGGACCTGGTTGTAGTCCCGGTGGTAGTTCTGGGTGCTGATCCGCGGGTTGGGCCGGGCCAGCGACCACCACACCGACATGCCGTCGATGGTCGGCTTGCAGCCGTGGAACGCTTCCGCGACCTCCAGGACGAGCGGGTGGTTGATGGTGTCCAGCAGGTGGGGCGCGGCCAGGAACTGCTCCTCCACATAGCGGGCCATCTGGATGTCCGGCGACGGCACCTTGTCGATGGTGAAGGAGCCGTGTTGCCGGTGCCCGCCGTCGAAGCAGGGCTGCTCCTCGAAATAGCGCCGCATCGCCGCGACCTGCTCGTCGGTCATCAGGCGGAAGGCGTCGGTGTAGCCGCGCGTCTCCAGTTGCGTCTTGAGCGTCAACGCCTGTTCGGAGGGCGTGAAGCCGGGGGTTCGGGGCCGGAAGGGTGCCACCAGCGACGCGGCGAGCTTGCGCCGCGGCTCGATCTTCAGGCGCGGGATTTGATGCCAGATGACGTCGTCAATCCAACGGGCCTTGTTGTTGAACGGTACCTTCACGCGAGTAGGCTCCCCGGCAGATGCAATCGGTGCGGGGATTCTGACCAAACACTCTGGAAACGGGAAATTCTCATCGCTCGTTCGCATGCGGCATTTCGCGCGGGGCTGGGTGGATGGACTTGTCTCCCGGACAATAAAAGGCGGGCGGACAGCCCGTCGCAGCGCTATGGTCCGCAACCCGACGCTGTTCCATGGAACGGTTCCAGAAGACGCTGCAGAACGATCATGACCAGACGATCCAGCTTCGCCGCCGGCGCCCGCGACACCCTGCCGATGGTCATCGGCGCGGCGCCCTTCGGGGTGATCTTCGGCACGCTGGTGGCCGCCGGGCCGCTGGCGGCGTGGCAGGGGCAGCTGATGTCCCTGTCGGTCTATGCGGGGTCCAGCCAGTTCATCGCGCTGGGGCTGGTGGCCGGGCACGCCGGGCTGGCGGTGATCTGGCTGACCACCCTGATCGTGAATCTGCGCCACGCCCTCTACGCCGCCACGCTGCTGCCGCACGTCGCCCATCTGCCCCCGCGCTGGCGCTGGACGCTGGGCTTCTTCCTGACCGACGAGACCTTCGCGGTGATGGCCGGCTACTACGCCCGGCACCCGCGGGCGCCGCTCGGGCACTGGTACTTCCTGGGCTCCTGCCTGTCGATGTACGCGAACTGGCAGTTCTGGACCCTGGTCGGCCTGCTGTTCGGCGCGGCCTTCCCGCAGCTCCAGTCGCTGGGGCTGGACTTCGCGATGGTCGCCACCTTCATCGCCATCGTCGTCCCGCAGCTCGCCAGCCTGCCGAACTTCGCGGCGGCGGTGGCGGCGGGCGCCGTGGCCTATCTGGGGCAGGACGTGCCCTACAAGCTGGGGCTGATGGCCGCCGTGGTGGCCGGGGTGGCCGTGGGGATGGCCCTGCAGCGCTGGCGCTCCGGCGGGCTGGAGGCCGGACGTCGGGAGGAGGAGGCGGCATGACCGGGACCGTCCTGACCAACACCGTCATGATCCTGGGCATGGCGGCGGTCACCGTCTTCGTGAAGGCGGCGCTGTTCGTTCTGGGCGACCGCGTGGTCTTCCCGCCGCTGCTGAAGCAGGCGCTGGGCTTCGTCCCGGTGACGGTGCTGACCGCCATCATCGTGCCGATGATCCTGTCCCCGAACGGCGAGGGGCTGGAGCTGACCTGGAGGAACCCCCAGCTGGTCGGCGCGCTGGCCGCCGTGCTGGCCTGCGTGGTGACGGGCAAGCAGCTCCTAACCATCGCCGTGGCGCTGGGCGTCTTCTTCGCCTGGCAGTTGGGCGTCCTCGCCTAGGCGCCGGGTGCGAAGGCCGGCGCCACTTTCCTGCCACAAACAGTGCATAGCCGTTCTGCCGCGGCGCGGTGGCGCGGGTGGGGGCGCATCCTGTATGGTCGCCCGATCGAAAGGGCTACCCGACAGAGTCCGTGATGACCAGACGCCTGCGCCTCGTTCCCGTCTCCCTCGCCGTGGTCTGCACGGTGATGCTGACCGCCTGCCAGACGGGCGAGCGGACCAACCGCGCGCCCGTGGTGCAGGGGACCGCCAGCGCCTCCCCGGCGGGGCTCGACACGGTTTCCGGTGACTGGGAAACCGACAAGACCACCGCGCTGCGGTCGCAGCCGAGCAACAGCGCGCCCATCGTCGCCACCTTCCCGCCCGGCCAGCCTTTGAAGGTTCTGGGCCGCGCCCGCGGCACCGATTGGGTGGCGGTTCAGGCGGTGGGGTCCACCGCCTATGTGCGGATGCATCTGCTGCGCCTGCGCGGCAGCGCGCCCGTCCAGACCGCCCGCGGCACGACGACGACCGTCGCCAAGCCGGAGGACAACGCCGGCCCCTCGATCAAGGCCGCCCCGCGCCGCAAGATCGAAGCGACGCCGATCGCGAACTGAGGCGGGGGGCGGCTTGCCTCCACCCCGGCCCTCCCCCTCTTCGAGGGAGAGGGTGCCTTCTGCGAAGCGGCATCCATCCCCTCCACCTCGAAGAGGGGGAGGGTCAGGGAGGGGGCGACGTCAGCGTCCGCATCAACTGACGAAAACGCTCAGAACTCCTTCCAGTCGTCGTCCTCGCTGACGTTGCGCTTGAGCGCGGCGCCCGAATGAGCCACCGCGCGGGCCGCCGGCTTGGCCGCGGCGCGGGCTGTACGGGCCACCGGCGCGACGTGCCGCGGCGCCGTGGCGGCGGTCGCAACCGCGACGGGCACGGCCCGCGGGTCCAGCTTGAAGAAGCCGATCAACCCCTTCAGGTCGTTGGCCTGACCGGCCATGGCCTGCGCCGCGGCGGTGGTCTCCTCGACGAGCGCGGCGTTCTTCTGGGTCATCTCGTCCATCTGCGAGACGGTGGCGTTGATCTCGTCGAGCGCCGCCGCCTGCTCCGAGGAGGCCGAGGCCATCTCGGCGATCAGCCCGGCGACCTGCTGGACGCCCGACACGATGCCCTCCAGCGCGTCGCCGGCCCTCTTGACCAGTTCCACCCCGTCCTTGACCTGGGCGTCGCTGTCGAGGATCAGCCCCTTGATCTCCTTGGACGCCTGGGCGGAGCGCTGGGCGAGGTTGCGCACCTCCTGCGCCACCACGGCGAAGCCGCGCCCGGCATCGCCGGCCCGCGCCGCCTCGACCGCCGCGTTCAGCGCCAGCAGGTTGGTCTGGAAGGCGATCTCGTCGATCACCCCGATGATGTCGGTGATCTTGCGGCTCGACGCCTCGATGCGCTTCATCGCCTCGATCGCCGAATCCGCCACCGTGCCGCCGGACTCCGCGGCGGTGCGGGCGTCGGCCGCCATGCCGTTGGCGCGCTGGGCGTTGTCGGCGTTGGAGCGCACGGTCGCCCCCAGCTCCTCCATGCTCGCCGCCGTCTCCTCCAGAGAGGACGCCTGCTGCTCCGTCCGCTCCGCGAGATCGGAGGAGCCGATGGAGACCTCCCCGGCCGCCGAGGCGATGGTGTCCGCCGCCTGGGTGATCTGGCCGACGATCTCCGACAGCTTGGCGGATGTGGCGTTGACGTCGGTCTTCAGCGTCTGGAAGGCGCCTTCATAGTCGCGCTCGACGCGCTTGTTGAGGTCGCCCTGGGCGAGCGCGCTGAGCACCGCGCCGAGGTCGGCGATGACCGCCTCGACCGTGTCGGTCAGCCGGTTGATGCCTTCCGACATGGTCCGGTAGAAGCCGTCCTTACCGGCCAGCTCCAGGCGGCGCGACAGGTCGCCCTTGGACACGCCGTCGATCAGCGCGGCGATCTCCTCGCCGATGGCCTTCTCGCGGGCGCGCTGCGCCTCGTCGGCGCGGCGCTCGGCCTCCAGGCGCTCGCGCTCGGCCTCGTCCATCGCCTTCTTCTGGATGGCGTTGTCCTTGAACACCTGCACCGCCTGGGCCATCTGCCCGATCTCGTCGCGGCGGTCGAGGCCGGGAACGGCGACGTCCAGCTTGTCGGCGGCGAGGTCGTGCATGGTCGCGCTCATCGCCCGCACCGCGCCCATCTGGCGGCGGACCAGGAAGAAGCTGACCAGGCCGAAGGCCAGCGTGACCAGCGGCGCCACCACCAGGATGGTGCGCTCCACCTCGTCCACCACCCTCAGCACGTCGGCCCGCTTCAGCCCGACGAACAGCACGCCGACCACCGAGCCGGAGGCGTCGAGCAGCGGGTCGTAGGAGGTGAAGTAGCGCTCGCCCAGGATGTCGGCCTCGCCGCGGTAGGGCTTGCGCTGGATGATGACGCTGTCGAAGACCGGCCCGGCGCCCAGCTTCGTGCCGTTGGCCCGGCTGCCGTCGGCGTTCTGCACGGTGGTGGCGACGCGGGTGTCGCCGCGGAAGACCGTGGCCGCACCGCCGGTCAGCTCGCGGATCTGGTCGACCATGCGGGTGTCGCCGTCGATCCGCACCGATCCGACATAGAGCGCGCCGTCGCGCAGGCTGTAGTCGGCGCCGTTCTGCTTCAGCAGCATGTGGGCCAGCGCCATGCTGCGCTCCCGCTGCTCCTGCGCGGAGGCGGCGCTGCGGTCGCTCAACACCCGGCTGGAGGCCAGCGTCAGCACGATGGCCAGGATGAACAGCCCCAGCACGTTCAGCAGGGACAGTTTGGCGGTCAGGGAGAGGTTCTTCAGCACGTTCGGCCCTATGCGGCAGTCGCTCCGCAGCCCTCGCCGACGGAGATAGGCTTTAAGTCTAATACGGTTTTATCCATTCGTCCGCGTGCAATTTTTCGGAGACCGATTCCCGCAAACCGTGTGAAAATCCTCCGGCGGACCGCCATGCAACCGGCGCACGGCCCGTCTTCCTTGGTTGGCGGCGCTCGCCGCCCTAGTTTAGGGCAGCCGCTTTTGGCAACCGACCCATTTCCCGGACTTCTCCATGCGCCGCCGCACCAGCAACCCCAGCCCGGCCCCCACCTACGCGGAGGCCGCGTCCAGCACCGGCGACATGGCGGCGCTGCGCTCGCTCGTGCCCTATCTGTGGCCGCGGGATTCCTTCGAGACGAAGCTGCGCGTGGTGGTGGCGCTGGTCCTGCTGGTCGGCGCCAAGGTGGCGAACGTCTGGGTGCCGATCTTCTACAAGCGGGCGGTCGACGCCCTGTCGCCGGGCGACGCCGGGGCGCTGGTGACGATCCCGCTGGGGCTGATCGTTGCCTATGGTCTGGCGCGGGTGATGTCGCTGGTCTTCGCCGAGCTGCGCGACGCGGTGTTCGCCAACGTCGCCCAGCGCACGATCCGCAAGGTCGCCCTGTCGGTCTTCCAGCATCTGCACGCCCTGTCGCTGCGCTTCCATCTGGAGCGGCAGACCGGCGGCCTGACCCGTTCGCTGGAGCGCGGCACCCGCGCCATCGAGACGCTGCTGCGCTACGCCCTGTTCTCCATCGTGCCGACGCTGGTGGAGATCACGCTGGTCTGCGTGATCCTGTGGCGGATGTTCGACGGCTGGTTCGCGCTGGCGACCTTCGCCACGGTGGGCAGCTACATCGCCTACACCTTCTTCGTGTCGGAATGGCGCATCCAGTTCCGCCGCGCCATGAACGAGACCGACAACAAGGCCAACACCAAGGCGGTGGACAGCCTGCTGAACTACGAGACCGTCAAGTATTTCGGCAACGAGGGGCACGAGGCCCGGCGCTACGACCAGGCGCTGGCCTCCTACGAGCAGGCGGCGGTGAAGAGCCAGCGCAGCCTGTCGCTGCTGAACATCGGCCAGTCGGCGATCATCTCGCTGGGGCTGGCGGTGGTCATGGGCATGGCGGCGCGCGGCATCGTCAACGGCACGATGACGCTGGGCGACTTCGTGCTGGTGAACACCTATTTGCTCCAGCTCTACCAGCCGCTGAACTTCTTCGGGGTGGTGTACCGCGAGATCAAGCAGGCGCTGATCGACGTGGAGTCGATGGTGACTCTGCTGTCGGTGGACCGCGAGGTCGCCGACCGGCCGGGCGCGCCGCCGCTGGCCATCACGGGGGGCGAGTTGCGCTTCGACGGGGTGGAGTTCGGCTACGACCCGCGGCGCCCGATCCTCAAGGGGGTGAGCTTCACCGTGCCCGCCGGGCGGACGGTGGCCATCGTGGGGCCGTCCGGGGCGGGCAAATCGACCATCGGGCGGCTGCTGTTCCGCTTCTACGACGTGTCGGGCGGCGGCATCCTGATCGACGGGCAGGACATCCGGGAGGTGACCCAGCAATCGCTGCGCGGCGCCATCGGCATCGTCCCGCAGGACACGGTGCTGTTCAACGACACGGTCTACTACAACATCGCCTACGGCCGTCCCGGCGCCAGCCCGGCGGAGGTCGAGCAGGCGGCCCGGCTGGCCCACATCCACAATTTCATCATGGCGTTGCCCGACGGTTACGAGACCACGGTGGGGGAGCGCGGGCTGAAGCTGTCCGGCGGCGAGAAGCAGCGCGTCGCCATTGCCCGCACCATCCTGAAGAACCCGGCGATCCTGCTGTTCGACGAGGCGACCTCGGCGCTCGACACCCACACCGAGCGGGAGATCCAGGCCAACCTGCGGGAGGTCAGCCGGGGCCGCACCACGCTGGTCATCGCGCACCGCCTGTCCACCGTGATCGACGCCGACGAGATCCTGGTGATGGAGGCCGGGCGTGTGATCGAACGGGGGCGGCACATGGAATTGCTGTCGCGCGGCGGCGCCTATGCCGCATTGTGGGCGCGGCAGCAGGAATCCTCGCAGGGGCCGGAGCCGGTTCCCGAAGTCCTCGCCCCCACCTGAGCCCTTTCCCACCCGATCCAACCGACACGACGGAGCATTTCCTTGGGACCCGTACGGCAGGCGTTGCGCGAGGCGACCCGCGACATCCATGAACGGCTCGACCGGGCGGCGGTCCTGCGCCCGCTGACCAGCCCGGCGATCACCGTGGAGGAGTACCGCGACGCCCTGATCGCCCTGCACGGCTTCAACGCCCCCATCGAGCGGGCGCTGGGCGAGGGGGCCGAGCGGCTGGACCTGCTGCGCGCCGATCTGGCCGACCTGGGGGTGGACGCGGACGCCCTGCCGGTGGCCGGGGCGCTGCCGGCGCTGGACGGCGTGCCGGCCCGGCTGGCCGCGCGCTACGTGCTCGACGGCTCCGCCCATGGCGGCCGGGCGATGCTGCCCAACGTCACCCGCGCGCTGGGCTTCGACGCGGCGCGCGGCGCGCGTTTCCTGGCGTCGGCCGGGATCGACATGGCCGGCCGGTGGAAGGCGCTGCTCGCCCGGCTGGAAAGCGATCTGGAGGCACCCGAGTCGGCGCAGGACGCCTGCGCCACGGCGGTCGCCCTGTTCGCCGCGCTGGAAGTCTGGTTGGACGGTCTGGTTCCGAAGCCGGCGTGACGCCCGTCGAAGCCGGTGGATCGACGCGGGGGCTTCACCGCGCCCGCGGCGCCCGCTAGGGTCCTGCCATGACGACCGATCCCGCCCCCGCCCTCAACACCCCCGCCGCGCTCGCCGACGCGGTGCTGCGGGGTGACCGCCGCGCGCTCGCCCGCGCCATCACGCTGATCGAATCGACCCGGCGCGACCACCGCGCCCAGGCCGACGCCCTGCTGGAGACGCTGCTGCCCCACACCGGCAACTCGGTGCGGGTGGGCATTTCCGGCGTGCCGGGGGTGGGCAAGTCGACCTTCATCGAGGCGTTCGGGCAGCACGTCATCGCGCGGGGGCACAAGGTGGCGGTGCTGGCCATCGACCCGTCGTCGCAGCGCACCGGCGGCTCCATCCTGGGCGACAAGACCCGCATGGTGGACCTGTCGCGCGAACCGAACGCCTTCATCCGTCCCTCGCCGGCCGGCGCCACGCTGGGCGGCGTGGCGCGCCGCACGCGCGAGGCCATGCTGATCTGCGAGGCGGCGGGCTTCGACGTGATCGTGGTGGAGACGGTGGGCGTCGGCCAGTCGGAGACGGCGGTGGCCGACATGGTGGACCTGTTCATGCTGCTGCTTCTGCCCGCCGGGGGCGACGAGCTTCAGGGCATCAAGAAGGGCATCGTCGAGCTGGCCGACCTCGTGGTGGTCAACAAGGCGGACGGCGACCTCGCCAACACGGCGCGTCATACCGTCGCGGACTATCGCCACGCCCTGACCCTGCTGCGCCACGGCGACTGGCGCGTGCCGGTGCTGAGCTGCTCGGCCATCACCCGGGCCGGCATCGATTCGGTGTGGGACACCATCGGGGAGCACAAGGCGGTCACCGAGGCGTCCGGAGTCCGCGCCACGCGCCGCGCCGAGCAGGCCCGCGCCTGGCTGTGGAGCGAGATCCGCGAGACGCTGGTGGACGCCTTCAAGGCGCATCCCGCCGTGCGCGCCGACCTGCCGGCGCTGGAAGCGCGGGTCACCGGCGGCGCCGTCACCCCCACCGCCGCTGCACGCGTTCTGCTTGAAAAGTTCCTCGGGCGCCCGGTGGAGTAGGTCCTTTCGGGTATGCTGCACCGCAACATTTCCGTTGCGCCGCGATTCTCCCGTGCATAAGGTGGCATGGGCGGGAAAGGAGCGTCTTCGCGGCGCTTGGGCGAGAGGTTTGCCCGCAGTCTCCTGGGGTATGAGCCGGAGTTGACTTGTCCGACACCGCCTCCGCGTCGAGTCGTCAACGGGAGACCTTAAGGACATGGCCGCCAACTTTCTGGATCTTTTCGAGCGCTTCAATCCCCTGGCTTTGAGCCCCCTGGCTCTGGCGCCGCTGGGCAAGGCGAACGCCGAGACCTACGCCGCCCGCACCACCCGCGTCGCCGGCGTGATGCAGGACGGCTGCCGCCGCCTGCTCGACGGCGTGACCGCCGGCATCGGCGAGACGACCCAGCTCGCCGGTGAGT
This sequence comes from Azospirillum formosense, assembly GCF_040500525.1. NCBI lineage: Bacteria > Pseudomonadati > Pseudomonadota > Alphaproteobacteria > Rhodospirillales > Azospirillaceae > Azospirillum > Azospirillum formosense. The sequence continues at coordinate 1,593,432 of NZ_CP159403.1, read as the reverse complement.
TCGCCAAGGTGCGCAGCCCGGCGGACCTCGTCGCCGTGCAGCGCGAATGGGCGTCCGTCGCCCAGGCCCGAGTCGTCAACCAGGTGCAGACCGTCCTCGACGTCTCCTCCAAGATCGCCGCCGAGCTGGGCGTCAGCCCGGTGGCCCTGGCCCCGGCCGCCCCGGCGCCCAAGGCCGCTCCGGTCGCCGTGGCGGCTCCGAAGGTCGAGGCGCCCAAGGTCGAAGAGAAGAAGGCCGAGGTGAAGGCGGAAGCGAAGGCCGAGCCGGCTCCCGCTCCGGCGCCGAAGAAGGCACCGGCGGCCCGCAAGGCTGCTCCGGCCAAGGCCGCCGCTCCCAAGGCTGCCCCGAAGGCCGAGGCGCCCGCTCCGAAGGCGGAGCCGGTGAAGGCTGAAACTCCGAAGGTCGAGGCGACTTCCGCCCCCGCTCTCAAGGCGGAGGCCCCGAAGGCCGACGTGAAGGCCGAAGTGAAGGCCGACGTGAAGGCAGCCCCGAAGGTTGAGGAGAAGAAGGCGGACGTGAAGGCTGAGGCTCCGAAGGTCGAAGCCCCCAAGGCCGAGGCCGCCAAGGCGGACGCGCCGAAGCCGGAGGCCCCGAAGGCCGCCGCTCCCGCCGCCGAGTGATTCCACCGGATCGCGGTCCCCGCCGGCCCGGGGACCGTCGATCGGCGCGCGCCCGTCTCTTCCTTCCTTGACGGGCGCGCGCTTGTTCGACTATAACGCCGCCTCCTTCGGGCGGAATGCTGCCCGGGACCGGGTTTCATTTGCTAAAATAAAGGATCAGTCCGATGGCACGTCGGTGCTCCGTGACCGGTAAGGGCACGCAGTTTGGCAACAACGTCAGCCACGCCAACAACAAGACCCGCCGCCGTTTCCAGCCGAACCTGCAGGAAACCGCGCTGCTGAGCGACGCTCTGGGTCAGATGGTGCGCCTGCGTATCTCCACCAACGCGATCCGTTCGATCGAGCACAAGGGCGGCCTCGACGCCTTCCTGCTCGACGCGAAGGACGAGGTCCTCAGCCTGGACGCGCGCCGCCTGAAGCGCCGCATCGCCAAGGCGCAGGACAAGCAGCAGGCCGCCGCGGCCTGAGGCTGACCGCCTGGAGGCGCCGGAGCGCATCCAGGCGATTCTGGTGACGTCACCGCGGGGCAGCAAACTCCGCGGTCGGGTGTCAAGCCCCACACCAGGACGACTCCGACTCTCGGTTGCACCGAACCCCGGTTGAGAGTGCCGCGCGCATTGCCGAAAGGCTTTGCGCGCGTTTTGTCGTTTCCGGACAACGACTTTAAAACGACCGCTGCACGCCCAGCAGCAGCCGGTAGCGGGGCGAATCGGGACCGAACCCGACGCCGACCCCGGCTCCCACGGCGAGGTTCTCGCCGACGAGATGCCGGATGCCGACCTCCACGAAGTTGTCGGCCTTGCCGCGCTCCTGGGATTGCTCGCGCACCACGTCGAAGGCCACAGCGGTGGCGGGACCGACCGGGGCGTTCATCCCGGCGGCCATGATGAAGCGGTTGTCGCGCTCGCCCGGCTCCGGATCGAAGAGGTGGCGCCAGGACAGGTTGGCGTGCAGGCGCGGTGCGGCGGCGGCGGTGCCGAGCGGCTGGGTCAGGCGCCCGGTGATCCCGGCCTCCGTCGTCTTGCTCCCCGATCCGTAGGGAATGCTGACCACCGGCTCCACCGACAGGCCCAGCCGGCCCTGCGACGGTTCGCGGATGTTGTATTCGGCGGACAGCTTGACGTCGCCCTGCTGCGCGTCGTCGGCGTTGCCGACGCGGTAGCCGGGATTGACCTTCAGCGCCAGACCGTTGGCGACGCCGACCTGGAGTTCCGGGTCGAAGGTCAGGCGGTTGCGTCCGCCGTCCCCCTTCAGCCGGTCGAAGAAGGCGCGGACCTTGACGTCGACGCTGCCCTTCTCGATGGCGGCGGCGTCCTCGACGGTGATGGGCAGCTCCGACGACAGCGCCATGCGCTCGTCGTCCTGCGCGCGGGCCGTCCCGGCAAGGGCTAGCAGCCCGGCGGCGAGGGTGAGGCCCGCGAGGGCGGCGTGGCGCATGTCTGTTTCCCCGAACCGGTGGCGTTCCCGAAGGCGTTTGCCGAACAACAGCCGGGCGGGGCGAACGGGCCGCGGCGGGGACGGGGTTACTCCACCGAGTCGGGGTCTTCGGCGTCCACCACCCGCCGGGCGATGTCGTAGGCGAAGCCGGCGCGGCCCAGCGCCGCCAGATCCTTGTCGCGGAACTCCGCGCGCTTTTCGGGCAGGCGGTAGGGGCCGAGCCGGCGGCGGCGGGCCAGCGCCAGGGCGGCGGTTAGGTTCAGGTCGCCCTCCACCTCTTCGTCCAGCGACTCCAGCGCGCGGTCGGCCTCGTCGCGGCCGATTCCCTTGGCGGACAGCTTCTCGCGGATGGCGCGGGTCGACGTGCCGCGGCGGTGCAGGCTGGCCGCGCGCATCTCCGCGTAGGCCGTGTCGTTGAGCAGGCCGCTGCGCAGGTAGCGGGCGATCAGGTCCTCGACCCAGCGCGCGCCCTCCGCCGGGTCGGTGCCGTGGGCCTGGGCGGAGCGGTCGACCTTGCGCATCAGCACGCGGCGCAGGCTGGCCGAGGAGCTGGCGAAGCGCTGGAGATAGTGCAGGGCCGCGTTCTCCAGATACTGGGCGGTGACGCGGCGCGGCGGCTTGCGGGCCGGCGGCTGGTCGCGGGTCATGGCTGTCTCCCGTCCGGGGGCGGTTGCCGGAACGTGCGGCGCGCCCTAAAGTCCGGTCCAATCCTGTGAATCGTGGTGCGATGACTCATCCTCTCCCTCCCATGCCCCGCCAGGTCGGCGCCGTCAACTGGGTCGGCCTGTGGACCCTCTACGCGCGCGAGGTGCGCCGGTTCCTGAAGGTGCACCAGCAGACCGTCTGGGCGCCCGTGGTCACGACCCTGCTGTTCTACGCCGTCTTCGCGCTGGCCCTGGGCGGCGCGGTGCGGATGATCGGCACGGTGCCCTATCTGGAGTTCCTGGCCCCCGGCCTGATCATGATGGCGATGGCCCAGAACGCCTTCGCCAACACCTCCTCCTCCGTGGTGATCGCGAAGGTCCAGGGCAACATCGTCGACATCCTGATGCCGCCGATGGCCCCGCTGGAACTGGCCTTCGGCTTCGTCATGGGCGGGGTGACGCGCGGCTTGCTGGTCGGGCTGGTCACCGGTCTGGCGATCTGGGCCTTCGTCCCGGTGCGCATCGCCCACCCGGAGTTCGTCATCTTCCACGCCCTGATGGCCTCGATGCTGCTGTCGCTGCTCGGTCTGGTCGGCGGCATCTGGTCGGAGAAGTTCGACAACATCGCGGCGGTGACCAACTTCGTGGTGACGCCGCTGTCCTTCCTGTCCGGCACCTTCTATTCGGTGGAGACGCTGCCGCCGGTCTTCTGGTGGATCGCCCATTTCGATCCGTTCTTCTACATGATCGACGGATTCCGCTACGGCTTCATCGGGCGGTCGGACGGCACGCTGGGGATCGGGATTCTCGTCATGCTGGCGGTCAACGGCGGCCTGTGGTGGCTGGCCTGGCGCATGCTGAAGACGGGCTACAAGCTGAAGGCGTAAATCCGCCGGAATTCGGCCGAATTCAGCCGGTCGGCGTAGCCAATCCGTTGACAGGCTGAAGTGACATCTTGATATTCGACGGTTCCCGGCGGGCGAGGGTGTCCGCCGGGCTTTCCTCATTCGGAGGTTTTCGCTGTGATTCCGGTCGTCATGCCCACATATGCCCGCGCCGACATCGTGTTCGAGCGCGGCGAAGGTCCGTATCTGTACGCGACCGACGGGCGACGATTCCTCGACTTCGCCGCCGGTGTGGCGGTGAACGTCCTCGGCCACGCGAATCCCTATCTGGTCGAGGCGCTGACCGCCCAGGCCCACAAGCTGTGGCACACCTCCAACCTGTTCCGGGTCGCCGGGCAGGAGAGCCTCGCCAAGCGGCTGACCGACGCCACCTTCGCCGACACCGTGTTCTTCACGAACTCGGGCGCCGAGGCGTGGGAGTGCGGCGCCAAGCTGATCCGCAAGTACCACTATGAAAAGGGCGACAAGGCCCGCACCCGCATCATCACCTTCGAGCAGGCCTTCCACGGCCGCACGCTGGCGGCGGTGTCGGCGGCCCAGCAGGAGAAGCTGATCAAGGGTTTCGGCCCGCTGCTCGACGGCTTCGACCTCGTGCCCTTCGGCGACCTGGAGGCGGTGCGCAACGCCATCACCGACCGCACCGCGGCCATCTGCCTGGAGCCGATCCAGGGCGAGGGCGGCATCCGCGCCGGCTCGGTCGAGTTCCTGCGCGGCCTGCGCGCGCTGTGCGACCAGCACGGGCTGCTGCTGTTCCTGGACGAGATCCAGTGCGGCATGGGCCGCACCGGCAAGCTGTTCGCCCATGAGTGGGCCGGCATCACGCCGGATGTCATGGCGGTGGCCAAGGGCATCGGCGGCGGCTTCCCGCTGGGCGCCTGCCTCGCCACCGAGAAGGCGGCGTCGGGCATGACCGCCGGCACCCACGGCTCGACCTACGGCGGCAACCCGCTGGCCACCGCCGTCGGCAACGCCGTGCTGGACAAGGTGCTGGAGCCCGGCTTCCTCGACCATGTGCAGCGCATCGGCGGCCTGCTTCAGGACCGGCTGGCCGGGCTGGTGGCCGAAAACCCGTCGGTCTTCACGGGCGTGCGCGGCAAGGGGCTGATGCTCGGCCTCGCCTGCGGCCCGGCGGTCGGCGACGTGGTTGCTGCGCTGCGCGCCAACGGCCTGCTGTCCGTTCCGGCGGGCGACAACGTCGTGCGCCTGCTGCCGCCGCTGAACATCGGCGAGGCCGAGGTGGAGGAGGCCGTGGCCATCCTCGCCAAGACCGCCAAGGAGCTGGTGTGATGTCCGCCGTCCGTCATTTCCTCGACATCGACCGGCTGGACAAGGCGACCCTGCGCCAGATCCTCGCCATGGCCGCGACCATCAAGAAGGACATCCCGGCCTACCGCTCGCTGTTCGCGGGCCGTACACTGGCGATGATCTTCGAGAAGCCGTCCACCCGCACCCGCGTCTCCTTCGAGGTGGGCATGCGCCAGCTCGGCGGCGACGTGGTGGTGCTGAAGCCCGACGACATGCAGCTCGGCCGCGGCGAGACCATCGGCGACACCGCCCGCGTGCTGTCGCGCTACGTGGACGCGGTGATGGTCCGCACCATGGGCGAGGAGCGCGTGCACGAGCTGGCCGAGTTCGCCTCGGTGCCGATCATCAACGGCCTGACCGACCAGTCGCACCCCTGCCAGATCATGGCCGACGTGATGACCTTCGAGGAGCATCGCGGCCCCATCGAGGGGCGCACGGTGGCCTGGATCGGCGACGTCAACAACGTGGCGGTGAGCTGGGTCCATGTCGCGGTGCGCCTGGGCGTGGAGATCCGCCTCGGCTGCCCGGAGATCTACGGCCCGGCGCCGGAACTGCTGGACTGGGTGAAGCGCGAGGGCGGGCGGATCACCGTCACCACCTCGCCGGAGGAGGCCGTGCGCGGCGCCGACTGCGTGGTCACCGACGCCTGGGCCTCCATGCACAACACCGACGTGGACGAGCGGGCGGCGATCCTGAGCCCTTATCAGGTCAACGAGGCGCTGATGGATCTGGCCGCCCCCGACGCCCTGTTCATGCACTGCCTGCCCGCCCACCGCGGGGAGGAGGTGACCGACGGGGTGATCGACGGCCGGCACTCGGTCGTCTGGGACGAGGCGGAAAATCGCCTGCACGCCCAGAAGGCCATACTGGCATGGTGCCTCGGCGCCACTATTTAAGAGCACTTGTGGGGCTAAGAGCCCTTGGAATTGGAGCCATGGCCCGGCGCCGCCCCCCGCGATGAGCGGGCTGGTGGCGCCGGGCCATGGCCTGTCGTAACTTCGAGGACATCATGGACGATCCTTCCGTCCACCCGATCGCCGACGATCTCGTTCTGCCCTTCCAGATCGAGGCGTCGCGCCTGCGCGGCCGCATGGTGAAGCTGGGCCCCGCGCTGGACGAAATCCTGACCCGCCACGCCTATCCGGAGCCGGTCGCCCGCTTCCTGGCCGAGACGATGACGCTCGCCATGCTGCTGTCCAGCATGCTGAAGTACGACGGCATCTTCACGCTCCAGACCAAGGGCGACGGTCCGGTCCGGCTGATGGTGGCGGACATCACCTCGGTCGGCGACATCCGCGCCTACGCCCAGTTCGACGAGGAGGCGCTGGCCAAGGCCGGCGACGACGTGACGATCGCCCCGGCGCCGGCCCTGCTCGGCAAGGGCCACATCGCCTTCACCGTGGACCAGGGGCCGAACACCGAGCGCTACCAGGGCATCGTCGAGCTGTACGGCAAGACGCTGGCCGACTGCGTGCAGCACTATTTCCGCCAGTCGGAGCAGATCGACACGGGCCTGACCGTGTCGGTGGACCAGGAGACCCTGCCGGACGGCGGCAAGGGCGCCTGGCGGGCCGGCGGCATCATGATCCAGCGCCTGCCGCAGGACGCCACGGAGAAGGTGCTCGGCTCCGGCGACGAGGACGCGTGGCGCCGCGCCATGGTCCTGCTGTCCAGCACCACCGGCGACGAGCTTCTCGACCCGGAACTGCCGGCCCGCGACCTGCTGTTCCGCCTGTTCCACGAGGACGGCGTTCGGGTGTGGCAGCCCAAGGCCCTGCGCTTCGGCTGCCGCTGCTCGCGCGAGCGGGTGTCGGACATGCTGTCCCGCCTGCCGCGCGACGAGGTGCAGAGCCTGAAGATCGACGACGGGCGCGTCGAGGTGGTCTGCCAGTTCTGCTCCACCGCCTACCACTTCGACGACGCGGACCTCGACCGGGTCTACGGGACGGCGAAGTAAGGGGCTCCAGGTTCCGGATGCGCTCATGAGGCGGCGCGGCTATAGTGCCGCGCCGTTTTTCGTTCTATCGACGTCCTGTCCAACCGGAGCGATCATGCCCACCCGCCGTTTCGTTCTCGCCGCCGCTCTCGCCACCGTGGCCCTGTCGGCCTGCCAGAGCACGCCGCCGCGTCCGGCGCCCCGGCCCATCGACTACTCCAACTTCGGCCCGATCGTCCTGAGCGCGGGCGGCGTCGACGTGGTGGACGCCCACCGGCCGGCCGGCACCGCCGTCGACCAGCGCATCCCCCTGCCGCCCGCCGAGGCGGTGCGCCGCTGGGCCAACGAGCGGCTGCAGGCCGCGGGCGGGCCGGGCCGCGTCCGCGTCACCATCCGCGACGCCAGCATCGTCGAGGTCCAGCTTCCCAAGACCGGCGGGGTGAAGGGCTACTTCACCAACGATCAGGCCCAGCGCTACGACGGGCGGATCGAGGTGGAGGTCAACGGCGAGCTGCCCGGCGAATCGACCTTCCGCGGCATGACCAAGGCGACGGTGACGCACTCCACCACGGTGCCGGAGAACATCTCGGTGGCCGACCGCGAGGCGACCCTGCAGGACCTCGTCCGCCGCATGATGGACGACCTGAACGCCCGGCTGGACGCCGGCATCCGCAAGGATCTGGCGCCGATGGTGCGGCGGTAGGGTTCGGCGGTAGGGAAGGTCTTGCCCCTTCCCTAGCCCTCCCCCGCTTCGCAGGGGAGGGGACTGGATTTCCTTCTCCTGCGTCAGCGGGGGAGGGAAGGGGCCCGCGGCGAAGCCGTGGGAAGGGTGGGGGCAACCGCCTTCAACACCCCCCAAACGCAAAAAGGGCCGCCCCGTGGGGCGGCCCTTTCCGTTCCGATCCGTCCGGACCCGCTTAGTAGCGGTAGTGGTCCGGCTTGAACGGGCCTTCGACCTTCACGCCGATGTACTCGGCCTGCTTGGCCGACAGCGTGGTCAGCTTGGCGCCGATCTTGTCCAGATGCAGGCGGGCGACCTTCTCGTCCAGGTGCTTCGGCAGGACGTAGACCTTGTTCTCGTAGCTGGCGGCGTTGGTCCACAGCTCGATCTGGGCCAGCACCTGGTTGGTGAAGCTGGCGCTCATCACGAAGCTCGGGTGGCCCGTGGCGCAGCCCAGGTTCACGAGACGGCCCTGGGCCAGGACGATCAGGCGCTTGCCATCGGGGAAGACGACCTCGTCAACCTGCGGCTTGACCTCTTCCCACTTGTAGTTGCGAAGGGCCTCGATCTGGATCTCGCTGTCGAAGTGGCCGATGTTGCAGACGATGGCGCGGTCCTTCATGGCGCGCATGTGGTCCAGCGTGATCACATCGACGTTGCCGGTCGCAGTGACGAAGATGTCGCCCTGCGGCGCGGCCTCGTCCATGGTCACGACCTGATAGCCTTCCATGGCGGCCTGGAGCGCGGTGATCGGGTCGATCTCCGTCACCAGAACGCGCGCGCCCTGCGAGCGCAGCGAGGCGGCCGAGCCCTTGCCCACGTCGCCGTAGCCGGCGACCACGGCGACCTTGCCGGCCACCATCACGTCGGTGGCGCGCTTGATGCCGTCGACCAGCGACTCGCGGCAGCCGTAGAGGTTGTCGAACTTCGACTTGGTGACGCTGTCGTTCACGTTGATGGCCGGAACCTTCAGCGTGCCCTTCTTCATCATCTCATAGAGACGGTGGACGCCGGTGGTGGTCTCCTCCGACAGGCCGCGGACCTCGGCCAGCATCTCCGGATACTTGTCGTGCATGATCTGGGTGACGTCGCCGCCGTCGTCCAGGATCATGTTCGGGGTCCAACCATCGGGACCACGAAGGGTCTGCTCGATGCACCACCAGAACTCCTCCTCCGTCTCGCCCTTCCAGGCGAAGACCGGGATCCCGGCGGCGGCGATGGCGGCGGCGGCCTGGTCCTGGGTCGAGAAGATGTTGCACGACGACCAGCGGACGGTCGCGCCGAGCGCGGTCAGCGTCTCGATCAGCACGGCGGTCTGGATGGTCATGTGCAGGCAGCCGACGATGCGGGCGCCGGCCAGCGGCTTGGACTCGCCGAACTCCGCGCGCAGCGCCATCAGGCCGGGCATCTCGGTCTCGGCGATGGTGATTTCCTTGCGGCCCCACTCGGCGAGGCTGATGTCCTTGACCTTGTAGTCGGTGAAGTTGGCGGGCGCGGCCATCGGGGAGTCTCCTGGGGGGCTGTTTGCGGTACAGCAATGAAAAGGGGCGGGCGCACCGGCCCGCTGTGGCGCTGGTGTAGCAGCGCATTCGGAACCCCGCAAGCATAAAGATATCTTTATGTTTGTGGACCGAATGCCAGGGGCCGGGCGCCCGGCCGCAGCCGTTCCGGCCCGGCGGACCTTTTTCCTGCGGGCCGGCGTTCCCATAACCGGTCTGTGACGGACGGGAGGCATGGGACGGGCGATGGCGCTGGCAGGATTGAGGGCACCCGGCTTCTGGACGAGGCTCGGCCGGCACGAGTTGAGGCTTCTCGTCGGGATGGCGGTCAGCGCCGGGCTGATCCTGGCCTTCGCCCTGCTGGCCGGCGAGGTGATCGAGGGCGAGACGGCGGCCTTCGACCGCGCGGTGCTGATGGCGCTGCGGGTGGCCGGCGACCCGGCGATGCCGCTGGGGCCGCCCTGGCTTCACAACGCGGCGCGCGACGTCACGGCGCTGGGCAGCATCACCGTCCTGTCGCTGATCACCGCGGTGACGGTGGGTTTCCTTCTGCTCCAGGGGAAGCGCGGGGCGTCGCTCCTGGTGCTGCTGTCGGTCGGCGGCGGCATGGCGATCAGCGGCCTGCTGAAGAACCAGATCGGGCGGGAGCGGCCGGACATCGTCCCCCACGGCGACATCGTCTTCACCGCCAGCTTTCCCAGCGGCCATTCGCTGCTGTCGGCGGTCGTGTTCCTGACCCTGGGCGCCATGCTGGCCCGCTTCGTCGAGGGGAGGCGGCAGAAGGCCTATGTGCTCGTCGTCGCGATGGCGGTGACGCTGCTGGTCGGGTGCAGCCGCGTCTATCTGGGCGTCCATTGGCCGACCGACGTCCTGGCGGGCTGGTGCGTCGGCGCGGGCTGGGCCACGCTGTGCTGGCTGGTCGCCCTGTGGCTGCAAAGACGCGGTGCCGTCGAACCGGAGGATGAAGCCGGACCGGTGCCGGATCGCACTTGACCCCGCCGGGCCTCAGCCGATATTTCGGGTGATCCCGCCGATCAACCCACAGCATGTCGATGCCCGAAGGCACTTTGGACCGTGAAACCCTGCAAGCCGTCGGCGTGCTGAAGCGCGCCGTGGACGAGGCGCGGGTGCCGGGCGTGCTGGAGTTCCGGTTGCTCTCCAGCGCGCTGGACCGCACGCTGGAAACGGAAGACCTGCATGAACTGAACGAGGCCAAGCGCGTTTACGAGACGCTGGACGGCGAATGCCGGACGCTGGTCGTGGAGCGCGCCACCTCGCTGGCCCACGCCGAGGCCGCCGAGCGGCGGGCTCCGGCCGGAGAGGCGGAGGCCGGAGACGAGCCTGAGGCCGACGTCGTTCCCGTCGCCGCGGGGAAGCCGCAGCCCCCGGCATCATCGCCGGTGGAGGCGCCTCCGGGGTTGCGGGGCGGCAGGGCCATGCGCCCGGCCACCGGCTTCCTGGCGGCGCTGAACGGCGTGCGTTCCGCCGCGCGGAGCCAGCCACCGGGCGAGACGGCGGCGGTGTCTTCCGACAGCCGCGCCACCGCGAAGTCCCGGCTGATGGCGGCGGTGGAGGAGCGGCGCGAGAGCGACCACGGCGCGCGGTTCCATTCCGGTGGTCCGGTGCCGGACCGCGACTGACTGAGAGAGGATGAGCACAGAATGACAGCGTTCAGGGTCGGGGATCAGGTGACGATCCACAACAGCCAGACCGGCCCGGAGAGGATCGCCACCGTCGACGCCTTCACCGAGGGCAACCGTTGCATGGTGCTGTCCGACGGCACCAAATGGCGGGCGGACGGGCAGCGGCAATGGCGCGTCGGCAGCGGCTACTACAAGGGGCCGGTGGTCGAGCGGACGCGCCCCGGCGACGTCGACATCGTGACCCGGCGCCGCGCCATCGGCGTGATCCGCAAGTTCGCCCAGGATCTGAACATGGAAAGCCCGCTCGACGCCGCGGCGCTGACCCGCATCGTCGAACGGATTCAGGCGGAGCAGGCCGCCGCCCCCAAGTCCGTGGAGTCCGAGGACTGAGGAACGCAAGCCTCCGGCCCCGTCCGTCGCGGGGCCGGAGGGCGGACCAGCCGTGTTGCGTTGGCATGCAAATGCGTATCATTGTCATGGTATGCAGCCGTGAACCGGCCAGGCAACCGCATTCGGGCTGAAATCACATGACGGTCAAGAGGAAGGACGCCGCGGCGCGTCCGGAACCGGAGGCGTCCGGTCAGGGCAAGGCCGCTCCCGGCATTCAGGAGGACCGGCTGTCGCGCGGCCGCCTGATCGTCGCGCTGGACGCGCTGCTGTCGAAACGCAACGTCACGCTGGCCGCCCGCGACCTCGGACTCCAGACCTCGGCGCTCAGCCGGCTCCTGGCGCAGATGCGCGAGGAGTTCGGCGATCCCCTGTTCATCCGCTCGGGCCGCGGCCTGGTACCGACCCCCTTCGCCGAAGCGCTGCGCCCGCGTGTCCAGGCGCTGGCCCGCGGGATCGATGCCCTGTTCGAGCCTCTGGCGGATGGCCCCGTGGTCGACGAGACCTTCGACCCGCGCTGGAACGTACCGACCGGCATCGCGGTGCCGCCATTGCAGGTGCGGCCCGCCGGCCTTCTGGAGGGGCAGCCGTCCCCGGCCCAGATCGACGCCAGGCTGGAGAAAATCGCGCCGGACGCCCCCGCGCAGGACCGACTGGCCCGTCACATCGGCGTGCTGGGCGTCGCCGGAGGCGGTCATGGGCGCCCGCTGACCGCCGAGGAAGCGGAAGAGGCGATGACCATCGTCCTGGAGGGCGAGGCCGATCCGGTCCAGGTCGGCGCCCTTCTCGGCATGATGCGGATGCGCGGCTCGACCGCGCCGGAGCTGGCCGGGATGGTGCGGGCGATGCGGGCGCACGTCGCCGCCGGGCTGGGACGGACGATCCAGACGGACATCGACTGGCCATGTTTCACCTCGCCCAACTACCACAACCCGCCCTGGTTCTTCCACGCGGCGCGGCTGGTCGCGCAGGCCGGCCACCGGGTGCTGCTGCACGGCGGCACGGGTTGCAGTGCGGCCTCCGGCCGGTACGAGTTCATCGCGCCCACCGTGGGCATCCCGGTCTGCACCAACGCGCGGGAGATCGCGGCGGCGCTGACGGCGCAGCGGATCGCCTACGCGCCGCTGGCCGCCCTGTCCCCGCAGATCTACCGGCTGATCGGGCTGCACCGGCTGACCCAGACCCGCTCCGCCGTGTTCGAGGCGGTGCATCTGCTGAAGCCGTCCAAGGCTAAAACGTCCCTGCTGGGGGCGGCGAAGCCGACCTACCGGGAACTGCACCGCGACGCCGCGCGCATCCTCGGCTGGAAGCACATGGCCGTGCTGGGCAGCGTGCGCGACGTCGCCCAGTTCTCGCCCTTCCGCCCCTCCTCCATCCACCGTCTGGTCAACGGCGAGGCGGAGGATCTCATCCTGCCCCCCTGCATGGAGGAGCCGCCGCCGACGCCGCGCCCGCGCGGCACCAGCCTGGAATATTGGCAGGGCGTGTGGACCGGCGCGGTGCGCGACGCGCGCGCCGAACGCATCATCATCGGCACCGCGGCCTTCGCCCTGTTCGCCCTTCCCGGAGCCACCGGGCCGGCCTTCGCCGACGCGCTGCGGCTGGCCGAGGGGCTCTGGAAGGCCCGCCTGGGGCAGACGCCACGGCCGCGCGGTGTCCGGGCTGATGCATGACGCCGTCCAGCGCAGATCCTGACCCATTTAGCTCCAGGCCGGCCCACACGCGACGGTCCTCAAGCGGTGGCCCTCAAGCGGTGGCCCTCAAGCGGTGGCCCTCACCGTCGGGCATCGGTCAGGATTACGCTCGACCCTAGGAAAGACGTTCGGACCGCAGCCGACCTGCGTATTGAGAATAATTCTTATTATCGGCGTTGCTGCTTTGCAACAGTCCGGTCCCGCCGACCCTCGCGGGGGCCTTTGAAAGCCTCTGAACAGGCGTTTTAAGTCATTGTGACGAATATGAAAAACCCGTTTTTCCAAGGCCTCTGGCGACCCGCCGGAGATCCCGTCGCGGGGCTCCACCAAACGGCATATCCCTGAAAGCGATGGGGCTGAATGACGGTGATTTTGCAATTTAGAATTATTCTGAATGATCGCCGTTGAAGGGGGCGCCTCCCCGCTTGGTAGATACCCGCCGCTGATCGGCGCATCCGCCACGACGATTTCTCGGGAGAGCCTTTATGTTGCAATCGAACGTCCCCGACCGCCTCCGACCCATCATCGCCGGCGCCGCCGCGACGGCCGGGCTGGCGATGTCCTTCTCCACCCTGGCGACGGTGGCCGAGGCGCAGACGGCCGGAACGGGGGCCGGGTCTGGCGCGGGGACCGCGCCTGGCACCGCGGCCGGTGACGCCACCGTTCTCGACCCGGTGCGGGTGGGCGCCGACCGTCCGGCCGACACCGGCAACGTGAACGCCAAGCCCACCGGCATCTCCCGCCTGCCCGACACGGTCAAGGACACGCCCCGCGTCGTTAACGTCGTTCCGGAAGAGATCATCGAGCAGCAGAAGGCCACCACGCTGGAGCAGGTTCTGCGCAACGTCCCCGGCATCACCATCTCGACCGGCGAGGGCAACGGCGGCCAGAACGGCGACCAGTTCCGCATCCGCGGCCTGACCGCCCGCGGCGACATCTACACCGACGGCTTGAAGGACTTCGGCGTCTACACCCACGACGTCTTCAACACCGAGACGGTGCAGGTCTTCAAGGGCCCGTCGGGCAACGGCTTCGGCGTCGGCAACTCCGGCGGCGTCATCAACCAGGGCACCAAGAAGGCCGGGCTGGACAAGCGCTACAAGGTCGAGCAGTCGGTCGGCTCCGGCCCCACCTACCGCACCACGGTGGACGTGAACCAGCCGATCAACGAGACGACGGCGCTGCGCATCAACGGTCTGTACCACGACCAGGACGTGGCCGACCGCGACAAGGTCGAGGCCAAGCGCAAGGGCATCGCCGCCGATCTGGGCCTGGGGCTGGGCACCCCGACGACCTGGCACCTGAACTACTCCTACCTCGACGGCGACAAGATCCCGGACATGGGCGTGCCCATGGTCCGCGGCCGTGACGGCACGTTCCGCCCGGCGCCGGAGTTCGGGCTCGACCGGTCCACGTCCTACGTCCGCAACAAGGACCGCGACGACACCGACAACCACGTCGTGACCTCGACCCTGGCCCACGAGGTCAGCAAGAACCTGTCCTTCTACAACGACAGCCGCTACAGCCATTACGAGCGCGATTTCGTCTCCACCGCCCCGGCGGCGCTCTCCGCGGCCAACAGCACGCTCTTCCTGAACGGCGGCAACCCGGTGATCGCCTACGGCGCCGGCGGCGGTCTGGCCTTCAAGCAGAAGGGCTGGGGCGTCCAGAACGTCGCGGGCGCCAAGGCGGAGGGCACCTTCCTCGGCCTCTACCACAAGGTCAACGGCGGGCTGGACCTCAGCTACCAGAAGGACGAGCGGCGCGGCGGCACCTGGGTCAACCGCACCAACACCCAGACCATCCGCAACCCCAGCCACAGCTACCCGGCCAACGCCTTCCTGACCTACCCGGCGACCGGCGTGCGGGAATCGAGCGTCGCCAACACCGGCCTGTTCGTCACCGACCGCGTGTGGCTGTTCGACCAGCTGTCGGTGCAGGGCGGCCTGCGCTGGGACTACTTCCGCAGCACCTTCCGCGCCGCCGACCCGGCGGTGGCGGGCGGCAGCGCCAGCACCCGGACGCTCAGCCCGTCGGCCAGCCTGATCTACGAGCCGACGAAGGACGCGTCGCTCTACGTCTCCTACGCGCGCTCCAACAAGCCGATCGGCGTGGACATCGCCGCCCAGCTCACCAACGGCACGGCGGAGACCCCGCGCAACGGGCGCGACTTCGATCCGGAGAAGACCGACCTGTACGAGGTCGGCGGCAAGGCCGACTTCTTCAGCGGGCGGCTGGGCGTGAACGGCGCGCTGTTCCAGATCGAGAAGAGCAACACCTACTCGGTCGATCCCGCCACCGGCACGGTCACAGACGGCTTCTCCGAGGCCGGCCTGGGCACCCGCATCCGCGGCTTCGAGGCCGGGGTCAGCGGCAAGGTGACCGAGGGCTGGAGCGTCTACGCCAGCTACGCCTACCTCGACGGCGAGATCAGGGAGTCGCGGACCAACGCGGCGGTCGTCGGCAACGAGGCCCCGAACGTGCCGAAGCACAACGCCAGCCTGTGGTCGACCTACGAGTTCGCCCCCGGCGTCGTGCCCGGCAAGGTCATGGTCGGCGGCGGCATCCAGTACGCCTCGGAATACTGGGCCGACAGCGCCAACACGGGCCGCGTGCCGGAGACGG
The DNA here is from genome assembly GCF_040500525.1 of Azospirillum formosense. Classification (NCBI taxonomy): domain Bacteria; kingdom Pseudomonadati; phylum Pseudomonadota; class Alphaproteobacteria; order Rhodospirillales; family Azospirillaceae; genus Azospirillum; species Azospirillum formosense. The sequence goes on along the minus strand of NZ_CP159403.1, from coordinate 1,578,016 downwards.
TCTCGCTGGACAGCGTGGTGTCCTACGAGATCAACAACCTGTCCCTGGCGCTCAACGCCTACAACCTGACCGACCACCGCAACTACGCCTCGGCCTTCAACGCCTCGCGCGCGGTGCCGGCCTCGGGCCGCACCTTCATGCTGACCGCCGGCGTCACCTTCTGATCCCGGCCGGGCCGGACCGCGTTCCCGGACCATCCTCCGGGGGCCGGTCCGGCCTCTTTTCATTCAAAGGAACCTTCGCCGTGCTTCTGCAAATCCCCGACGTTCTGACCGCCGACGAGGTCGCCCACTGCCGCGCGGTGCTGGAGGCGTCGCCCTGGGTCGACGGCCGCGTCACCGCGGGCTCCCAGGCGGTGCTGGCCAAGAACAACCTGCAGATTCCGGAGGAGAGCGACACCGCCCGCGAACTGGGCGTAGTCATCCTGAAGGCGCTGGGCCGCAACCCGGCCTTCAACTCCGCGGCCCTGCCGCTGCGCGTCCTGCCGCCCATGTTCAACCGCTACGACCTGGACATGACCTACGGCAACCATGTGGACAACGCCATCCGGGCCATTCCGGGCACCGGCGGCATGCGCCTGCGGGCCGACGTCTCCACCACGATCTTCCTCAGCGATCCCGGCGAGTATGACGGCGGCGATCTCGTCGTCGAGGACACCTACGGCACCAAGGGCGTGAAGCTGCCGGCGGGGCACGCGGTGGTCTACCCGTCCAGCAGCCTGCACCGGGTGACCCCGGTGACGCGAGGCTCGCGCTGGGCGTCCTTCCTCTTCACGCAGTCGCTGGTCAAGGACGACGGGCTGCGGGCGATGCTCTACGACCTCGACGTCGCGATCATCGACCTGCGCCGGGAGCTGGGCGACCAGCACCCGTCCGTGCTGGCCCTGGTCAACCACTACCACAACCTTCTGCGGCGCTGGGCGGAGGTGTGATGGCCCAAGCCATGGGGGACGGCGCAGCCGCCGCCCGTTCGACGGGCGGGCCGGACATCATCGACGTGCAGCTCGCCCTGGGGCAGCAATGCCTCGACCGCGGCGGGGCCGAGCGGGCGCGGGCGGTGGAGTGGTTCCGCATCGCCGCCCGCAGCGGCGACGCCCGCGCCGTCAACATGCTGGGCCGCTGCCACGAGCACGGTTGGGGCGTGCCCGCCGATCCCGTCCAGGCCGCCGCTTACTACCGCCGGGCCGCCGAGCTGGGCGATGCGTGGGCGCTGTTCAATCTGGCCGACCTGCATTGCCGGGGCCTGGGCGTTGCGGCGGACGACGCCGAGGCCTACCGCCTCTACGCCGCCGCCGCCCGCCGCGGCAACGTGAAGGCGCTGAACATGCTGGGCCTGTTCCACGAGGCCGGGCGCGCGGTGGCGGAGGACGGGGCGGGTGCCCGCCGGCTCTTCCAGGCCGCCGCGGAGGGCGGGGATTGCTGGGGCCGTTTCAACCACGCCCGGCTGCTGCTCCAGGACGGGCGGGTGGAGGAGGCGCTGGCGTGGTTCGCGCGGGCGCTGGAAACCGGCTTTCCCGACTTTTACCGCGGCATGGCCGCCGCCCTGGCCGGCCAGCCCGACCCGCGGCTGAGGGCGCTGGCGCAAAGGGCGGGCGAGCTGGCGGAGAGCCGTTCTTCATAGCCCTCTCCCCCCGGAGGGGAGAGGGGATCTTGATTGAGGACCCCAGCGATGAGCATTCCCGCCGACACCGTCTCGCTCTCCGACTACGAGCGCCACTTCACCGCCCGCGTCGACGCGGCGACCCGCGCCTACATCGCGGGGACCGGAGCGGACGGCATCACCCGGCAGGCCAACCGCGACGCCTACGACCGGATGCGCCTGATGCCGCGGGCGCTGCGCGACCTGTCGGGGGCCAGCGCGGCGGCGACCCTGTTCGGGCAGGCGATGCCCTATCCCATCCTGATCGCGCCCATGGCCTTACACCGGCTGGTCCACCGCGACGGGGAGCGGGCGACCGCGCAGGCGGCGGGCCTCACCGGCACCTGGATGACCGTCAGCACCCAGTCCAGCGTGACGCTGGAGGAGGTCGCGGCGGCGGCCGGCGGACCGCTGTGGTTCCAGCTCTACACCCAGCCGCGCCCGGAGGACACGCTCACCCTGGTGCGGCGGGCGGAGGCCGCGGGCTACCGCGCGCTGGTGCTGACGGTGGACGCGCCGGTCAGCGGTCTGCGCAACATCGAGCAGCGCGCCGGTTTCCGCCTGCCGGACGGCATCGCGCCGGTCAATCTGGCCGGGCTGGCGCCGGACCCTTTCACCCCGTCGCGCCCCGGCAGCCCGGTCTTCCAGGGCATGCTGCACGCCGCCGCCACCTGGGACACGGTGCGCCGGCTGTGCGCCGAGACGCGGCTGCCGGTGCTGCTGAAGGGGATCATGAACCCCGACGACGTGGACCCCGCCATCGAGGCCGGGGCGGCGGGAATCATCGTGTCGAACCATGGCGGGCGGACGCTCGACACGCTGCCCGCCGTGGCCGAGGTGCTGCCGCTGGTCGCCGCCCGCGCGGCGGGCCGCCTGCCCATCCTGGCGGATGGCGGCATCCGGCGCGGCACCGACGTCCTGAAGGCCCTGGCGCTGGGCGCCGACGCGGTGCTGGTGGGCCAGCCGGTGCTGCACGCCCTGGCGGTCGGCGGCATGGCGGGGGTGGCCCACATGCTGACCATCCTGCAGACCGAGCTGGAGGTCGCCATGGCGCTGAGCGGACGGGCGCGGCTGGCCGAGATCGACCGTTCGGTGATCTTCGACCCGCCGCGCTTTTGAAAAGACCTTACTGGTAGTACAGCGCGATGCGCTGGCCGGCGTTCTCCATCACCTGGGCCTCGACGCCGTAGACGTCGCGGATGACCTCCGGGGTGATGATCTCCTCCGGCGGTCCCTGGTGCACGACCCGGCCGTCGCGCATCGCGACGATGCGGTCGGAGTAGCAGGAGGCGAAGTTGATGTCGTGCAGCACCAGCACGATGGTCTTGCCGAACTCGTCCGCGGTGCGGCGGAACAGCTTCATCATCGCCACGGCGTGCTTGACGTCGAGGTTGTTCAGCGGCTCGTCCAGCAGGATGTATTCGGTGTCCTGGCACAGCACCATGGCGATGAAGGCGCGCTGGCGCTGGCCGCCCGACAGCTCGTCCAGGAAGCGGCCGGCCAGCGGCTCCAGGTCTAGATAGCGCAGCGCGTTGCGGATGTGCCCGCGGTCCTCGTCGGTCAGGCGGCCCTTGCTGTGCGGGTAGCGGCCGAAGGCGACGAGGTCCTCCACCGTCAGGCGGGACATGATCTGGTTGTCCTGGCGCAGGATGGACAGGCGGCGGGCCAGCACCTCGCCCGGCGTGGCGGTCACGTCCAGCCCGTCGATTTCCACCGTGCCCGAGGACATCGGCAGCAGGCGGCTGATGATCGACAGCAGCGTCGACTTGCCCGCCCCGTTCGCCCCGATCAGCGAGATCACCCCGCCCGCCGGCAGGGACAGGGACACCCCGTTGACGACGACGGCGCCGTTGTAGCGCTTCGTGATGTTCTTGACGTCGATCATCGGGCCGAACCCCGCACCAGGATGAACAGGAAGGCGAGACCGCCCACGAACTCGATGACGATGCTGAGCGCGGCGTTGTAGCCGAACACCCGCTCCAGCACGAGCTGGCCGGCGACCAGCGTCAGCACGGCGAGCAGCACCGCGGCCGGCAGGATCAGCGCGTGCCGGTGCGAGCGGATCACCAGATAGGCGAGGTTGGCGACCAGCAGCCCAAAGAAGGTCACCGGCCCGACCAGCGCCGTGGACACCGACACCAGGATCGAGACCATCACCAGCACACCCATCACCGCGCGCCGGTGGTCCACGCCGAGGTTGATCGCGGCGTCGCGCCCCAGCGCCAGCACGTCGTAGGTGCGCATCCACCGCCAGCCGGCCAGGGACACCGCCAGCACGACCAGCGCCGAGACGGCCAGAAGCTCGACGTCCACCCGGTTGAAGTTGGCGAACAGCCGGTCCTGCACGGTCAGGAAGGCGTTGGGGTCGATGACGCGCTGGAGGAAGTTGGTCACGCTGCGGAACAGCACGCCGAACACGATGCCGACGAGAAGCAGCAGATGGAGGCTGCGCCGGTTGTCGCCCCGTCCCGCCCCGTTGAACAGCCACCAGTAGAGCAGGCCGGAGAAGACGACCATCGACGCCACCTCCACGCCGAAGCGCAGGCGGGGGTCGAGCGACGCCACCAGCCCGCTGCCGAACTGGAAGACCAGCGCCGTCTGGATCAGCCGGAAGAGATGGTCGAAGCCCATCACCGACGGGGTGAGGATGCGGTTGTTGGTGATCGTCTGGAACAGGACGGTCGACACGGCGACGGCGTAGCCGACCAGCACCATCGCCGCGACCTTGGTGCCGCGGAAGGCCAGGATGAAGTCCCACTTGCCCCGCGCGCCCAGCGTCATGAACAGGGCGATCGACAGCAGGGTCAGCGCCGACAGGCCGCCCAGGACGACCATCGGCGAGAGGACGCGGCGGTCAGCCGGCATGGCCGCTCCTCCGCAGCAGGAGATAGAGGAACAGGGCGCTGCCGATCACCCCCATCATCGTCCCGATCGGGATCTCGTAGGGGTGGATGACCAGCCGCCCGGCGATGTCGCAGGCCAGCACCAGCCCGGCCCCCATCAGCGCGACCCAGGGCAGGGACCCGCGCATGTTGTCGCCGCGGACGAGGCTGACGACGTTGGGGACGATCAGCCCCAGGAAGGGGATCATGCCGCAGGTCGCGATCACCGCCGCGGTGGTCATCGACACGATGACCAGCCCCAGCGCCATCACCTTGCGGTGGTCGATGCCCAGGTTGGTGGCGACGTCCCGCCCCATCCCGGCGACGGTGAAGCGGTCGGCCGCCAGATAGGCGACGACGGTCAGGGCGGCGCTCAGCCACAGCAGCTCGTAGCGGCCGAGCAGGATGGCGGAGAAGTCCCCCATCTCCCAGCCGCGCACCGACTGGATCAGGTCCCGGCGGTAGGCGATGAAGTCGGTCATCGCCGTGATGACCCCGCCCAGCATGATGCCGACCAGCGGCACGACCAGCGGCGAGCGCAGCGGCACCTGCCGCAGGATCGCCAGGAACAGCCCCGTCCCGGCCAGAGCGCACAGGCTGGCGACGGCCATCCGTCCGAGCACCGGCATCTCCGGGGCCAACAGCGAGACCATCATCATGCCGAAGATGGCCGACTCCGCGGTCCCGGCGGTGGAGGGCTCCACGAAGCGGTTGCGCACCAGCATCTGCAGGAGCAGCCCCGACACCGCCATGGCGGCGCCGGCCAGGATCAGCGCCAGCGTCCGGGGCAGGCGGCTGACCAGCAGGACCTGCGCGGCCTGCCCCGGAGCGTCGCCGAACAGAGTCGCGAGGCCGACGTCGCTGGCGCCGACGAACAGGCTCCAGATGGCCAGCAGGCCGATGCCCAGCGTGGCCAGCGGCACTGTGGCCCGTGCGGCGAGCGGGAGGGGCTTCACGGGTCAGGACTTCCTGGACAGCGCCGCCAGGAGATTGTCCACGTCCTGCTGGAGCGCCTGCAGCCCGCCGCCGACGAGGTACCAGTTGCCGCCGTCCAGATAGACGACCTGGTTCTTCCGCCAGGCGGTGGTGCGGCGGACGATGTCGTTGTCGAGGAACCGTCGGGCCGGGGTGCCGTCCTGCCCGATGGCGGCGTCGCGGTCGATCACGAACAGCCAGTCCGGGTTGGTCTCCAGGATGAATTCGAAGGAGATGGCCTGCCCGTGGTTGGCGACCTTCAGGTCGGGGGCGGCCGGCTGGACGCCGAATTCCGAGTGCAGGATGCCGAAGCGCGATCCCGGCCCGTAGGCGCTCATCTTGCCGCCGGTGGTCAGGATCAGCAGGCCCTTGCCGGCGTTGCCCGCCACCGCCTTCAGCTCGGCGATGGAGGCGCGCAGCCGGTCCACCTTCTGCTTGACCAGCGCGGTCTTGCCGAAGACGCGGCCCAGCGTCTCGGCGTTGGCGATGGCGCTGTTCAGGAAGTCGTTCTGGTCGGTCGTCATGTCGAGCGTCGGCGCGATGCGCGACAGCTCGGCGTATTTCGGGGCGGAGCGGCCCCCGGCGATGATCAGGCCGGGCTCGGCGGCGTTCACCGCCTCGTAGTCCGGCTCGAACAGCGTGCCGATCTTCGCGTAGGACGGCCCGTCATACTTGGCGAGATGCTTCGGCTTCAGCCCGGTGGGCACCCCGGCGATCGCGACGCCCAGCGCGTCCAGCGTGTCCAGTGAGGTCATGTCGAAGACCAGGACGGGGTCGAGCTTGGCGGGAAGCCGGGTCTCGCCCTGCGCGTGCCGCACCGTCATGTCCTGGGCGTAACCTGGGATGGGCGCCAGGGCGGCCAGGCCGACCACGGCGGCGGTCATGGCGAGGGCGTGGCGTCGGGTCAGCTTCATCCTTGAATCTCCTTCAACTTCGCCGGGACGGCCTATGCCGGAAGGGCGGGCGCACTGTGGTCCGGATTGCCGCGGATCGTCAATGCGAATCGCTCGCATTCGCAGTATGCTTCCCGGGCGTGGCTCGGGATTGCTGCGGTTCCTCTTCTGGGAGGGGCGAAGAGTTTAGCGTCCTGGGCTCTTGTTTCCCGATAGATCACGATATATCTTAGATCGATCGAAACACAGTGGGGCCACCGTCATGAGGTTTTTCCCGACTCCCTTCTGCGGCCGGATGCGCCGCCATCATCCCGGCCCGCGCGGCGATGGGCCCCATGGCGGCCCTCATGGTGAAGGTCCCCGTCATGGCGCCGGCCGTCACGCCGCGGAGGGCGGCTGGGGCCACGAGCGCCGCGGCGGCCGCGGCGGCCGCCGCGGCGTCTTCGAGGCGTCGGAACTGCGGCTGGTCCTTCTGAAGCTGATCGCCGACGAGCCGCGGCACGGCTACGACCTGATCCGCGCCGTCGAGGAGCTGACCGGCGGCGGCTATGTGCCGAGCCCCGGCGTGATCTACCCGACCCTGTCGCTGCTGGAGGAGATGGGCCACATCGCCAAGGCCGACGCCGAGGGCGCGCGCAAGCCCTTCGCCGTGACCCCGGACGGCACCGCCCAGCTCGCCCAGGACGCGGACACCGTCGCGGCGCTGTTCACCCGCCTCGCCGCCCTGGCGACCCGGCGCGAGCACACCGACGGCGCCCCGATCCGCCGCGCCATGGAGAATCTGAAGGCCGTGCTGATGCACCGGCTGGGGCGCGAGGGCGTCGATGCGGACACGGTGCACGCCGCCGTCTCGATCATCGACGAGGCGGCCCAGCGCATCGAACGTCTTCCCTGAGTCACCGTTGCCAGACAGAAGGATCATCATGAGACACGCCAGCAGCGTCCGCGTCCCGACCCCGAACGGCAGCCGCTATCTCCAGCAGCTCTGCAAGCACTGGGCGCACAATCTGACGGTGGAGTACACGCCGGAGGCGGGGAGCGTCGTCTTTCCGCGCGACGCCCGCGGCGCCGATTGGCCGGGCGACGCCACCCTGACGCTCCAGGCCCGGCCGGACGCGCTGGACTGCCGGCTGGACGCCAGTTCCGCCGAGCATCTGACCGCCCTCAAGGGCGCGCTGGAGCGCCACCTCGACCGCTTCGCCTTCCGCGAGGTTCCGCTGGCCTACCCCTGGCAGGACGAGGCGGCCTGATCCGGCCGGTCCCCATGTCCCTGTTGCGATCGGGGATTTTGTCACCGGAATGTTCCCCGGCATGCGAGGATATGCCTTGAACTCCCCCGCCGGAATACGGGAAGAACCATCCTGAAGGAACAGGGATGGCAGGAGGGGGCGACCATGCCGAATCGCGGCAGTGGTGGGGTGGGGTGTTTTTCCGGCTGGCGTGCCGTCCTGGCCGCCTGCGCCGTCGCGGCCCTCGGCGCCGTCGCGCCGGCCGCGTCGGCGGCGGAGCTGTCGATCGTCTTCACCTCGACGATGGCCGACATCGAGCCGGTGGAGGGCGAGGGCGGGCTCGCCAACCTCGCCACGCTGCTGCGCGCCAAGCGGGGGGAGGGCAACACCCTGTTCCTGCACGGCGGCGCGTCGCTGACCGCGGGCGTCCTGTCGACCTTCGATCGCGGCGCCCACATGATCGACCTGCTGAACGAGCTGCAGCCCGACCTGATGGCGGTGACCAAGCGCGACCTCGGCTTCGGCAAGGACGAGCTGACCCTGCGCAGCTACGAGGCGCGCTTCCCCTTCGTCAGCGCCACCACCATCGACCGCAACACCGGCAAGGTGATGGAGGGGCTGGAGCCGTCGGCTCTGCTCGACACGCCGGTGGGAAAGATCGGCGTGGTGTCGGCGATCTCGCCCGAACTGACCGTCCAGTACATCGTGCCGGACATCGAGGTGCGCCCACCCGCCACGATCGCCGCGGAGGCCCGCGCGCTGCGCGCCCAAGGCGCGAACTATGTGGTCGCCATCCTGGACAACGCCCCGGAGGCGGTGGAGGCGCTGCGCGGCGAGCCCGCCATCGACGCGCTGCTCCAGCTCTCCGCCACCGGCAAGGACGTGCTGGAGGCCGACAAGGGAAAAGTCTTCGGCGTCCACGTCAACGTGAAGGGGTCGGCCTTCGTCCTGCGGCTGGACGGCGACGGCAAGGCGCCGCCCGCGCTGGCCGGGGCCGACATCGTGCCGCTGGCCGGGCTGCCGCCGGACCCGGCGATGGAAAAGCGGGTCGGCGTCTATCTGGCCCGGCTGTCGGAGCTGCTGGACATCAACATCGGGACGACGGCGACCCCGCTCGACACCCGCCGCGCCGCCGTGCGCACCGGCGAGAACGCCTTCGCCTCGCTGATCGCCGACGCCATGCGCGGCCACTTCAACACCGACGTGGCCTTCATCAACGGCGGCAACATCCGCGGCAACCGCCAGTACGAGGCGGGGACCGTGCTGACCCGCCGCGACATCCAGCGCGAACTGCCCTTCCGCGACACCATCATCGCCGTCCCGCTGACCGGCAAGGCCCTGCGCGAGGCGCTGGAGGTCAGCGCCGCCGGGGTGGACAACCAGAAGGGCAGCTTCCTCCACCCGTCCAACATGGCGGTGGTCTACGACCTGACGCAGCCGGCGGGCAGCCGCGTCGTCTCCGTCACGGTGGGCGGCAAGCCGCTCGACCCGGACGCCAGCTACTCGGTGGCCCTGCCCAACTATCTGGCCCAGGGCGGCGACGGCTACGGCATGCTGAAGTCGCCGGTCGCCTCCTCCTCCTCGGGAGCCGGCGGGAAGCTGCTGTGGGAGATCATGGCCCAGCACCTGACCGACCGGGGAACGGTGTCGCCCCGCATCGACGGCCGCATCACCGCGCGTTGATGACGACGGAGCCCGCCCCGACCGCGCCGGTCCAGCGCGCCCCCTTCCGGGGCGGCGTCGGGCGGCGCGTCGGGCTGGGGCTGCTGGTCATGGTGGGCGTGCTGCTTGGCGTGTCGGGTGCGGCGCTCTACGACCTCGCGCAGTTCCGGCACGCCCTGTCGGACCTGTCCAACGGGGCGCTGCCGCGCATCACCACCGGGGCGGTGCTGAACGGCGGCCTGCAGCAGGTGCTGTCGCAGGCGACCCGGCTGGGCGGCGCGGCCAGCCACCCCGAGCGGCGGGTCACCCTGGCCGAGCTGACCGCCAACCTGACCGCGGTCACGCAGTCGGCCCAGGCCCTGTCGGACATCGAGGGCGGCGCGACGCTGGCCGGGGTGCTGGGGACGCTCGTCCCGACGGTGGCGGACCTCGACCGGCTGGTGGCCGAGCGCATCGACGCGGCGGCGCGCAGCGACGACGCGCTGGACGAGACCCGCCGCCTGTCGGCGGAGGCCGGCGCGCTGGTCGCCGCCGTGCTGCCGACGCTGCCGCCGGACCGGCTGGGGCCGCTGACCGCCTGGACCAACACCGTCAACCGCGTGCTGAACGAGAGCACCCACGCCGGCAACAGCCGGTTCCAGCGCGAGATCGCGCGCGCCCAGAAGGATGCAGCGGCGGCGCTGTCGGCCCTGCCGGCACTCCACGCCGGGCTGCCGCCGGAGCAGGCGGAGCGCTTCGCCGCCCTGCACCGGCGGCTGGAGGTGGCGCTGCTCGGCCCCACCGGCCTGCTGCCCAGCCTGATGGAGCGGCAGGCGGCCATCGCCCGCAGCAAGGCGCTGACCAACCAGGTGCTGGTGATGGTCGAGGAGGTCGTGAAGATCGCCCACGCGCTGTTCGAACGGATCAACGCGGCGGCGGCGGACGAGGCGGACGGCCTGTCCGAGCTGGCGGCGACGCAGAACCGCATCCTGATCGGGCTGGGCGCGCTGGGCTTCCTGGTGGCGCTCGGCGTGTATCTGTACCTGCGCCGCTTCCTGACCCTGCGTCTGGTCCGGCTGAACGACGCCGTGCTCGACCGGGTCGAGGGGCGGGAGACGCCGCTGCCCGACGGCGGCAGCGACGAGATCGCCACCATCTCCCGCTCGATCCGCCACTTCCTCGACGAGATCGCGCGCCGCCAGCAGCAGGTGGAGGAGGCCCGCCACCGCGCCGAGGAGGCGTCGCGCGCCAAGGGCGATTTCCTGGCCAACATGAGCCACGAGATCCGCACGCCGATGAACGCCATCCTCGGCCTCAGCCACCTCGCCCTGCGCGCCGGGCCGCCGCCGCGCCAGCGCGGCTACCTGACCCGCATCCGCGCCTCGGCCACCGCGCTGCTCGGCATCATCAACGACATCCTCGACGTCTCGAAGATCGAGGCGGGCATGCTGACTCTGGAGCGTGTGCCCTTCGACCTGTCCGCCGTGCTCGACATGGTGGCCGGCACCGCCGCCCTGTCCGCCGAGGAGAAGGGGCTGGCCTTGCGGCTGGAGGTCGCCCCGGACGTGCCCACCGCCCTGCTGGGCGACCCGCTGCGGCTGGGGCAGGTGCTCCTCAACCTCGTCAACAACGCGGTGAAATTCACCGAGAGCGGCAGCGTGGTCCTCGGCGTGACCGTCGCGGAGCGGAAGGCGGGTGAGGGTGAGACCGAACTGCGCTTCGCCGTGCGCGACACCGGCATCGGCATGACGGCGGAGCAGGTGGCCCGCCTGTTCCAGCCCTTCGCCCAGGCCGACAGCTCGACCACCCGGCGCTACGGCGGGACCGGGCTGGGGCTGGCGATCAGCCGGCGGCTGGCCGTCATGATGGGCGGCGGCATCGCCGTGGACAGCGCGCCCGGCCTGGGCAGCACCTTCCGCTTCACGGTCACGGTCGGCGTGCAGGACGGCGCCGCGGCGACACCGCCCGCCCTGGCCGATCCGAGTCTTGCCGGCTTGCAGGTGGACGAGCCGCTGCGCGGCTTGCGCGTGCTGGTCGCCGACGACAACGCCGTGAACCGGCTGGTCGCGCGCGAGCTGCTGGAGGACGCCGGGCTGGCCGTCACCGCGGTGGGCAGCGGCGGCGAGGCGGTGCGGCTGGCGCTGGAGCCGGGGGCGGGCTACGCCGCGCTGCTCACCGACGTCCAGATGCCCGATATGGACGGATACGCGGTGGCGCGGGCGATCCGCCGCCGGTGCGGTCCCGACCGCCTGCCGATCATCGCCATGACCGCCCACGCCCTGGAGGAGGAGCGGCGGCGCTGCCTGGACGCGGGCATGGACGACCACATCGCCAAGCCGGTGGAACCGCACCGCCTCGTCGCCCTGCTGAACCGCCGGCTGAAGCCGGTCGGGCGGCGGGAGGCTCCGCCGGCCGCCAAGGCCCTGGAGACGGCCGACAGGGGTCCCGAGATCCTTCCCGACTCGCTGGAGGGGTTCGACCTCGCCCCGGCGCTGGCGCGGATGAACGGGAGGGCGCGCACGCTGCGCCGGGCGATCCTGGATTTCCTCGACCGCTACGGCGATGCGCCGGTCCGGCTGGAGCATTTGCGCAGCGCGGGGGACGGGCCGGCTCTGGAACGCTTCGCCCATGGGCTGCGCGGCAGCGCCGGAACGGTCGGCGCGATGGATGCCAGCGCGGCCGCCGCGGCGCTGGAGCTGGCGGGGCGCGAGGGGCGGTGGGACGCGGTGCCGGGGCTCGTTGGCGACCTGTCCGCCGCCCTCGGCCCCGCGCTGGCTTCTGCGGAAACGCTGCGCAGCGTGGAGATGCCCGTGGCGGTCCCCATGGAGCGGGCGCCGGACATTCCGGTGGTTCCTCTCGTCGGGGAGGAGCTGGAGGAGGCGTTGCGCGCGCTGGAGGAGGCGTTGCGCAGCGGCAGCCTGTCGGCGGCGGCGCGCTTCGCCGCCCTGCGCGGCCTGTTGGCCGGGCGCGGCCATGACGAGGCGGTGGACAAAGTGGGGCGGGCGGTGGAAGCGTTGGATTTCGCCGCCGCACGCGCGGCGCTGGAGCGGCTGTCCGCCGCATGGACCAGGGAACGGGACCGGGAGACGACGCCGTGAGCGGTGGTCACATACTGATCGTCGATGACGACACGGCCAACATCCGGGCGCTCGCCAGCGTGCTGGAGGACCGGCACGAGGTGCGCTTCGCGACCTCCGGCCGCCGCGCGCTGGAGCTGGCCTCCGCCGACCCGCCGGAGCTGGTGCTGCTCGACGTGATGATGCCGGGTCTCGACGGCTACGCGGTGTGCCGGCTGCTGAAGACCGACCCGGCCACCGCCGACGTCCCGGTGATCTTCATCACCTCGCTGTCCAGCTCGGAGGAGGAAGCCTTCGGGCTGGAGACCGGGGCCGTCGATTACGTGACCAAGCCCTTCAGCCCGGCCATCGTGCGCGCCCGCGTCGCCACCCACCTGTCGCTGCGCCGGGCCAACCGCAGCCTGAAGGACGAGAACGAGCATCTGGAGGCGCTGGTCCGCGAGCGCACGCGCAAGCTGGCCCAGGCCCAGCGCGAGAAGATGGCGGCGCTGCGCCAGATGGTCGCCGGCGTGGCCCACGAGATCAACACGCCCATCGGCGTGGCGCTGGGCAGCGCGTCCCACCTCGGCGACCGGGTCGCCGCGATGACGGAGCGGCTGGCCGCCAACCAGCTCCGCCGCGCCGAGCTGGAGCGCTTCCTGGCGAGCGCCGGGGAGCTGGCCGCCCTGCTGTCCGGCACCATCGCCCGCGCCGGGGAGATCGTGCGCTGCTTCAAGGGGGTGGCGGCGGACCATGGCGGGCTGCGCCAGACCATCGCGCTGAGGGCCTTCCTGGAGCAGGTGACGGAGAGCCTGCGCCCGCAATGGGAGCCCCTGGGGCACCGCATGGCGGTGGATTGCGCCCCCGACCTGCGCATGGTCAGCAACCCGGCGATCCTGTCCGCGATTCTGGAGCAGCTCGTCCGCAACGCGCTGGAGCACGCCTTTCCGGCGGGACGGCACGGGCTGGTGACGGTCGGGGCCGCGGCGTCGGGGCCGGAGACGGTCCTGCTGACCGTTGCCGACGACGGCGCCGGCATCGCGGAGGGGGCCGCCGGGCGCATCCTGGAGCCCTTTTTCACCACCCGCCGCGGCACCGGTTCGGTCGGGCTCGGCCTGAACATCGTGGACAATCTGGCGTCGGACCGGCTGGGTGGGACCTTCACCATCGCCTCGCGCAGCGGGGGCGGCACCCTGGCGACGCTGCACCTGCCGGCCCGCACCCCGCCGGATTTGTAGGCGAAATCTGCCCCCTCACTCCGGCACCAGCACCACCCCGCCCGGATTGTCGGTCACCGCGACGGTCTCGAAATACTCGATCTCCGGATCGGTGCCGTAGCGCCGCCGAATGCCGTCCAGCCATGGCCCCTGGTAGAAGCGCTGGGCGTCCTCCCGCCTTTCCCATTGGTAGACGCCCCCGGCGGTGCCGGTCCCGCTCCAGATGAACTGCTTGCGGATCAGGCCGGGCACGTCGCCGAAGCCCGGCGCGATCGACAGGAAATGCGCCCGGCATTCCTCCCGTCCGATCGCGGCGGGCAGGCGGTAGCGGACGATGGCGGTGATCATGGGAACCCTCCGTGCGTTAATTCTCTACTTCATGGATTGACATTATGGAACTTGGCTGGTGAATATAGTCCATGAAAAACATGTATTCACATATACAGTAAGTGAATACGCACCGATCGAAGGACGACGACCATGAGCACGCATCGGAACGGTTCGGGGATTTCGACTCTGGCGCCCTCGCGGCGCCGGCTGCTGAAGGCGGCGGCGGCGGGCGCGGTGGCGCTGCCCTTCGCGGGCGTGGCGTCCCGGCTGGTCGCCGCCCCGACGCCCGCCGCGCTGAAGCCGCTGAAGCTCGCCTGGAACACCGGCGCGGTGTGCGGCGCCCCGGTGGCGGTGGCCAAGCACAACGGCTTCTTCGAGAAGCACGGGCTGGACGTGGAGTTCGTCAACTTCGCCGGCACGACGGAGCAGCTCCTGGAGGCGCTGGCCACCGGCAAGGCGGACATCGGCCACGGCATGGCGCTGCGCTGGCTGAAGCCGCTGGAGCAGGGCTTCGACGTGCGCATCATCGCCGGCGTGCATGGCGGCTGCATGCGCCTGCTGGCCGCCAAGAACGGCGGGATCACTAGCCTTGCCGGGCTGAAGGGCAAGACGGTGGCGATCAGCGACCTGTCCAGCCCGGCCAAGCATTTGTTCTCCATCCAGCTCGCCAAGCAGGGCATCGACCCGAACCGGGACGTGGAATGGCGCGTCTTCCCCGGCGACCTGCTGGCCATCGCGGTCGACAAGGGCGAGGCACAGGCCGTCGCCCACTGGGACCCGGTGACCTACAATTTCCTGAAGTCCGGCACTCTGGTGGAGATCTCGACCAACCTGTCGGGCGAGTTCGCCAACCGCGTCTGCTGCGTTCTCGGCGCGCGCGGCAGCCTGCTGCGCGAGGACAAGGCCGCCGCCGCCGCGGTGACCCGCGCCGTGTTCGAGGCGCAGCACTACGCCGCCGCCAACCCGGTGGAGGCCGCCAAGGTCTACCAGCAATATTCGCCGAAGAGCAGCATCGAGGACCTCGCCGCCCAGCTGTCCAGCCAGACGCACGACCACAACCCGGTGGGCGCCGACATCAAGCGCGAGATCGCGCTCTACGCGGAGGAGCTGAAGGGGGTGCAGGTCTTCAAGCCGGGCACCGACGCGGCGAAGTTCGCCGACCGCGTCTACGCCGACGTGCTGGGCTGAGATGAGCAGCCTCGATGACGCCGGGGCGCTGGTGGCGGGCCGCAACCGTTCCCCTGCCGCCCCGCGCCTGTGGCTGGGCGGGCTGGCGGCCAGCGCCGCCTGGCTGGCCGCCGCCGCCCTGACCGCCCTGTGGCCGGAAGGCGAGGAATGGGTGCGCACCGGCGAGTTCGCCAGCCTGCTCGCGGTGGTCGGCGGCGCGCTGGCTTTCGCCGTCCCGCTGCTGCGCCTGTTCGGCGCGGCGGGGGAGCGGCTGCGCGCCGCCGCCCCCTGGCTGGTCGTGCTGGCGCTCGGCGTGATCGGCTGGGAGCTGGTCACCGCCAAGCTCGACCTGCTGCCGCGTCCCTTCTTCGCGCCGCCGCAGGCGCTGCTGGAGGTCTATCTGGACGAGTGGCCCCGCCTGCTGGAATGCACCGTGGCGTCGCTGCAATTGCTGCTGCTCGGCTACGGGATCGGCGCCTTCGTCGGCTTCGTCACGGGGGTGTCCATCGGCTGGTCGCGGGCGGTGGGCTACTGGGTGCATCCGGTGCTGCGGCTGATCGGGCCGCTGCCGGCCACGGCGTGGCTGCCCATCGCCTTCTTCGCCTTCCCGTCGAGCTGGAGCGCCAGCGTCTTCCTGATCGCGCTGGCGACCGGCGTGCCGGTGACCATCCTGACCTGGTCGGGGGTGTCCGGCGTCAACCCGGCTTATTACGACATCGCCCGCACGCTGGGCGCGTCCCCGCGCTTCCTGGTTCTGAAGGTGGCGGTGCCGGCGGCGATGCCGCACGTCTTCGTCGGCCTGTTCATGGGGCTCGGCGCCTCCTTCGCGGTGCTGGTGGTGGCGGAGATGATGGGGGTCAAGGCCGGGCTCGGCTGGTACCTGCAATGGGCGCAGGGCTGGGCGGCCTACGCCAACATGTACGCGGCGCTGCTGGTGATGGCGCTGGTGTGCTCCAGCCTCGTCACGCTGCTGTTCAAGGCGCGCGACCGGCTGCTCGCCTGGCAGAAGGGATTGCTGAAATGGTAGCGCTGGAACAGGAGTTGCCGGCCGGTCTGGAGCTTGAGGTCCAGGGCGTCAGCCACGCCTTCGACCTGCACGGCGCGCCGCTGCCCGTGCTGGATACGGTCGGCCTGCACGCCAGGCCGGGCGAGTTCGTGGCGCTGCTCGGCCCGTCGGGCTGCGGCAAGTCCACGCTGCTGCGTCTGGTCGCCGGGCTTGAGCCGCCCCGCGCGGGGCGGATCCTGGCCGACGGGCTGCCGATCACCGGGCCGCACCCGTCGCGGGTGGTGGTCTTCCAGGACCCGACCCTCTACCCCTGGCGCACCGTCTGGGACAATGTGGCGCTGGGGCTGGAGGCGCAGGGCGTGCTGCGCCAGCGGCGCAACCGCGTGGACGAGGCGTTGCGGCTGGTCGGGCTGGACGGCTTCGCCAAGGCCTATCCGCACCAGCTCTCCGGCGGCATGGCGCAGCGCGCGGCGCTGGCCCGCGCGCTGGTCAACGACCCGCGCCTGCTGGTGCTGGACGAGCCGCTGGGCAAGCTCGACAGCCTGACCCGCATCCAGATGCAGGGCGAGATCGTCGCGCTGTGGCGGCGCGCTGGCTTCACCGCCCTGCTGGTGACCCACGATGTGGAGGAGGCTCTGCTGATGGCCACCCGCGTCATCGTGTTCAGCGAGCGCCCGGCCCGCATCAAGGCGGAGATCGCCGTCGACCGCCCCTATCCCCGCCACCGCGACGACCCGGTGCTGGTGGAGCTGCGCCACAAGGCGCTGGAATTGCTGGGCCTTGCCGGGAGCTGGTAGGTGTGGGGGGCGTGTTGCCCCCTCCCTAACCCTCCCCCGCTGGCGCAGGGGAGGGGACCAATCTCCCTCTCCCGCGTCAGCGGGGGAGGGCCGGGGTGGGGGCCGCGTCGAATCGACCTCACACTTAGGAGCGGCGGAGGAGCGTGCGCTCGACGGCGTTCGCCCCCCGGACCGACAGCGGGATCAGCACCGCCGCCGCCACCAGCAGGCCAATGGTCAGGTTGCCGCCGAGAACCCAGCTGGCGGCGCGGTGGAACGTCTGCCAGGACGGGTCGGCGCGGCAGGCCTCCACCCAGGCCAGATCGAGGCCCAGCCGCTCCAGCCCATAGCCGATGTTGAACCAGGCCAGCGGCTCGCCATGGCGGGTCCAATGCGGCCACTGCGCCGTGACGCTCCACAGCAGCAGCGTGGACAGCGTGCCGATGGACAGGGCGGTCAGGCCGAAGCTCACGGCTGAGGCGATGCGGAACATCGGGACGCTCACCATAAATCTATAAAACAAGTATAGTTTAAATCGCGATAGCGCTGTCTGGAACTGTTTTTTTGGTCCATCGCGCCCAGGCCGGGCCTGCCTGCCGGGGACTTGACGTGTTAGAGAATGCGAGTCATTCTCATTTCTATGGACGCCTTGCCCCGTTTCCACGATGATGACCGGCGTGCGTGACGCGGGGGCCGGATCGGACGCCCTGCTCGCCGCCGGAGCAACCCCGGGGCCACGCGGCGGACCGTCCTGAACGCTTGGGTGACCCTTCTCATGACGACTCTTTCTTCCCGGCTGAGGTTCGGGCCGGACGGGCAGCGGCGCCTGGACGTGGCGTCCCGCGGCCTGGCCGGCATCGGCGGCGGCTACGCGCTGGCGGCGGCGGCGGCGATGTTCCTGGCCCTCGCCCTGCCGATGCCGCGGGCGGAGGCGGTCCACACCGCCACCATGCTGTCCTTCGCCATCCACGCCGGGGCCATCGTCTGGGCCTTCTCCGTCCGGTCGCGGCGGGTGTGGCCCGGCCTGCTGGCGCCGACGCTGCTTCTGGGCGGCGGAACCTGGCTGCTGCACGGCCTGCAAGCGGGGGCGCCGTCATGAAGGACGGGTTCCGCCAGTCCATGGCGTGGCTGCACACCTGGTCGGGGCTTCTGCTCGGCTGGCTGCTGTTCGCCGTCTTCCTGACCGGCACCATCGCCTATTTCCGGCAGGAGGTGACGGTCTGGATGCAGCCGGAGCTTCACGGCTCCGTCCCCGACGCCGGGACCGCCGTGCGGGCGGTGGAGCGCATGGGCCAGATCGCCCCCGACGCGGCGCAGTGGACCATCTCGCTGCCCGGCGAGCGGTCGCCCGCCGTGTCGGTGTCCTGGCGCCCGGCGGACGCCAAGCCGAACGACCGCGCCGCGCTGAAGCGCGCCACGCTCGACGCCGGGACCGGCGCGGTGCTGGAGCCGCGCGAGACGGCGGGCGGCAACTTCCTCTACCGCTTCCATTTCGAGCTGTACGGGATGCCGCGCGAGACCGCCCGCTGGATCGTCGGCATCGCCACCATGGCGATGCTGGTCGCCATCGTCAGCGGCATCATCACCCACCGCCGCATCTTCAAAGATTTCTTCACGTTCCGGCCGGAGAAGTCGGCGCTGCGCTCCTGGATGGACGGGCATGTCGCGGCGGCGGTGCTGGCGCTGCCCTTCCACCTGATGATCACCTATTCGGGCCTGCTGCTGTTCATGACGATGCTGATGCCCTGGGCGGTCGACCTCGCCTATGACGGCAACCGGCAGGCCTATTTCGCCGAAAGCGGCTTCCGCCGCGCGCCGCCTCCGCCGCGTCCGGCGCCGCAGGCCGCCCCGCTGACGTCGGTGGCGCCGCTGCTCGCCGAGGCCGACCGGCGCTGGGCCGACCGTGGCGGGGTGGGGAGCCTGACCGTCACCAACCCCGGCCGGGCCAACGCCACCATCGAGTTGCGGCCCGCGGAGTCCGACTCCATCGGGCGCGGCGCCGCGACGGAGCGCCTGCTGTTCGACGGGGTGACCGGGCGGGCGCTGGAGCTTCCCCCGGCGGACCCGCAGCCGGCGGCCATGGCGACCGGCAACTACCTGATGGGGCTGCATCTGGCGCGCTTCGCCGGGCCGGGCATGCGCTGGCTGTTCTTCGTCTCCGGCGTCGCCGGGACGGTGATGGTGGGCAGCGGGCTGATCCTCTGGGTGGTCAAGCGGCGGTCGCAGCGCGGCCGTGCGGACACCTGGGCGGACGGTCCCGAGCCCTTCGGTCACCGGCTGGCCGACCGGCTCAACATCGGCGTCGTGGCGGGCCTGCCGCTGGCCGTCGCCGCCTATTTCTGGGCCAACCGCCTGCTGCCGGCGGGGCTGGAGGAGCGCGCGGGCTGGGAGATCGGGGTGTTCTTCCTGGCCTGGGCCGCCGCCTTGCTGCACGCCCCCCTGCGCCCGTCGCGGCGTGGCTGGGCGGAGCAGTTGTGGGCCGGGGCGGCGCTGTTCGTCCTGCTGCCGCTGCTGAACCTCGCCACCGCCGCCGGGCATCTCGGCAACAGCCTGCCGGCGGGGAACTGGCTGCTGGCCGGCTTCGACCTGACGGCGCTGGCGTTCGGGCTGCTGCTGGGCTTCGCCGCGCGCAAGGTCGGGCGGGGGGCCTTCGCCCGCAAGGCGGCGCCGGCTCCCGTCCTGCCCGCCGGGGCGGTCGTGGAGGAGTCGGCATGATCCTGTCGTCGCTGTGCGTCGCCTACGCGGGCCTGCTCGCCCTGGCGCTCGCCATGGACCGCCATCACGAGCAGGTCTTCGCCCGCCGCCCCTCCGCCAGAGCCAGCCGGCTGCTGGGAGGGGCGGGATGGCTGGGGCTCGCGCTGTCGCTGCCGCCCGCGGTGACGGCATGGGGGTGGGCGATCGGGATTCCGGCCTGGCTGGGGCTGCTGACGGTGGCCGCGGCGGCGCTGCTCCTGCTGCTGTCCCACGCGCCGCGGGCGGCGTTGAGGCTCGGCCCCGCGGCGCTGTTCTGCGCTCCGTTCCCTGCGCTCCTTGGGTGAGGGGCAGGACCTCAGCGCCCCAGCCCCTCCCACGCGGCGAAGGACTCCGCGGGCGGGGACAGGTACAGGCTGGGCACCCAGCCGTCCGGGATCGGGACGGTCGCCGCGTGGGTCCGGTTGTGGGCCAGCAGCCTGGGCAGGACGTGGGTGTGCGGACCCTCCGGGCTGCGGCCGTCGGGCGGCGGGATCGGCTGGCTGACCTCGATCCGGCCGAAGGGACCGATGAACACGCGCTCGGGGCTGAGCGCCGGCAGGTCGGGCGGCAGGGGGTTGCCCGGCGCCAGCAGCTCCGTCCCGACCACCGCGCGCAGGCGGGCGATGGTGGCGGGATCGGCGCTGCGCACGCAGACGTCGGTCTGGAAGACGCCCAGCCCGAGGTCGAACAGCAGGGCGCCGCGGTCCGCCTCGGCGATGGCCTCGCAGTCGGGGCCCAGCTCGGTCATCACGCCGCGCCGGTTCATCGCGCCGACGTGGCGGGGCAGGCAGAGGGCCACGGCGAGGCTGCCGTTGCGCGTCCGGTAGGGCACCGGGCGGATGGCCGGCGTGGGGCGCAGGCGCAGCCCGCCGCGGGCGGTCCGCGCCTCCAGCTCCGGGCCGTCGTCGCGCAGGACGACGGGTTCGTCCGGGTCGCGGATGAACTCCGCGATGGCGCCGAAGGCGCCGAGGCTCCAGCCGGTGGCGGGGTCGTTCAGCGCGTCGCGCAGCAGGGACGTCAGGTCGCTCATCAAGGGGTCTCCGTTTGGCAAGTCGGGGATGGCAGGGCGTGCCAGGGAAGCAGGAAGGGTTCGCCGCCGGCCGCGCCCCGGTGGACGGCGATGCCGTAGGCGGCGCGCAGGTGGGCGTCGGTCAGCACCCGTTCGGGCGGCCCGTCGGCCAGCACGCCGCCGCCCGACAGCAGGACCAGCCGGTCACAGAAGCGGGCGGCCAGCGTCAGGTCGTGAAGCACCGCCACCACGCCGCTCCCCCGGCGGGCGGTGTCGCGCAGCAGCGCCATGCAGGCGAGCTGGTGGCCGGGGTCGAGGGCGGCGACCGGCTCGTCGGCCAGCAGGACGGGCGCCTCGGTCGCCAGGGCGCGGGCGAGCAGGACGCGCATCCGCTCGCCCCCCGACAGGGTGCCGACGATCCGGTCGCGCAGGTGGGCGGCGTCGGCGATGGCGAGCGCCCGCTCCACCGCCGCGCGGTCCGCCGCGGTGATCCCGCCCAGCGCGCCGCGGTGGGGCAGGCGGCCCAGCAGGACCAGCGCCTCGGCCCGCAGCGGCCAATGCACCGGACCGCTCTGCGGCAGATAGGCGATGCCGCGGGCGAGCGCCCGCCGTCCGGTCTGCGCGGCGGACTTCCCATCGAAGGTGACGCGGCCCGCCGCCGGTTCGGCGAGGCCGGCGAGGAGGCGCAGCAGGGTGGTCTTGCCGGCGCCGTTCGGGCCGATCAGCCCGGTGAAGGCGCCGGGCTCGATGGCGAGGTTGACGTCCGTCAGGATGGTGCGCCCGCCGGCTTTGGCGGACAGGGCGTGGGTTTCGATGCGCATCACGCCTCCTCCCGCCGCAGCCGGGCGATCAGGACGATCAGGAAGGGCGCCCCGATCAGGGCGGTGACCACGCCCAGCTTCAGTTCCGGCCGCGTCGGCAGCAGCCGGACCGCGATGTCGGCGGCGAGCGTCAGGCACGCCCCGGCCAGCCCCGCCAGAAGCAGCAGCCGTCCGGGCCGCGCCCCGGCCAGCGGGCGCATCAGATGCGGCGCCACCAGACCGACGAAGCCCACGGCGCCGGTGACCGACACCGCGCTGCCCACCGCCAGCGCCGCCCCGGCGATCAGCCGGACGCGCAGCCCGGTGAGGTCGAAGCCCAGGCTGCGCGCCGCGTCCTCCCCGAGCGTCAGCGCGTCGAGCGCGCGGGCGCCGGACAGGCAGAGCGCCCAGCCCGCCAGCATCGGCGGCAGGACGAGCCAGAGCTGGTCGGTTCCGCGGTCGGCCAGCGAGCCCATCAGCCAGAACACGATCTCCAGCGCCGCGTAGGGGTTGGGGGCGAGGTTGAGGGCCAGCGCGGTCAGCGCCCCGGCGAGGCTGTTGATGGCGATGCCGCCGATGACCAGCATGGTCGTTCCGGCCCCCCGCGCCGCCATCAGGTTCAGCAGCACCGCGGCGGCGGCCGCTCCGGCCATGCCGCCGAGCGGCAGGGCCAGGGACAGCGCGGCGGACAGGCCGCTGTAGAAGACGATGACCGCGCCCAGAGCCGCGGCGCTCGACACGCCGACCAGCCCCGGCTCGGCCAGCGGGTTGCGCAGCCAGCCCTGCATCGCGGCACCGGTCAGCCCCAGGCTGAAGCCGACCAGCAGCCCCAGCAGGGCGCGCGGCAGGCGCAGCTCGGCCAGCACCAGAGCGGCGAGGGTGGGGCGCCCGGCGAGCCAGTCGGACAAGGCGGCGCCGAGGTCGAACGGCACATGGCCGACCGCCGCCGACACCGCGCAGAGTGCCAGCGCCAGAAGGGTCAGCCCGGCGACCAGCGCGGGGTAGGGGATGCGGGGCTCCCGGCTCATGGAGCGGTCTCCCGCGCGGTGGCCAGCCGCTCCGCGGCCTCGGCGATCTGCGGGCCGGGGCAGGTCCACAGGCGGGTTGGCAGCGACAGCGTGCGGACCTGAGGCTTCCAGGCCTTCAGGGCGGGATGGTGCAGCAGGGCGCCGGCCAGCGACGGCGGCGCGTCGGGTGCGGCGTCGACGATCAGCACGTCCGCGCCGCCCAGGATGATCGCTTCCAGCGGCAGGGCGCCCTGGCTGCCCAGCGGCAGGCGGTCGGCCAGATTGTCCAACCCGGCGCGGGTCAGGAGTTCGTCCACCAGCGACCCGGACCCGGCGACGAAGCCGTTCGGCCGCAGCACCACCGCGGTCGGGCGCGGTCCCGGCGCCGCCGGGGGCAGGGCGTCGAGACGGGAGCGCATTTCGGCGACCAGCGCCTCCCCCTTTTCCGGCTCGCCGACGGCGCGGGCGAGGCCGCGGATCTGCTCCGCCACCCCCGCCACGCTCTGCGGGACGTCCAGCTCCAGCAGCGGCGCATCCAGCCGCGTCAGCAGCCCGACCGCGACCCGCGTGGTGTGGCGCCCGGCGACGATCAGGTCGGGGTTGAGCGGCAGGATCTCCTCCGCCGTCCCGTGGTTGACCGGCACCCGCGACGCCAGCGCCGCGACGGTGGAGGCGCGGGGATCGCGCGCCAGCCACGTCACCGCGGCGAGGCGCTCCGGCCCGACGAGCCGCAACAGCAGCTCGTCGGCGCAGAGATTCAGGGAGACGATGCGCTGCGGCTTGGCGGGCGGCTTGGCGGGCGGCGCCTCCCACGCCGCCGCCGGCCCTCCCGCGAGCAGCAGGAGGGCGGCGGTCAGCCCGAGAAGGGTGGGCCTCACAGCGACAGCCGAAGCCCGAGATAGCCGGCCCGTCCCGGCGCGCCGTAGGTCCAGACCTCCTGGTACCGGCGGTCGAACAGGTTCTCCACCCGTCCGAAGACCTCGACCCCCTCGGACAGCGCGTAGGAGCCGGCCATGTTGACCAGGGTGTAGGGCGCGAGGCTCACGACCTGCCGGTTGTAGAAGGGATCATAGGCCCAGTCGCTGGACCGCCCGTTGTAGACGACGCCGAGGTTGGCGTTCGCCCGGTCCTCCAGGAAGCGGTGGTTGACGGTCAGGCTGGCGAGCTGCTTGGGCCGGCGCACCAGTTCCGCGCCCGTGGAGTCCGCGCCGTCCGTCCAGGTGTAGGAGCCGCGGACGGTCAGCCGGTCGATCGGCTTGACCGACAGGCCGACCTCGAATCCGCGGATGTGGGACTCGCCCGGCATGTTGACGGAGGTCCGCCCGGTGCCGGTGATGAGGTCGCGGATGCGCTGGTCGAACCATGTGCCGTCCACCGAGGCCCGCGTCCCCCACAGCGCCTGATCGAAGCCGGCGTCCCAGCCGCGCGCCCGTTCCGGCTTCAGGGTCGGGTTGCCGGCGTAGGTGGCGGTGTAGCCGTACAGCTCGAACAGGGTGGGATTCTTGACGCCGGTGCCGTAGGAGGCGCGGAGCGTCGTCCCGCTCTCCTCGACCCGGTAAGCCGCCGTGGTGCGCCATGTGGTGGCGTCGCGGAACAGGTCATTCCCGTCGTGGCGGACGCTGCCGGTCAGGGTCAGCCGGTCGAACAGGCCCAGCTTGTACTGGCCCACCAGGCCGGTGGAGCCGATGGAGCGGTCGAAGCTGGAAAAGCTGCTGCGGCTGATCGCCCTGTCCTCCTCACGCTCCATGGCCGCGGTCAGCACATGCTCGGCGGGGCCACTGCTCAGCGTCAGGTTGGTCTGGTAGTCGGCCTTGGTCTTGCGCCCGTCGTAGCGGCTGGTCACCGTCTTGGCGTCGTCGCGGTAGTCGCGCTGCTGGCGGCCATGGGTCAGGCCGACGATGTGCTCCCACTGTCCGTCGAGAAGGGCGATCTTGCCCTGAAGCCGTCCGAAATATTGCTCCCCGGCGGTGCTGGTTCCGTCGTCGACGGCGCCGCGCCCGCCGATGAAGCCATCGGTGTCGGTGCGGAAGCGGGTGTAGCGGCCGGTCACGGCGATCTCGCTGCGCTCGGTCGGGCGGACGGCGGCGTTTCCGGTCAGCGTGCCGTTGCGGTAGCCGTCCTTCTCCGGGTTGCCGAGCCGCTTGTCGGCGACCGACACGCCGTCGCTGGTGACGCCCTGGCCGGTGAGAAACAGGTCGTAGCGGTCGGTCCCGGTGCCGAAGGAGGCGCGCCCGGCGGCGGTGCCGAAGGACCCGCCCTCGACGGCGGCGCGGAACCGGGGGGCGCCGGCGCCGCGGCGGGTCACGATGTTGACGACGCCGCCGACCGCGTCGGAGCCGTAGAGCGCGCTCTGCGGGCCGCGCAGCACCTCGACGCGTTCCACGTCGCCGGCCAGCAGGTTGGCGAAGTCGTATTCGGAGCCGGCGGCGGGATCGTTCACCTCGATCCCGTCGATCAGGACGAGCGTCTGGTTGCCCTCCGCCCCACGGATGCGGAGCTGGGTCAAGGTGCCCATCGGGCCGGTGCGGTTGACCGCGACGCCGGGCACGGCGCGCAGCGCGTCGGACAGCAGCTGGGTCTGGCGCTGCTCCAACTCCTCGCGGGTGATGACGGTCAGGGCGCTGCCGGTTTCCTCGGCGGCGGTGGGGACGCGGTTGGCGGTCACCGAGACCGGCGGAAGGGTCGTGATGGCGGTGGTGTCGGCGAAGGCCGGCGTGGGGAAGGTCGACAGGGGAAGCGCAAGACTTCCCAGAAGGGCGGCGAAGGACGCCGTCCGCTGAAGGCGGGGAACGCGGACACTCATTGAGACCTCGGACGGGACGCCGGTGGCACGTCACCGCGAACGAAGCCCCACCGGAAGCTCCGCGAACGGACTCCCGGTTCGACGACCTTCGGTGCACCCCGCCCGAACGTGTTCGCGTGTGACCACGACTGACGGCAGGTCTCCTGGCTCGCGGGTTATCGTCGGCCCATCGCCTTCCCAGGATCGCGATCCCAGTGGCATTCCGATGGACGACTCGCCGCTTACAGTTGCGGGGGCAGCCCCGGCGTAAGACCCTCGCACGGCAAATCGCCGCGGGGTCCGCACCGTGTTCCCATTTTCAGCCCTTTCGGGCAACCGTCGGGTGCGAAGCTACGCGGGCCGGACGGCTCCGGTCAAGCCGCAATCCGCCACTGCATCGACCGCGGTTTTAATGGCCGCTCCCCCTCTTGTCGCCGGGAGAGGGTCTGACTACATGACGGTCGAGGTCCGGGCCCCTCTGGCAGCGTCGCCCGGCGCTGTGATGTCGGACTTCCCATAGAGCCGTCGCCTTGGCGCGGCCTTGCGGAAGCTGGCCCTGTCCTTCCCCCTGGGTCCCGCTCCCCCACAAGGTCCACCGCCGACGACGGCACCCGACGGGCCTTTGGGAGACATCGACATGGACCGCACCGAACCAACATCCTGACCGACCGCCACGTCTCCACGGCAAACGATGGAGGCGGGTGTCCTGGCGCGCCGCGGCAAAGCCGTCGCGCGCGCTTTTCCGTTGGCCGCAGACCTTGCGGCCGCGATTCCAGTCCGGGCCCCTCTGGCCGATCCGCCCCGCCGTGGCGCATCGGTGATGTCGGACTGCTCATGTGACGATCGAAGTCTCCGCTTGCGGGAGCGGAGGGCATGAAGCAAGGGACAGTTCCATGGATCAGATCGTTTTAATGTGGGCCGGCTTCGCCGTCTTCGTTGGCGTGCTTTTGGCCTTTGATCTTGGCGTATTTTCCAAGAAATCCCATGTGATCTCCGGCCGCGAGGCGCTGATGCGCTGCGCGGCCTATTCCACGCTGGCGATGATCTTCGCCGCCGGCGTCTTTCATTTCCAGGGCTCGCAGAAGGGGCTGGAGTTCCTGACCGGCTACCTGATCGAATACAGCCTGAGCGTCGACAACATCTTCGTCATCGCGCTGATCTTCACGCATTTCGCGGTGCCGCCGCAGTACCAGCACCGGGTGCTGTTCTGGGGCATCCTGGGCGCGCTGGTGATGCGCGGCGTGCTGATCGTGGCGGGCACGGCGCTGATCCAGGAATTCCACTGGATCATCTACATCTTCGGCGCCTTCCTGATCTTCAGCGGCATCAAGATGCTGATGTCGGTGGACGACGAGCCGGACATGGAGAACAACCGGATCGTCAAGTTCGTCCGTTCCCGCTTCCGCATGACCGAAGGCTACGAGGGGCAGAAGTTCTTCGTGATGCGCGACGGCGTGCGGATGATGACGCCGCTGTTCCTCGTGCTGATCCTGATCGAGTTCACCGATCTGGTCTTCGCCGTGGACTCCATCCCGGCGGTCTTCTCGGTGACCACCGACCCGTTCATCGTCTGGACCTCCAACGTCTTCGCCATCCTCGGCCTGCGCGCCCTCTATTTCGCGCTGGCCTCGATCATCCACCGCTTCCATTACCTGAAATACGGCCTGTCGCTGGTTCTGGTGGTGGTCGGCGCCAAGATGATGATGGTCGACATCTACAAGATGCCGACGGCGCTGGCCCTGGGCATCACGGCCTTCCTGGTCGGCGGCTCCATCGTCTTCTCGATGCTGAAGACCCGCGGCGAGGCGGCTCCGGAGGCCGCGGACGGCGAGGCCGCCCGCTGGTGGGTGCCCGGCAGCCCGGCAAAGGGTGCCGGCGGGACCACCCCGGCCTCCTCCGGCGAGGCGGCCGCGGTGTCCTCGGACGGCAAGGGCCAGTAAGCCGTCCGATCCGAAGAGCGGCAGGCGCATGGCGGGGCGTCCGGTCCGGTGGACCGGGCGCCCCGTGCGTTTCCGGGCCATGACATTCGTAAAAGTAGTAATGCCGGTTTCGAGGAAACGATGATGTGGATGTGCGGGGCGGATGGCGCCCCGCTTGGCGGCTTTCGCCAACCCTTTCCAACCCAAGGAAGAGACATCCATGCTTACCGGCACGCAGTTCAACGGCACGCAACCGGCCTCCATCGCCCTGTCGGCTCTCCCCGTCCCGGCGGGTCCCCTGTCCGGCCTGCTCCAGGCCGCCCGCGACGAACTCGTCGGTCTGGCGGCCGGCCGGGGGGTCGCGCTCTCCGTCGTCTTCGACATGCCGGCGCTGGTGCGCGTCAACGAGGCCGCGGTGGCCGCGGGCTCCTGGGAGCCGATGCTCCCCGCCGCCCATCCGGCCTGCCGCTCCCTGACGCCGGCCAACGCCTTCTGGATCTGCGGGACGGCCGCCTCCGGCGACGTGGTCACCGCCCAGGCCGGGCTGCTCTACGATTGCAACGCGCAGTCCATCGGCGACCGCTTCAACGCCATGACGGTGTTCTACGACGACCCGGCCACCCAGGCTCCGGACGGTGAATGGTGCACCTGCACGTCCGACACCGCCAACAGCACGCGCGGTCAGGTGGTGTGGACGAACGCGGGGTGGACGCGGCCCGACGTCCAGGGCCGCGGCCTGTTCCCGATCTGCCAGCGGGCGAACAAGCTCGCGGCGTGGCTGCTGTGGTCGCCGACCTGGTTCATCTCGGTCGTCGACCCGGACATCGTTCCGGTGTGGGCGGAACGCAAGATGGGGCCGCGCCACATCGACCGGGAGCCGGCCATCACCTACAACCAGATCGGCCTGAAGACCCTGCCGATGCACCTCGTGCGCTTCAGCCGCGCGCAATTCCTCGGCGATCTGGCGCAGATCGCCGCGGACCTCGCCCAGGCGGCCTAATCGGGCAGCCTAATCGGGCGGCCTGACGGGACGGTCGATCCGCGTCAGGAATCGATCAGCGCCAGCAGGGCCTGCCGGCGCTGGCCCAGTGACCAGCCGAACAGGAGGTGCCGGTAATTGACCGGCGGGCGGGGAAGCCCGGTGATCACCAGATGGTTGTACACCGGCTCCCCGCCCTCCACCGCTTCCCGGTACTGCGCGTCGATGGCCCGGGCATAGGCGCTGTGCACGTCTTCGAGATGGGGCTTGCCGATGTTCTGGTCGGCCCAGCGGTCGCCGAAGACACGGCGTGTCGGGTCCCCGATATAGCGGAAGCACAGCGGCCCGCCGTCTTGCGCCGTCAGGATGACGCAACGGGGCAGCAGTCCCGTGCGCTTCAGGTCGTCGTGGAGCTCCGGTCCGAAGGTGGGATGCCGCTTCCACAGGGCGATCATCTCCAGATGCCAGTCCAGCGCCGTGCGCAAGGGCTGGCGGTGGATGTCGACGCGGGTTTCCGCCGGTTCGGGTGGCGGGTCGCCGCGGCGGCCGCGCAGGATCGTCACCAGACCCCGGCCAAGCGGCCGGGCGATGCGGTCCTTGAGAAACCCCGTCGGCGACGTTGTGATGGGCAAGGCCGCCGTCACTCCCCGACCCCTTTCCTCGGTGACAGAAACTCCGACGCCATGGCCTGATAGATCCGCCGTGCCGCGTCCAGGGCGACGCTTCCCGCCTTGGCTCCGGCGGCCAGCATGCGGTCGGTCGGCTTGGTCGGCAGAGCCTTGGGCATCGCGGCCTCGAAAGCGTCCGCCGCGTGGTCGAAGCGGGCGACGGCCTCCCGCAGCGCCAGGCACTCCAGGGTCGCCACGGCCTCGTCCAGAAGGGGAAGAAACCGCTCGGAGCCGGTCCCTTCGTTTGCCATCGCGGCGCGGCAGGCCCGCAGCGTGGCGAGAACCCCTTCCAGGCTTTGCGCGGGCGTCGCCGTCCCGGCATCCGGCGCCGGTCCCCGGTCGGCGGCCGGCCCGATCCCCGCATGGTCGGCGGCGGCCTGAAGCCGGTCGAGGAACAGGGCCACGCCCTCGCCAAGGGCCAGGGCCTTCGCGTCCTCGACGATCCCCTCCTGGCAAAGGGTGTGGGCAAGTCGTGCCTCGCGCGCCGTCGCCAGGGGCAACTGCCGGATCATCAGGCTCGACAATTCGCGGAGGCCGCCGTTCAGAAGGTCGAAGGCATGGGGGCCGTTCGGCGGGTTGGCGACCATGTCGGACATGTGTTCCGCGGCCCTGGTGAACAGCGTGTCACGCCGATCGAAGGCCGTGTTCAGATCGAAGGCAGCTTCAGGCACACCGCCGCCGTTCCGTCGTCCAGAGCGCATCCCGCTTGCCTTTCCCTGTTCCCGTAGACCCATGGTCCTGAAGACGCAGGCCCGCCAATTCTGGTCTGTCCGCCGGGAGTCACGCCTCGGCGGATGGGCGCTCCAGTATTTCACAATGGGGGGTTGTCAACAACCGACGGGATCGTTCGATTGGGGCGGGCCTCGGGTCGGAATGCGCATCAGGGCTGCGGCGGCGCGTTCGGACGGGACGGCGGAACGCCGCGCGGCCTGGAAAGTCAACCTCGACCGGACGCCGGCACCGAACCCTCCTCCGGCATCGCCTTCACCGCGCACTGTCTCCACGCCTTCGACGAGGAACTGCCCGCGGCCGCCAATTCCGCCGCTGACATCGGGGCGAAGACCGCCAAGCGAGAGACGTGAGGGTGATGAGGGCCTGATGTGGGCCGGGGGGTTGCCTCAGCCCACGGCGTTGAAGTCGTCCAGCAGGGCGGCGATCCGCCCGCTGTCGCTCTGGTCCATGATGACGCGGGCGCGGCGGGTGGCCTCCTGGAGGTCCAGTTTGCGGATTCGCCGCTTCACCAGGGGAATGGCCGGCGGCACCATCGACAGGTCGCGCACGCCCAGCCCCAGCAGCAGCGCCGTGTAGCGCGAATCGCCGGCGATCTCGCCGCAGATCGACACCGGGATGCGGGCGCGCAGCGCCGCCTCGATGGTGAACTGGATCAGGCGCAGCACCGCCGGGTGCAGCGGGTCGTAAAGCGAGGCGACCTGCTCGTCGCCGCGGTCGATGGCCAGCGTGTACTGGGTCAGGTCGTTGGTGCCGATGGAGAAGAAGTCGGCGGCGTAGGCCAGCGCGTCGGCGGACAGGGCCGCGCCCGGCACCTCCACCATCACGCCCACCGGCGGCAGCGGGTCGGCGATGGGCACGCCGCGGCGGCGCAGGCGGCGGGCCACCTGGCCCATCATCTCGCGCACGCGCTGCACCTCGGCGACCGAGCAGATCATCGGCAGCAGGATGCGCAGCGGCCCGTGGACGCCGGCGCGCAGCATGGCGGCAAGCTGCGTCTCCAAGAGCTTCGGCTCGCGCAGGCCCAGCCGGACGGCGCGCAGGCCGAGCGCCGGATTCGCCGGCTCGCCGTAGCGGCCGGCCATCCAGCCGGCCAGCTTCTCTCCGCCGACATCCATGGTGCGGGCGGTGACGGTGCGGCCGCCCATGCCCTCGACGATGGAGCGAAGGACGGTGTACTGCTCGTCCTCGTCCGGCAGCTGGTCGCGGTTCATGAACAGGAACTCGGTGCGCAGCAGCCCGATGCCCTGCGCCCCGTTCTCCAGCGCGTGGTCGAGGTCGCGCGGCAGCTCCAGATTGGCCTGGAGCGTCACCGCGGTGTTGTCGCGGGTGACCGCCGGCAGCTTGCGCAGGCCCTTCAGCTGCTCGCGCTCGCGCTCGCGCTCGGCGCGGCGCTGCCGGTAATCCTCCAGCACCTCGGGGGTGGGGTCGATGATGACGCGCCCCTGGACACCGTCCACGATGACCGTGATCCCGTTCTTCAGCCCGGCCAGCAGCCCGCCGACCCCCAGCACCGCCGGAATGCCCAGCGAGCGCGCCATGATCGCCGTGTGCCCCTCGGCGCCGCCGAGCACGGTGGCGAAGCCGGCGACGCGGCGCGGGTCGAGCAGGGCGGTGTCCGCCGGGGTCAGCTCCTCGGCCAGGATCACCGCGCCGGGATTCAACATGGAGAAGGCCTGATACTCGTGCCGCATCAGGTTGCGGATCAGCCGCCGCCCGACCTCGCGCACGTCGGCGATGCGCCCGGCGAGGTAGCTGTCCTCCATGCCCGCGAAGGTCTGGGCGATGGTGGCGATCTCCGCCTGGACCGCGGCCTCGGCGTTGACCAGCTCCTGCTGGATGCGGCGCTCGACGCCGCGCGTCAGGCGGGAGTTGGTGACCATCGCCAGGTGGGCGTCGAGAAGGAAGCCGATCTCCTCCGACGCCGAGCCGGGCAGCACCAGCGCCTTGGCCTTCAGCTTGCGGATCTGGCGGCGCGCCTTGCCGCAGGCGTCGGCGAAGCGCGCGGCCTCGGCCTCGACCTGATCGGCGGCGAGCGTGTATTCGGGAACGCGGACGGCGCCGCTCTCCACCACATGGGCCGGGCCGATGGCAATGCCGGGCGAAACGCCCAGCCCGCGCAACGACCGTCCCTGGCCGGCGGCCGGAACGTCAGTCTTCATCGAACTTGCGGGTGATCAGATCCACGAGCGCCGCCATGGCCTCCTCGGCCTCGCGGCCATAGGCGTACAGCTCCACCGAGGTGCCCGGTCCGGCGGCCAGCATCATCAGGCCCATGATGGACTCGCCCGACACCTGCGTCTCGCCGCGCCGCACCTCGATCTCGCAATCGAAGGTGGCGACCAGCTTCACGAACTTCGCCGCCGCGCGGGCGTGCAGGCCGCGCTGGTTGCTGATCGTGACGGTCTGGCAGATCTCGGGATTCCGGTCCGGAGCCTGCCCGTCAATGCCGGGGGCGCCTTGCGCGGGCGCCTTCTCGTCTGGAGAACTCATCGGGTCACCCGTCCGACAGCAGCGAGGAAGCGACGTTGATGTATTTCTGCCCGGCCTCCCGCGCGGCGGTCACGGCGTGGGTCAGCGTCTCCTGGCGGCGCACGCTGGCCAGCTTGATCAGCATCGGCAGGTTCACGCCGGCGATCACCTCGACCTTCGCCTTGTCCATGATGGAGATGGCGAGGTTGGACGGGGTTCCGCCGAACATGTCGGTCAGCACGACGACGCCGGACCCGTCGTCCACGTCGGCAACGGAGTTCAGAATGTCCTGACGGCGCTGCTCCATGTCGTCGTCTGGGCCGATGCACACGGCCCGCACCTGCTGCTGCTCACCCACCACATGCTCCAGCGCGGCGATGAACTCTTCCGCGAGGCGCCCGTGGGTTACCAGAACCATACCGATCATGGGACATCCTTCAATTCTGGAGCCTCCCCCGAAGCCACATTCTTATGGCGGCACTTATGAACGATCCCTTATCCGGACCGCTCCAACTCCCCCCGGGCCCAACCTTCGGCGGTCAGCCGGCCCGCGGGGCCTGCCGTTCCAGCTCCCGGTGGCTGATCCCGACCTTCAACCCCAGCCCGTCCAGCCACGCGGCCAGCCGTTCGGCGACGAACACCGAGCGGTGCTTGCCGCCCGTGCAGCCGACCGCGATGGTCAGGTAGCTCTTGCCCTCCTGGTTGTAGCGCGGCAGAAGCGGCTGCAACAGGTCCGTCAGATGACGGAAGAATTCGGCGAAATCCGGGTCCCCCTCCACCCGCGCCGCCACGCGGGGGTCGAGGCCGGTCAGCGGTCGCAGATCCGGATCATAGTGGGGATTCGTCAGGAAACGTACGTCGAACACGAGGTCCGCCTCGCGAGGCAACCCCATCCGGAACGAGAAGGAGGTGACGAAGACCTGCAGCGCCGCCTGGGTGCCGATCTGGAAGTTGCCGGCCAGGATGCGGCGCAGGTCATGGATCGACAATTGCGTGGTGTCGATGGTCACGTCGGCCTGCTGCTTCAACGGCAGCAGCATGGCGCGTTCCAGCTGGATGCCGTCCGGCACCGGGCGGTCGATGGCCAGAGGGTGGCGGCGACGCGTCTCGGTGAAGCGGCGCTGCAGCGTCTCGTCCCCGCAATCGAGGAAGACCAGACGCACCTCCAGCTCCGCATGGGCCTTCAGCGCCTCGACCTCCTCCAGCATGGCGTGGGCGGAGAAGTCGCGGGTGCGGCTGTCGATGACCAGGGCCAGCGGGCGCCGGCGCGGATCGGCCTGCTCCAGCAGCGCCGGGACCAGCGAGAGGCGCAGGTTGTCCACCGCCTCGTAGCCGAGATCCTCCAGCGCCTTCAGGGCGACGGACATGCCGGCGCCGGACATGCCGGTGACGAGCACGAGCTGTCCGCCCTGTCCTGGGGATCGTTCCAACGGCGGGTCCTGCAAGGGGCGTGAATCGGTCATGGCAGGTCCGGCACCTTTCCCAGCGAGCCGGCCCGCGCGGCGCCGGCGGCCAGTTTCAGCTTGGCCGGCGCCGAGGCATCGAAGGGGCAGAGGGCCAGGCGCGGCAGGGGCCGGTCGAGCAGGGCCGCGGTCTCCTCCCCGGGCAGGCGCTCCACGGCGGCGCGCGGCACCAGATCGACGACCAGACCGATCTCCGCCTCCGCGGCCGTGGGCATCGGCATGATGCCGACCCCCCGCACCTCCAGCAGTCCGGCCAGCGCCGCCGGCGCCGTCGCCATCACCCTGCCATCGTCCACGCGCAGCTCCACCCGGTCGTCGGCCACCAACAGCGCCCCCGCGTCGATCATCCGCAGGGCCAGATCGGACTTGCCGCTGCCCGACGGTCCCCGCAGCAGCACGCCGACGGGCGTTCCGCCCCGGTTGCCGCCGGTTCCATGGCCGTCCTTCCATGGGCCGACCAGGACGCAGGTGCCGTGAATCGTTGCCATGATCCCGCGAAGGTGAGGCGTGCCGCCGCTTCTGTCAATGGGATGCCGAAAATGCATCCTTTTCCCGCCCGATCCGCCTCCAATGCGCCGGTGCGGCCGCCATGGCCCGCCGACCCGCGCCCGGTTTCCCGGGTCAGCCCGGGCGGTCGCAGCCCGAGGACAGGCCCGGTCAGGGGGCTCCGGTGCGGCGGATGTCCAGCAGCTCGCTGGCCAGCGCGTCGCGGCGCCGGATCATCTCGTCCAGGTCGTCCAGCTCCGCGGCCTCCTGGCAGGCGGTGCGGAAATCCTTCTCGCGGGCCAGCCGGTTCAGCAGATGGCTGTAGCTGTCGGCGATGGTCGCCAGATGCCGCTGGGCGCCCTGGAGCGCCTGCGCCAGTTGCGTCCGCTCGTTGGCCGACGTCCGCATCATCCGGGCCAGTTCGCCCTGTTGCACGCTGGCGTCGTTGATCAGGCGGGCCAGCCGGTAACGGCGGAAATCGATCACCCGCGCCGACGCCGTGGCGGGCTCGCCGACCGGGCGGGGGGCGATCGGCTTGAGGTCGGACCTAGTGTCTGATGTGGTGTCTGACATGGCGTCTGACATGGCCCCTCTTCCGGTTGGTGACATCCGGTTGTCGAAAGGCCAGCCGTCGCGGGCGCGGGAATGACCGGGGTTGAGCATCCGCCGCACCCACGACTTTGTCCATACGTCTTTTCTCAAATTGCAACTATGCCGCATC
The DNA here is from genome assembly GCF_040500525.1 of Azospirillum formosense. Taxonomy (NCBI): domain Bacteria; kingdom Pseudomonadati; phylum Pseudomonadota; class Alphaproteobacteria; order Rhodospirillales; family Azospirillaceae; genus Azospirillum; species Azospirillum formosense. The sequence goes on along the minus strand of NZ_CP159403.1, from coordinate 1,543,438 downwards.
CGCCCTGTGGAAATTCGTCAGGGGCGCGGCAGACGCACGGTGAAGACGGCGCCGATGGTCTCCCCGCCGGGGCCCAACCGGTTGGCCGCCTGGATGGTGCCGCCGTGGGCTTCGACGATCTGCTTGGAGATCGACAGGCCGAGCCCCGAATGGGTGCCGAACTTCTCGCCGGCCGGACGCTCGGTGTAGAAGCGCTCGAAGATCGCCTCCTCCTTGCCGTCCGGAATGCCGGGTCCGTCGTCGCTGACCGTCACCTCCACCGCGCCGTCCGGGGTGCGCCGCGACGCCAGCCGGACCTGCCCGCCGGGGGGCGAGAAGGACAGGGCGTTGGCGATCAGGTTCTGGAAGACCTGGGTCAGCCGCCCCTCCAGCCCCTTCACGGTCAGCGATCCGCCGGGCGGCGGCTCGATGACGACGCTCGGCGGGGCCGCCGTCCCGTCGCCGTCCTCCTCGTCCCCCTCCTCCGCGGTGGTGCGGTGGATGTCGGCGAGCGTGCGGAGCATCGCGCCGATGTCCACCGGCTCCAGCGCGGCGCGCGACAGCTCGGCGTCCAGGCGCGAGGCGTTGGAGATGTCGCTGATCAGCCGGTCCAGCCGCTGCACGTCGTCGGCGATGATCGCCATCAGCTTCTCGCGGCGGGCCGGGTCCTGGATGCGGCAGACCGTCTCCACCGCGCTGCGCAGCGAGGTCAGCGGATTCTTGATCTCGTGGGCGACGTCGGCGGCGAAGCGCTCAATGGCGTCCATGCGCGCCCACAGCGCCGCCGTCATGTCGCGCAGCACGCCGGACAGCTCCCCGATCTCGTCGCCGCGGCGGGTGAGGTCGGGAATCTCGGTGTGGCGCCCATGGCCGGTGCGCAGCCGGTCGGCGGCCTGGGCCAGCTTGCGGATGGGGCGGGCGATGGTGCCGGCCAGATAGAGCGACATCAGGACCGTGACGAGAAGCGCCACCGCGAAGACGCGCAGGATGTCGGTGCGCACCGACCGGATGGCCTCGTCGATCACCGTGCCGCTGCGCGACAGCAGCACCGCCCCCAGCACCTCCTTGTAGCGCTGGACCGGAACGGCGACGGTCAGCAGCAGGTTGGAGCGGGCAACCGGCGAGGCCAGCCGCCACACCGTCGCGCTGTTCTCGCCGGCCAGCGCGCGCTCGACGTTGGGCGGCGGGGCGGCCGATTCGGCGGCGTGGCCCGGCGGCTCGCGGTAGAGCGGCAGGTTCTCCCGGCTCGGCACCACGTCGATGAAGCGGGCGTAGAATTCGTTGACCGCGCGCGACACCGGGTCGCCGGAGGGCGGCAGCGGCAGCTCCTGGATCTCGATCTTGCCGGGTGACCCGGTCAGCACGCGGCTGTCCGACAGCAGCCGCCCGTCCGGGCCGTAGAGCCGGGTGTGCGTCTCCGTCGCCAGGGCCAGCCGGCGGATCATCTGGCGCCCCAGCTCCGGCGACAGCTCGTAGCTCTCCTGGCCCGCCTCCGGCTCGTCGGCGGCCCGCTGCACGGCGCCCTCGCCGAGCGCCGAGGCGAAGATGCGGGCCTCCGTCTCCAGCGCGTCCAGCTCCGCCTGGACCAGACGGTCCTGGTAGCGGCCGAGATAGAGCAGGGCGCCGACCAGCAGCAGCAGCGCCAGCACGTTGACGGCGAGAATCCGCAGGGTCAGCGGCGACGGCACGCCGCGCAGCCGGCGCCGTGCGGCGGCGCGGGGCGCGGCGCCGGGCTTGACGGGCGTGGTGGGGGACGGGGCGGCGCGGTCCGGCGCGCGGACCTCACTCCTTGTATCGGTAACCGACGCCATAGAGCGTTTCGATCTGCGCAAAGTCGGAATCAATGGCCTTGAACTTCTTGCGGAGCCGCTTGATGTGGCTGTCGATGGTGCGGTCGTCGACATAGACGTTCTCGCCGTAGGCGGCGTCCATGAGCTGGTCGCGGCTCTTCACATGGCCGGGGCGCTGGGCCAGCGCCTTGACCAGGAGGAACTCCGTCACCGTCAGGTCGATGGGCTGGCCCTTCCAGGTGCAGGAATGGCGGGCGCCGTCCATGACCAGCGGGCCGCGGGTCAGCAGGACGCCGGGTTCCGGCGCGGTCTTGTCGCGGGTCGCCGCCTCGCGCCGCAGCAGGGTGCGGATGCGCTCGACGAGCAGGCGCTGCGAGAAGGGCTTCTTGATGTAGTCGTCGGCGCCCATGCGCAGACCCATCAGCTCGTCGACCTCGTCGTCCTTGCTGGTCAGGAAGATGACCGGCAGGTGGCTGGTCTGGCGCAGCCGCTGCAGCAGCTCCATCCCGTCCATGCGCGGCATCTTGATGTCGAGCACGGCGAGGTCGGGCGGGCGCTGGGTCAGGCCGCGCAGCGCCTCCGCGCCGTCGGTGTAGGTGCGCACCTCGAAGCCCTCCGCTTCCAGCGCCATGGCAACGGAGGTCAGGATGTTCCGGTCGTCATCCACCAACGCTACGGTGTGAGACATGTCGTTCGCGTTCCCAATCACACGCCCCGTTTCGGCGACGGCCCGTGCCGGCGGCCAACTGAAGCGGATGGCCGGGCCGTCGATGTCGCCTACTGCGGAAGATATGGTTTCGTCTTATTTCGAAATGCGGGCTTTCCGAATGCTCCACGACGACCTATAGGCGGCGCAAAGGCATGAAAAGCCAACTTTTCGCTTTTCCCAACCTATTTGTCTGGGCCAATATGGCACCAATGCGGCGCCGGGGAAACGGTGCTGCGCGGGAGAACGCATTCGTTTCAGGGCATGAGTTCCGACGAGTCCTCCATCCGTCCGACCCCTTCGGGGCCGGGTGCCGCGGCGTCATCGGACGCCGGCGGCCAAACGGGAGGCGCCGCAAGGCGCCTGATGCGTGGTGCCGGTCTGGCGGCGCTGTCCACCGCCCTGCGCGGGGATGACGGCCAGAGTGATGGCCGGGGTGGATGGCCCTATCCCTCGCTGGTCCAGGTGGCCTTCGACCTCGACGGCACGCCCCTTCTCCTGCTCTCCACGCTCGCCGACCACACGAAGAACATCGCGCGGGACCCGCGCGTCGGCCTGCTGTTCGACGGAACCGCGGGCCTGGCGGAGCCGCTGTCCGGGCCGCGCCTGTCCGTTCTCGGGCGGGCCGAGCGCTCGGAGGAGCCGCGCCACCGCGTCCGCTTCCTGGCGCGCCATCCCGGTGCGGCGCTCTACGCCGGCTTCGCCGATTTCAGCGTCTACGCCGTGGCGGTGGAGCGCGCCCATCTGGTGGCCGGCTTCGGCCGGGTGCGCTGGCTCGACCGGACCGACCTGCTGCTGCCCGGCGTCCCGGCGGCGCTGGCCGAGGCCGAGGGCGCCATCCTGGACCACATGAACGCCGACCACGCCGACGCCTTGCGGCTTTACGCCACGGTTCTGGCCGGACGGTCCGCCGACGGCGCCGAGCCCTGGGTGATGACCGGCATCGATCCCGACGGCTGCGATCTGCGGCGCAGCGGCGAAATGGCGCGGGTTGATTTCGATCACGGCGTGGAAAACCCCGAAGACGCTAGGGTCACTCTCGCCGGGCTCGCCCGGCAGGCCCGCCAGCGCGCGGCCGGCAGTGCGCCCGGCAGCGCACCCGGCGCGGCCGATGGCCCGGTGGGTTCGGACGATCGTGACGGCTAACCACGACGCCGCGGCAAGCGGCGCGCAAAAGAGCGCAACCAGGAGAAAACGTCAGTGGACCATAACGGACCGACCCGTTGCCGTTTTGGGTTTGTGGCCCTCGGGCCACCCCTCTCTTGCCAATCAGGACATCGGGCGCGCCCGGGGGGCGCGTCGGGATGACCGCCGTCCGGCCTGCAGGCCGGGCTGCGGTGGTTTGAGCCGGCGGAACGACACCGCCACCGAACAAGGACGGCTTCGATAAGGGCCGAAAAGGCCAGCCGTCCAGACCTCCGGGCGCCGGCCCCCGATTCCAGGGGCGGCGAACCCGGAGACGAGTTGAGAGGCAAAGGATGACCGGAACAACGCGCACGCGGAACAAGAAGCTCCTGGCCTGGGTCGAGGAGATCGCGAACAAGTGCAAGCCCGAGCGGGTGCACTGGTGTGACGGATCGCAGGAGGAATACGACCGCCTGTGCGCCGAGATGGTGGAATCGGGCACCTTCATCAAGCTGAACGAGGCCAAGCGCCCGAATTCCTACCTCTGCCGTTCCGATCCGGGCGACGTCGCCCGCGTCGAGGACCGGACCTTCATCTGCTCCGAGCGCAAGGAGGACGCCGGCCCGACCAACAACTGGGTCGCCCCGGCGGAGATGAAGGCGAAGCTGGACGGCCTGTTCGAGGGCTGCATGCGGGGCCGCACCATGTATGTGGTGCCCTTCAGCATGGGGCCGCTGGGCTCCGACATCGCCCACATCGGCGTGCAGATCTCCGACAGCCCCTATGTCGCGGTCAACATGCGCATGATGACCCGCATGGGCCAGAAGGTGCTGGACATCCTGGGCGACGGCGACTTCGTGCCCTGCCTGCACTCCATCGGCGCGCCGCTGGAGCCCGGCCAGCCGGACGTGGCGTGGCCGTGCAATGCCGAGCACAAGTACATCGTGCATTTCCCGGCCGATCATTCGATCGTCTCCTTCGGCTCGGGCTACGGCGGCAACGCCCTGCTCGGCAAGAAGTGCTTCGCGCTGCGCATCGCCTCCTCGATGGGCCGCGAGCAGGGCTGGCTGGCCGAGCACATGCTGATCCTCGGCGTGGAGAGCCCGGAGGGCGAGAAGACCTACGTCGCCGCCGCCTTCCCGTCGGCCTGCGGCAAGACCAACTTCGCCATGCTGGTCCCCCCGGCCGAGTTCGAAGGCTGGAAGGTTCGCACCATCGGTGACGACATCGCCTGGGTGAAGCCGCAGCCGGACGGCACGCTGCGGGCCATCAACCCGGAGGCCGGCTTCTTCGGCGTGGCGCCGGGCACCAGCATCAAGTCGAACCCGAACGCCCTGAAGACCCTGAACGCCAACGTCATCTTCACCAACGTCGCGCTGACCGACGACGGCGACGTGTGGTGGGAGGGTCTGACCGACGAGGCGCCGGCCCACCTGATCGACTGGCAGGGCAACGACTGGACCCCGGCGTCGGGCCGTCCGGCCGCGCACCCGAACTCGCGCTTCACCGCCCCGGCGGCGCAGTGCCCGTCGATCGATCCGGCCTGGGAGGACCCGGCGGGCGTTCCGATCTCCGCCTTCATCTTCGGCGGCCGCCTGTCCAAGACCTTCCCGCTGGTGTTCGAGGCCTACAACTGGCGCGAGGGCGTCTATTGGGCGGCGACCATGGGCTCGGAGGCGACCGCCGCCGCCGTCGGCCAGGCCGCCATCCGCCGCGACCCCTTCGCCATGCTGCCCTTCTGCGGCTACAACATGGCCGACTACTGGAACCATTGGCTGGCGATGGAAGGCAAGGTGGAGAACCTGCCGCGCATCTACCGCGTCAACTGGTTCCGCAAGGACGAGAACGGCAAGTTCGTCTGGCCGGGCTTCGGCGACAACATGCGCGTCCTGCGCTGGATCGTCGACCGCGTCCGCGGCCGTGCGGTGGATGCGGCGGAGAGCCCGTTCGGCTACATGCCGCGCTACCAGGACCTGAACTGGGCCGGTCTCGATTTCGCCGAGGACAAGTTCCGGAAGATCATGGACATCGACCGGAAGGAAGCCGAGGCCGAGGCCAAGGACCAGGAGGAGCTGTTCAACCGCTTCGGCAGCCACCTGCCGGACGAGATCGAGCAGCAGCGCGTGGCGCTCCTCAAGCGTCTGGAGAAGGCGCCGGACACCTGGCGGATCGGCTGAGCCGGCCGTCGCCGAATCGTCCGAGCGCGTGAAGAGGGGCCGCCCGCGGGCGGCCCCTTTTCTTTTGCGCGCGCTACGGCGGCGGGTCGCTTTTCGGGTACTCCTTTCGTGACACGATCCTTTGTCACGGCTAGGATCGCGTCCGACGCCGGGTGATTTACAAAAACTCAAGGGATTGCTGCGTCACTGGGCCGGCAGAACGCAAGCACCCCCGCCTGGCCGGCGTTCCGCGACGCGGACCGGCCAAGGCACGGAAAATGACGCTGGAGGACGGAAGACATGTTCGTGATGATCGGCTTCGGCGTCGTGGTGTTCAGCGTCTTCGGGGGCTATGTCCTGGGCGGCGGCCATCTGGGCGTGCTGTGGATGCCCTTCGAGTTCATGATCATCCTGGGCTCCGCCGCCGGCGCGTTCCTGATCGCCAATCCAAAAGCGGTGGTGACACACACCGGCAAGGAACTCGGCCATCTGTTCAAAGGGCCAAAATACAAGAAGGACGATTTTCTCGAACTTCTCACCATGATGTATCAGGTCTTCAAGATCGCGAAGACCAAGGGATTGCTCGCCCTTGAACAGCACATCGAGAAACCCGAGGATTCACCACTCTTCCAGCAGTTCCCGAAATTCTACGGCGACCACCACGCCATATCCTTCCTCTGCACCTACCTGCGTCTGATGTCGCTCGGGGCCGACAACCCGCACGAGCTGGTCGACCTGATGGACGAGGACATCGAGACCATGCACCACGAGCACCAGCGGATCGCCGACGCCATCCAGGCGGTCGCCGACGCCGTTCCGGCGCTGGGCATCGTGGCGGCGGTGCTGGGCGTGATCCACACCATGGGATCGATCACCGAGCCGCCGGAGGTTCTGGGCAAGCTGATCGGCGGCGCGCTGGTCGGCACCTTCACCGGCATTCTCGTCGCCTACGGCTTCCTGGCGCCGATCGCCAGCGGCCTGAAAAACATCTACCACGCCGAAGGGAAATACTATCAGGCGATGAAGATCGGCCTGATCGCGCATTTGTCCGGCTACGCGCCGGCCATCTCGGTCGAATATTCGCGAAACGTGCTGGAGCCCGAATACCGGCCGAGCTTCGCCCAGGTGGAAGAGGCCACCTCGGCCCTGCCGCCCGCCTGAGGCCGGCCCCGCCCATGCCGTCACCGATTTCCAGCGAAGGCGCCGTCACCATCCTGTGGAACGAGGGGACGGTGGGTGAATGGGGCGCGCTCTTTGCCCGCGTTCCCCGCTCCACCCTGCCGCAGTGCTTCGCCTACGCCGGCGCCATGGGGCGCACCCACGGCTTCGTGCCGCGGCTCGGCCTGATCCGTCGGGACGGCGCGCCCATCGGAATCGTCCAGCTTCTGGAGCGGCGCACGCTGCGCCTGTTCCACCAGCGCCAGATCCATCGTGGCCCGCTCTGGCTTGACGGGGCGGAGCCGGATCTGGGGACTCAGGAGGCGGTTTTCCGCCTGCTCCGCCGCGCCTGTTCCGACAACCCGCTGAACCGGGCCAGCCTGCTGCCGGAACTTGCCGCCGGGCCGGAGGCCGAGGCGATGCTGCAACGCTGCGGCTTCCGCCGCTTCGGCCCCGGCTACCGCACGGTCTGGCTCGACCTGTCCCGCGGCGAGGAGGAGTTGCGCGCGGCGATGGCCCGCGACTGGCGCCAGCGCCTCAAGGGGGCGGAAAAGGCCGGTCTGGTCATCGACCTCGACTGGGAGGCCAAGAACCTGCCCTGGCTGATGAAGCAGGAGCATGAGCAGGCCCTGACCAAACAGTTCCGCCCGATGACCGGCGCGCTGGCCGTGCGCATCCGCAACGGGCTGCTGAAAGGCGGCGGGAAAGGCGACGGGGTGCTGATGGCCGCCGCGCTGGAGGACCGTTCGAAATCCGCCGCTCCGGCGGCGAGCGCGCTCTTCTACATCCATGGCGGTTCGGCCACCTACCAGATCGGCTGGTCCAGCGAGTCGGGGCGCAAGAGCGGCGCGATGCGGCTGGTGCTGTGGCGGGCAGCGCTGGCGCTGAAGGCGCGCGGCGTGGGCTGGCTCGACCTCGGCGGCATCAACCCGGACAGCGCGCCGGGCGTCACGGAATTCAAGCTGGGGACCGGCGGCCAGGCGGTGGAGAGCGTCGGCCTGTTCCGTTAAAGCGGATTGCAATCCGCTTTGGATCGCGACGGCGGTCCCGGCCGCACATGCGGCCGAAGCCCGCCGGCAAGTGAGGCGATGTGAGTCTAAAGCGAACGGAAGTTCGCTTTAGTGAAGGGACCGTTGAAAGACGGCGCCGACTGTCTCATCCTGGTTGCGAGTGGAAGGAGCACGCCATGGCCGACAACGACATGAAACCGGAAGAGGCGCAACTGGCCATCGCCAAGGCGGCCCAGATGAAGCCGCAGGTTCAGGCCATGCGCGACCGTCTCCGCAAGATGGCGGACGACGAGGAGAAGGGCGTCCAGATCCTCGCCAGCGCCATCCGCCGCTTCCTTCACCAGGAGTAGGCGGGGCGGCGCCTCAGCAGGTCGTCGCCTTGGTGCAGCCCTTGTCCTCGTGCGTGCCCGGGGTGCGGGCGAGCTGGAGACCGCTGCGCGCCTGCTCGAAGGTCTTCTCCAGCGACCGCACGGTCTGTTCGAAGGCTTGCAGCTCACGGCCCTCCAGCTTGTCG